>JADJEH010000001.1:694175-1041263 GCA_016702305.1 bacterium
TGGCAGACCCGCTCTCGATGATCATGATGTTGATCGTCACAGGCGTGTCGTTCCTGATCCATATCTACTCGATCGGCTACATGCATGGGGATGAGGGATTCAGGAAATTCTTCATCTACCTGAACCTGTTCGTCTTCTTCATGTTGCTGCTGGTCATGGGCAGCAACTATCTGGTCATGTTTGTCGGTTGGGAGGGAGTCGGTCTCTGTTCATATCTGTTGATCGGCTTCTGGTACACGGACGAGCTCAAGGCATCTGCGGGCAAGAAGGCGTTCATCATGAACCGCATCGGGGATTTCGGCTTCCTGCTTGCGATCTTCCTCATCTGGACGACCTTCGGGACGATCAATTTCCGCGAGATCCAACCGATGGCGCAGGCCTATACGGTCGGCACGGGCGTGATTACCGCGATTTGCCTGCTCCTGTTTACCGGCGCAACCGGCAAGTCGGCGCAATTGCCGCTCTATACGTGGTTGCCCGATGCCATGGCTGGTCCAACGCCAGTTTCGGCTCTGATCCATGCGGCAACGATGGTCACGGCGGGCGTCTATATGATTGCCCGCTCGAACTTCCTGTTCTCGCTGTCACCGGTTGCAATGGAAGTTGTCGCGTGGGTGGGTGGCTTGACCGCGCTGTTCGCGGCCACAATTGGTCTGGTGCAGACCGACATTAAGAAGGTTCTGGCGTACTCCACGGTCAGTCAGTTGGGCTTCATGTTTCTGGCGTGCGGGGTCGGGGCCTATACCGCGGCTGTTTTCCATCTCATGACACACGCTTTCTTCAAGGGACTATTGTTCCTCGGATCAGGCTCGGTCATTCACGGCATGTCCGACGAACAAGACATCCGCAGCATGGGTGGTTTGAAGAGCAAGATGCCGACGACCTATTGGACGTTCCTCGTGGGGACGCTGGCTATCGCCGGTATTCCCGGACTGGCCGGATTCTTCTCAAAAGACGAGATTCTGTGGAAGACGTTCGAATCGCACCACTATCCGCTGTGGGTGTTGGGAGCGACCGCCGCGTTTTGCACGGCCTTCTATATTTTCAGATTACTGTATCTGACGTTCTACGGCAAATTCCGCGGGACGAAGGCGCAGGAGCATCATCTGCATGAATCGCCCAAGCTGATGACCGTGCCGCTTATGGTACTGGCCGGATTGTCTATTCTGGGCGGTTATGTCGGCGTGCCCCATGCACTGGGCGGCCACAACTTCTTTGCGGACTGGCTGGCGCCGGTGATCAGCACGCACGGCGAGCACGGCGGCGGCCATCACGGCGTGCCGACGGCAGAATATGTATTGATGGTCGTGTCCGTCATGGTGGCGGTCATCGGGATTCTGTTGGCCCGCAGTTGGTACCTCGGCAAGTCGGCGACCGTCGAGTCGCTGGGCAAGTCCGGGATGCGCAATCTGCTCTATAATAAGTACTGGGTGGATCAGATCTATGACGGCGTGTTCTCGAAGCCATTCGTGAAGGCGTCCGAACTGTTCGCCCAATATGTGGATCAGGGCACGGTGGACGGTGCTGTCAACGGTGTGGGTTCGACGATGTCCGGCCTCGGCGGGATCGTGCGCCGAATCCAAACCGGCGTCACGCAGAACTATGCGGTGATGATGGGAGCCGGTACCGTGTTCCTTTTGGGTATGCTCATTTGGTCGGTGCTGGGGTAAACAGATGTTGTTAACCCTGTGCATCGCTGTTCCTGCCGTCGCCGCCCTGCTGGTGCTGTTCCTACCACGGACGGCGCCGGGTTTGATTCGCTGGTTCTCTTTGGGCGCGTCGCTGTTGGCGTTTGCAGTCTCGCTGGTTGTTTACGCCAATTTCCAGGTTGGCGAAGCCAGTTTCCAGATGGTCGAGAAGATGCAGTGGATTCCGTCGATCGGGGCCGAATGGCATCTCGGTGTGGACGGCATCAGCTTGTTCCTGATCATGCTGACCACTCTGCTGACGGTGCTTTGCATTCTCAGCAGTTGGAACAGCATCAACGAGCGGGTGCAGGAGTATCACTTTTTCTTCCTCCTGCTTGAAGCGGGTATGGTCGGCGTGTTTGCCGCGCTCGATCTGTTTGTCTTCTATGTGATGTGGGAAGTCATGCTCGTGCCGATGTTCTTCTTGATCGGCGTATGGGGCGGACAGCGCAGGCTATATGCCACGATCAAGTTCTTCCTGTTCACGATGGCAGGCTCGGTCCTGATGCTGGCGGGCGTGTTGTATGTCTATTTTCATACGCTCGACCCCGAGACCGGCAAACATACGTTTGACCTCTTGATGGCCACGGATCAGTCAAAATACGCGCTGGACGTCCAGCGCTGGCTGTTCCTTGCATTCGGATTGGCATTTGCAATCAAGGTTCCGCTGTTCCCGCTGCATACGTGGCTGCCCGACGCGCATACGGAGGCCCCGACTGCGGGCTCGGTGATTCTTGCCGGTGTGCTGCTCAAGATGGGAACGTACGGGTTCTTGCGGTTCTGCTTGCCGATGTTCCCGCAGGCGACGCTCGAATTTGTACCATGGATCAGTTGGCTGGCGTTGATAGGCATCACGTACGGCGCAATGGTGGCTATGGTGCAAAAGGACATGAAGAAGCTCGTAGCCTATTCGTCCGTGGCGCATCTCGGGTTCGTGATGCTCGGCACGTTTGCGTTAAATGAGCAAGGTCTCACGGGCTCGCTTTTGCAGCAGATCAATCATGGCATCTCCACCGGCGCTTTGTTTATGCTCGTTGGTGTGATCTATGAGCGTCGGCACACGCGCATGATCGCCGATTACGGCGGTATCGCTAAGGTCATGCCGGTGTTCGCAGTGCTGTTTCTGATCGTGGCCTTGTCCTCCATCGGACTGCCGACGACGAACGGATTCGTGGGCGAGTTTCTAATTCTGCTCGGTACTTTCGCGTCAAACACGCTCTATGGTGTGATCGCCACATCGGGGGTGATTCTGGCCGCCGTCTATTTGTTGTGGATGTATCAGCGCGTCTTCTATGGCAAGATTGTCCACGATGAGAATCAGAAGCTCAAGGACATCACGGCCTTTGAAGCCCTGCCGATTCTGGTGCTGATTGTGCTGGCCATTTGGATCGGCGTCTATCCCGATCCCCTGTTGGTGCGCATGGAGCCGTCGCTGCAGTTGATTCTGGACAGGTTTCAGCAGGGCGAATTTTCACATTTGATGGGAGTGCTGCCATAATGGGTATGCAGGACTTCCTCGGCGTGCTGCCGGAATTGGTCGTTGTCGTGACCGCCTTGCTGGCCATCCTGACGGATATTGCCGCCAAGGAACGCAACGCCTCCGCCGCCAAGAATGTAACGGTGCTCGGCTTGGCTGTCGCGGGCGGCTTGGCATTCGTGTCGCCGGGCGACAGCAAGATGCTGATGTCGGGCCAAGTGTTCAATGACGGCCTGACGGAGTGGTTCCGCGCGCTGTTCGCTTTTGTCGGTATCGTTACGGCGATATACTCGCCGCTGTACATGAAGTTCCGCAACATCCGGCTGGGAGAGTATTACTCGCTCCTGACGATGTGCGTGTTCGGGATGATGGTCATGGCGTCGGCGGCGAGCCTGCTGTTGTTCTTCGTCGGTCTCGAGACGATGTCCATCTGTCTCTATGTGTTGGTTGGCCTGCGGCGCAATGATCCGGCTTCAATTGAAGGCGGGATGAAATACCTCGTCCTGGGTGCGTTCTCGTCGGCGTTCCTCCTCTACGGCATGGCGCTAATCTACGGCGGCGTCGGATCCTTGGACTACGCAGTTATCAGCCAGACGCTGCGCGAGAGCTCGAGCATCGGGCCGATGACGATTAGCGGCATTGCGCTGCTGCTGGTGGGCTTTGCATTCAAGATTTCGGCCGTACCGTTCCATTTCTGGTCGCCAGATGTGTATGAAGGCGCGCCGACGACGATCACGGCTTTGATGTCCACGGGCGCGAAGGCTGCGGCTTTTGTGGGTTTGATCCGTGTCTTCGGGCAAGCCCTGGCGGCGTCGTCCGAGCATTGGGTGATGGCACTGTCTATTCTGTCGGCGCTGACCATGACCGTTGGTAACGTTGTTGCGCTGAAGCAGACGAGCGTTAAGCGCATGCTGGCCTATTCCTCCATCGCGCATGCGGGCTATATGCTGTTGGCAATCGTCACCGGCACGCGCGAGTCATTCGCCGCCGCGAGTTTCTATCTGATCGGCTATGCGTTGATGAACCTCGGCGCTTTCGGTGTGCTAATGCTCCTGAACCAGCGCGGCAAGGGTGACTATTCATTCGACGCCTTGCGCGGCATGGGCACGATTCATCCGGTGCTGGGTTTGACGATGACCGTTTTCATGCTGTCGCTGATTGGCATACCGCCGACGGCGGGATTCTTCGGGAAGTTGTACGTCTTCTCCGAAGCGATCAAAGAAGGCCACTTGACGCTCGCGATCATTGGTCTGCTGAACAGCGCGGTCGGTGCGTACTACTATTTGCGCGTGATTTCGTCGTTGTACATGGCCAAGCCCGAGGGCGATGTGGCTGTGCTTCAGCCGATGAGCTACAAATTTGCGCTCGTTGTTTCCGCGCTGTTGATCGTCATGCTGGGCATGTTCCCCGATCAATTGGTGCAGGCAATGCTGGCGGCGATACCGTAGCACGTTCGACTTATGATAACTGAAAAGCCCTTGCAGTGATGCAAGGGCTTTTCTATTTCGAAACGTATGTACCGGTTAGGCGGTCACTGCCGCGTACTCGGCAATGAACTCACCGATCAATCCATAGGCCCGGCGAAGCGTCTCCTCTTGAGGCAGAAACACGATTCGAATGTGTTTCGTGCCGGGGCGCTGGCCGAAACCTGATCCGTGAACAGTGACGACGCCGGTGGCCTTGATTAGCTCTTGGACGAAGCGCTCATCGTCGCCTTCAATGTGCAAACTCGGGAAAGCGTAGAATGCGCCGCGCGGCGGAACGCATGACATGCCGGGAATAGCGTTAAGCATCTCGACCGAAATGTCACGGCGGCGCGAGAGCTTGTGCTTGATGGCCGTCAAATGCGATTGGTCACCGTCGAGAGCGGGCGCGATGGCGAACTGCTCAGGGTGATTGGCCGACAGACGCGCCCGCAGCAGTTTGTTGATCGCTTCAACATAGTCCTTCACCAACTCGCGCTTGCCGCTGACGATGCCCCAGCCGATCCGGTAGCCCGGAGCGACGTAGGCCTTCGACATACCATTGAATGTGACCATCGGATGATCGGGATCGAGCGATGCAATCGAAAGATGCTGGCCGCCGTCGAGAATCAGTTTGTCGTAGATCTCGTCGGCGAAAATGACCAGATTGTGGCGGCGCGCCAGTTCAAGGATGCCTTCGAGTGTCGCACGTTCGCAGACTGAACCGGTCGGATTGTTCGGATTGATCAGAACGATTGCGCGCGTCTTGGCGTTGATCTTCGACGCGATGTCGTCGAGATCGGGCTGCCAACCGTTCTGCTCGTTCAAGTAATAGGGGACTTCCTGCGCTTCGAGCTTCGCCAGAAGTGCCGTATAGAGCGGATAGCCCGGAGTTGGAGTGAGTACATTCTCGCCGGCATTCACCAACGCTGACAGGCAGACATCAATCGCTTCGCTCGCGCCTGTCGTGACGAATATGTCCTGAATGTTGCCGATGCGATTGCGTTCCGCGTCGCGGCGAATCGCGGCAATCGCCGACGGGATACCCGTGGACGGTGCATATCCATTGTGATTGTCGCGCATCGCCTTGGTGGTCGCGTCAATGATGTGATCGGGCGTCGCAAAATCAAACAGGTTGGGATCGCCGATATTCAGATAGAGCATTTGGCGGCCCGTGGCGGCGACTTGCTGCGCCAATACCACCACATCGCGAACGGCGTAGGTGACTTTTTCGGTGCGTCGCGCTGGCTGGATCATGTTAGTCGTTCCTTGTCAGACAGAGATTGCACGTTGGCCGCTACACGTCCTTGGCCTGCCACTTTTGCGCAAATTGCGCGTAAATCGCAACGCCAATCGCGGAAAGTATTCCCATCGCGGCAAACTGGTACCATAGTTCATAGGGATGATAGGTGTCCCACAACGTTTGCGTGACCTGCTTGGCGTCCATGCCGCTAATCAGGCCCAAGAATTCCGTGGCCTTCGTGCGAGCGATACCCTCACCTTGCACGAAGGCGTCGGCGACGGCGCGGGTCGCGGTCTGCACATCGGCTCCCGCGGATTGCGCCGCGGCCACAAGGTCGGACTGCGACATGCCCGCATGAATTCCGAACTTGCTGTCAAGGTAACGCAACGAGAGATTGGCCTTGTCACCCATCTCATCATACACCTGACCGCCGCGCAGCGAACCGTAACTCCAGCCAATGGCAAGCGGGATATTCGCGTAACCCATGTAAAGCGCCTTCTGGCCTTCGGGGGCGATCACACCGAGGTAGTCGTTCATCTTTGGACTCGCCAGCATCTCTCCGATGCTGAAGAGAAAAATGCCCAGAATGCATAGGTAGCCGGACATCGTGAATCCCGCCGCAACCAGACCGGCCGAGGCGATGAGGACGCCCGACAGAATTGAGGTCAGTCGGCGCATGCGGGCAACCATATATGAGACGAAGATCACAAAGACGACGATTAGGCCGGAGTTGGCGTTGATCATCCACTCCTGCGTGATCATCGTGCCGCGTGGTGTCACATCGCACATCCACGACGGCAGATTCAATGCCGTCACGATGGCTGAACTGTCAACCCAGTCCACGATGAAGTTCGGCAACATGTCAAAAAGCTGCATGAACATGAGCCAGAAGCCCGACATCAGCCAGATGAAGGCACCGACCCGTGTCGTTCGGACGATCAATGCGCCGAGTGAGACGAAAACGACGCCGAGCCGGATATTTGAGTCGAGGGGAACAAGGAAGGCCGCCGCGATCAGACCCGATGCCACTGGAATCAACCACCACGGACGGGCCATGTTGATGCACGTCGTCTTGAAGATCGTCCACGGCGTGCCCGTCTGGTCTCCGCCGGCCGGAACTTCTTTATACGTGAAGAGCATCAGGAAGTTGAGGCAGACGATCACCGCGCAACCATAGAAAACCGCGGGCCACGAGTATCCGTAGAGAAAGTGAGCGAGCGGTGGCCCGAGGAAGCCCCCGATATTCACGACCATGTAGAAGGTGCCCCAACCTACAGAGGAGGTTTCCTTCTTGATGGACTGCACCAGCGTGCCCTGAATGCCGGGCTTAAAAACGGCCGTGCCGAACGCGAGCACTGCGCACCCGAACATGAACGAATAATAATCGCGCTGCGTGGCCATAAGCAGATAGCCGATGGCTTTGAGCGCGATGCTGATTGAAATCGTCCGCTTATATCCGTAGCGGTCGGCGAAGCCTCCGGAAAACATCGGCACGAGTGACTGCACGAGCGCCCAGACGAAGAATATTTCGCCCTTCTGCGTCTGCGTGAAGTGCAGCCCGCCGACCTCGTCGGCCTGAGCGATGTAGATGGGAATGACGACGCGCACGCCGTAATAGGCGAGCCGTTCGATCATCTCCATGATGTTCAGCATCCAGAACGGGCGCTCGAACTGCTTGAGCTGCGCGAGCAGGCCCGGGGTAGGTATTGCGCTCACAAGTTTGGGGGTTAAGACGAACGGATGAACCGACAACGTTGCGTGCACAATGCCAACTGCGCACAAGGCAAGACGAAAATATGAGAGCTATGCGGAAATCGTTTTCGGTGCCGGGCTCTTGAGGAACACGGCGCCAAGCGGAGGGATCGTCAAAGAAAGCGAGTGCGATTTGCCGTGTGACGGCTGATCGGTCGTGGCGATGCAGCCCATATTGCCCACGCCTGAACCCCAATAGGCAGTCGAGTCGCTGTTCAGGACCTCCGTCCACTTGCCCGGTACGTCAACACCCACGCGGTAGTTGTAGCGCGGAACAGGAGTGAAGTTGAGCGCTACCAGAATCGGGGAGTCTCCCGCGTCGCCGCGGCGCAGGAAACTGATGACCGACTGGTCACTGTCATGACAGTCCACCCACTCAAATCCGTCCGCATGAAAGTCATGCTTATGCAGTGCCGGTTCGTGGCGCATCAACAGATTTAGATCGCGCACCCATTTCTGCATACCGGCGTGCGAGGGAAACTCGAGGAGATTCCAGTCAATCGTCCCATCATGATTCCACTCGCGCCACTGTCCCAGTTCTCCACCCATGAAGAGCAGCTTCTTACCCGGCATGGACCACATGTAGGCAAAGAGCAGGCGCAGATTGGCGAACTTCTGCCACATGTCTCCGCTCATCCGGCCCAGCAGCGAACCTTTTCCGTGGACAACTTCGTCATGCGACAGCGGCAAGACGAAATTCTCCGTCCACGCGTACAGCATTCGGAACGTGAGCAGGTGGTGGTGATACTTGCGGAAGATGGGATCGAGCTTCATATACTCGAGCGTATCGTGCATCCAGCCCATGTCCCACTTCATGCGGAACCCCAGACCGCCCAGATAGGGAGGACGTGAAACCATCGCCCATGAAGTGCTCTCTTCGGCGATTGGAATCGTATCGGGGAAGGCCGTCAGCGTTTCATGATTGAGGCGCTTGAGAAACTCGATGGCGTCAATATTCTCTTTGCCGCCATAGCGGTTCGGTATCCACTCGCCGGACTGCCGCGAATAATCAAGGTAGAGCATCGAGGCCACGCCGTCTACGCGAATACCATCCACATGATAGACGTCCAGCCAGTAAAAAGCGGAGCTGATCAGGAAGCTGCGGACTTCGTCGCGGCCGTAGTTGAAGATGAAGCTGCCCCAATCGGGGTGGAAGCCCTGACGACGGTCGGCATGTTCGTAAACATAGGTGCCGTCAAAATAGCCCAGCGCAAACTCGTCCGTCGCAAAATGCGACGGGACCCAATCAAGGATGACGCCGATGCCGTGCTGATGCAATTGGTCTATCAAGTACATCAAATCCTGCGGCGAACCGTAGCGGGCCGTCGGTGCGAAATACGAGCTCACCTGGTAGCCCCACGAAGCGTAGTAGGGATGCTCCATGATGGGCATGAACTCCACGTGCGTGAAGCCGTTTTCGGTCAAGTATTTGATCAGACGCGGTGCAAGCTCGCGGTAGTGCAGGGAGCGGTTGTTGTCATGCGCGACGCGATCCCAACTGCCGAGGTGCAACTCATAAATACTGATTGGCGCGCCGTCATGATTGTGTTGGGCACGGCTGCTCATCCAATCCTGATCGTGCCAATCATAGCGGTTGTCGTGTACAACTGAGGCTGTCTTGGGCGGCATCTCCGTGCGGAAGGCGAACGGATCGGCCTTATCCACTTCGTAATTGGACGAGCGCCCACGAATGCGGTACTTGTAGTTGTCGCCCGCTTTCACTCCCGTGAGAAACCCCTCCCAGATGCCACTCTGCTCGATTTGCGTCAACCGGTTATTGGCTGGATCCCATCCGTTAAAGTCACCGATGACCGCGACATCTCTTGCGTCGGGCGCCCAAACGGCAAAGGCTACCCCGGGCTGTCCGTCGCGGATTTCCGGATGCGAACCGAGCTTCTGGTACAACCGGAAATGGCTGCCCTCATTGAAGAGGTAGCGATCTTCGGGCGTGAGGCGGGAGGCCCCGCCGCGTTTGTCGGAAATTGTGATCATGCCTTAATATAGAGCGATTCGGGCGGAACGTCAAGCATCAACGCACGACGACTCGGGCGGACCAATAGCCAAGGGCGCAGAGTGCCAAACCCCCAACCACCGAGAGCGCGATGTAAGTAAGGGCAAGCAGATGCCGGCGGGCCTCAAACAACAGAAGCGCCTCGGCTGAAAAGGCCGAGAACGTGGTGAAGCCGCCCAGAAAGCCAGTTACGGCCAAAAGGCGCAGGTCAAACCACCGAAACCGGTCCAAACGGTCAAACCCGAGCAGCAGGCCGATCGCAGTGCAGCCGATCAGATTCACGGCCAAAGTCCCCCACGGAAAGTGAGGGTCCGTGCGTTCGGTCACGCTGATCGACAGTAGGTAGCGGCAGAGAGTCCCAAGGCCACCGGCGATGAAGAGGGTAAGATATCGCATACGACTTTACCAAAATGAAAAAAGCCGCCCGTATTTGGGCGGCTTAGCCTTGCTCCGGAGGAGGGATTCGAACCCCCGACCTAGTGGTTAACAGCCACCCGCTCTACCGCTGAGCTACTCCGGAAAGAAGCACGAATCTAATGATTTTCCCGATAGTTGTCAAGAACCTCCGGAACGGATGTCTGCAACAATCGGTGCGGTGGGCTTGAATATTTTCCTTACGTGCCCTATATTGAGAGACTTAAACAACTTCACCTGAGAGGACGATATGTGCCGTAACAAGACCATCATGAAGATCGTGCACCGCAAAAAGCGGCGCCGCGCCTTGGCCAAAGCTAAGGCTGCCAAACTTGCCGGCACCGCTGCCAAGAAGTAAGATGGGTCAAACGATTTTCGGAAGGATGATCGCAGGCGAGATTCCTGTTGATAAACTTCTGGAAACTGAAGACTTAATTGCGATTCGGGACATCAACCCGATGGCCCCTACGCATGTCCTAATCATCCCTAAGAAGCCGTTGCCGGGTCTCGCGCAATCGGCTCCTGAGGATGCTGTGTTGCTCGGAAAATTGCTGGTTACCGCCCGGGATTTGGCCAAGCAGTTGGGCTTGGAAGAGTCGGGCTATCGAGTGGTCATCAATAATGGGGAGGCGGCCGGGCAGTCGGTGGCGCACCTCCACGTGCACCTGCTGGGCGGGCGCGAGTTCCGCTGGCCGCCGGGCTGATCAAGAGAACTGAAAACAAGAGGTTTCATAGATGCGCCGCGTTTTACTTCCGATCGCACTGTTGGCTTGTGTGGCCGGTCTGATTGTGTTTGCCGGGTGCAAGTCCGGCCCGACTGAACAAGAGCTGTTTGAGAAGGCCACTAAGGCCCAGGAGCAGAACGATTTTGCGACTGCCATCAAGTCCTACGAGGAGTTGGTGCAATCGTATCCGAACTCCACGTATGCTCCAAAATGCCAGTTCATGACGGGGTATTTATATGCGAATCACGTCAAGGACGTGGAGAAGGCACGCGCGGCGTACCAAGGTTTCATCAAGCGTTTTCCGGAGGATAACCTCGTCAAGGATGCGCAGTGGGAACTCGATCACCTGGGCAAGGACGTCAACGACATTGATGAGCTGAACAAGCTGATCGGGACGCCGGATTCGGCGGCCAAGTCGCAAGGTTAGGCAAATACATCAGGATTTTGTGCCACTTAGATCCCCGTATGGGGGTCTAATTTTTTGTGGCAGGATGGGAACTTGGTGCGGTCCTCCGGTGTTTATCTGTTAAATTCCCGAGATTTTCTTTAAAACTAACGAAAGCAAAAACTTGCATGGATGCGGATATCCGCGAACTGACGCTGCGCATAGAGCGCGAGGCTGAACTGGCAGACCGGATTCTGACCGAGGCCGGGAAAATTGTCGTTGGGCAGAAGTACATGCTCGAACGCCTCCTGATCGGGTTGTTCAGCAATGGTCACGTCCTGCTGGAGGGTGTGCCCGGGCTGGCGAAGACGCTGACCATCAAGACGCTGGCCGCGACTGTTTCCGCACAATTCCAACGGATTCAGTTCACACCGGACTTGTTGCCGGCGGACCTCGTGGGGACGCTCGTCTACAATCAGAAGGACGGAGCGTTCACGACCAAGAAGGGGCCTGTCTTCGCCAATTTCATTCTGGCTGACGAAATCAACCGCGCTCCCGCCAAAGTCCAGTCGGCATTGCTTGAGTCCATGCAGGAGCAGCAGGTTACTATCGGTGACACGACCTATCCGCTGCCGCAGCCGTTTCTGGTGCTGGCCACGCAGAATCCGATCGAGCAGGAGGGAACCTATCCGCTGCCGGAAGCCCAGGTTGACCGCTTCATGCTCAAGGTGACCGTGGACTATCCGAAGCGGGACGAAGAGGCGCGGATCATGCGCACATTCTCGCGGTCGGAAACTCCTTCGATCCATGCGGTGGCGACGACTGAGGAGCTGATGCGGATTCGCGGCCTGGTGGAGTCAATCTATGTTGATCCGAAGATTGAGGACTATGTTCTCGATCTCGTGTTCGCAAGCCGTAAGCCTGAACAGCATAAACTGCCTGAACTCAAACCGCTGATTCAATATGGCGCTTCGCCGCGCGCGTCCATTTTCCTGCTCAAGGCCGCGCGGGCGCATGCGTTTCTCCGCCATCGCGGGTACGTCGTGCCGGAGGACATTCGCGCGATTGGCTTGGACGTGCTGCGCCACCGCATCGGTATCACCTACGAGGCCGAGGCGGAAGAGATGACGAGCGAGATGATCATCGAGAAGATCTTCGGCGCCGTCGAAGTCCCGTAAACCGTGCTCGATACCCGCGAAATCGTCCGCAAGGTGCGGCAGATCGAGATCAAGACGCGCGGTCTCGTGAATGAAGTCATGTCCGGAGAGTACCATGCGGTATTTAAAGGCCGGGGCATGAACTTTTCTGAAGTGCGCGAATACCAGATCGGCGACGATGTGCGCACGATTGACTGGAACGTCTCCGCGCGCACCGGAAGACCGCACGTTAAGTTGTTCGAAGAAGAGCGCGAGTTGGTCGTCATGCTTCTGTGCGACGTCTCCAGCTCTTCGTTGTTCGGATCGGGGCGCGCTCTGAAAATGGAGGTCGCGGCCGAATTGGCGGCCGTGCTCGCGTTTTCGGCGATCAAGAACAATGACAAGGTCGGACTGCTGCTGTTCACGGATCATGTAGAGAAATACGTCGCGCCGCGCAAGGGGCGTTCCCACATATTGCGCATCCTGCGCGAGCTAATTACCTTTGAACCCAAGCGCAGCGGCACGAACGTGGCCGCCGCGCTCGAGTACATGCTTCACGTGCAGAAAAAACGCGCCATCGTTTTCCTGCTCTCGGATTTCATTGATGAGAAATATGACCGGCCCTTGCGGGTGTGCGCGCGCAAGCATGACATGCTGGCGCTGCATCTGCTTGACCCGCGCGAGTTCGTCTGGCCGGACGCGGGTTTGGTGAAACTTCATGATGCTGAAAGCGGGCGACCCATGTGGATTGACACGTCGTCGCGCGAAGGCAAGCGTACGCTGCTGATCGAACACAAACGCTGGCAGGACGGGGTGAAGCAGACGATGCAGCGTTCGGGGGCGGACTATCTGCCCGTGACCGTGACGGAAGACTATGTCCGCAGCTTGATTGCCATGTTTAAACGCCGCGAGCAGCGCCGATAGACCGTGAGACGACTCGCACTACACATGTTGCCGCTCGTTCTGGTCATCGCCAGCATTGCGGGTGAATTACGAATCGGCGATCCGATTCATTTCCAGCTTGACCTGCCCGCCGCAGACAGCGTGCTGGTCGTCGAGCCCGCGGGTCTCCCGGTGCGTGTGCTGCCGATTAAGCCGCACTTGTACGCCAAGGGCGGCACTTTGGAGTTCGCGATGGCAGCCTATGATACAGGCTCGATTGCCATTCCACCGCTGGCCGTTCTGGTCTTCAGAGCCGGTGAGGTCACGGACACGGTGTGGACCGACGCGCGTTTGGTTGCCGTCGTTCCAACATTAGCCGATACTGCGACGGCACCGTTGCCGATCAAACCCTATGAGCAGCATCCGTTTCGACTGGTGGACGCGATTCGCGAATACTGGCCATGGGTGCTCGGCGCCTTGTGCATCGCCGCTTTGGTTTATCTTTATCGCAGATATCGCAAACGCCCGGTCGAAGGTTTGGACGCCGTTCCGGTTCCGGTTGTGCCGCCTGCCGAACTTGCCGTGCGCGAGTTGATTGTACTGCGTGACAAGCGTTACCCCGAGCGCGGGATGATCAAGGAGCAGTACAGTGAATTTTCCGAGATCATGCGCCGCTATGTCGAGGGGCGTTTTGCCTTCCCTGCGCTGGAAATGACCACGTATGAGCTGGCCAATGAATTCCGCCGCGCAGAAATGCCGACACTGTTTGCTGACGAACTGTTACCGCTGCTGCGCACCGCCGATCTCGTGAAGTTCGCGAAAGAGATCCCGACATTGGCAGCGGCTACCGCCCTGGTCGAGACGGGTTTCACCGTTGTCGAACGCACGAAACCTGAACCCGCAGGAATTCCGGAGGCCGCCGCGAAATGACGTTTGCGCATCCGGAATTCTTCTGGCTCCTCCTGCTTTTTCCTGCGCTGGCTTACGTGCATTTCTTTCGCGAAAGCAAACGTGTCACGGACTTCCGCTTCCCGACGTTGGCCCACGTGCAGGCCATGGGCAAGACCGCGCGAGTGCGCTTGCGGCATGTCCCGTTCCTGGTCAGGCTTGTTGGTCTGGCTTTGCTGATTGTCGCACTCGCTCGTCCACAGAGCTTTGACAGCGAGAGCAAGCGATCCATCGAGGGCATTGACATCATACTGTGTATTGACATCTCGACCTCGATGGATGCCGAAGACCTGAAGCCCGACCGCCTCGAAGCGGCTAAAAAAGTCGCGGCGGACTTTGTGGAGAGCCGGGAACACGACCGTATCGGCATTGTTCCCTTTGCCGCGCAGAGCTTCACGCAAGTACCGCTCACAACGGATCATCAGGTCGTTCTGAGTCTGCTCAGCCAGATTCAGATGCGCATGGTCGAAGACGGCACCGCAATCGGCATGGCCCTCGCTACGTCGGCGAACCGGCTGCGGGAATCGGACGCAAAATCCAAAGTCATCATCCTGTTAACCGACGGGCAGAACAATCGCGGCGAGATCGATCCGCTGACGGCAGCGCAAGCGGCGCAAGCCCTCAATATTCGTATCTACACGATTGGAGTGGGCACTCACGGGACCGCGCCGTATCCCGTTGAAACAGTCTTTGGCAAACGGTACCAGAATGTCCCCGTTTCCATTGATGAGGATATGCTCAAAGAGATCGCGAATTCTACAGGCGGTCGCTATTACCGCGCCACGGATGAGGCGAGTCTTGCGCATATCTACTCGGAGATTGATCGTCTCGAACGCACCAAAATCCAGGTAGAGGAATACAAAGAGACGGCCGAGCTGTATGGGCCGTGGCTGGCGTCCGCGTTGCTGTGTTTGGCGTTGGAAGCGCTGCTCAGCTTAACCTGGTTCAGGAAGCTGCCGTGATTAGATTCGAGTATCCACTCGTGTTGTGGTTATTGCTCCTGCTGCCTGTGGCTTTGGCGGCGTGGACCTGGATGATCGTGCGCGCGAGAAGTTTGACGCACGGCATCGTGCCGCAAGGACTTGTTGATCGTGTGGCTTACGGCCAGAGTCCTGCACGCAAATGGTGGCGCATGGGCTTGTGGCTCGTCGCCGCCGCGCTGCTCCTTGTGGCCCTGGCGCGCCCGCAGGTGGGCACGCGACTGGAAGAGGTGAAGCGCGAAGGCGTAGACGTTCTGATCGCTGTGGATATCTCGAATAGCATGCTGAGCGAGGATTTTTCACCGTCGCGGCTTGAAAGCGCAAAATTCTCGATTCAGAAACTTGTCAACGGGCTTAAGGGTGATCGGGTTGGACTCATCGCGTTTGCCGGGAGCGCAATCTACCATTGTCCGCTGACCACGGATTACGGCGCGGTGAAGCTGCTGAATCGAGTAATGTCGCCGGCGATTGTATCCGAACAGGGTACGGCTCTCGCTGAGGCGATTGATAAGGCCACGCAGGCGTTTAGCGAACAGGAAGACTCGAAGAGCAAAGTGCTCGTGATTATTACCGACGGCGAAGATCATGAAGAGGCCGCGCTGGACGCTGCGAAAGAGGCGCACGACGCGGGCATCGCGATCTACACCGTGGGAATGGGGACACCGGGCGGAGCGCCGATACCGCTGTTTGACCCGGCGGGCCGGTCGGCAGGCTACAAGAAAGATGCGAATGGTCAGGTTATCGTCACGCGGCTGAACGAAGAACTGCTCGCGGAAGTTGCGGATGCCGGCGGCGGCCAATACGTGAGGGCGACTCCGGGCGGCAAAGAGCTGGAACTAATCTGGAACGATATCGCGCAAATGGAAAAGACTGAATTCGGCTCGATGCAATTCACAGGATACGAAGACCGGTACGCGTATTTTGCGTTGCCAGCGCTGTTGCTGTTGATGCTGGAATTTCTGATCGGTGAACGAGCGGGGCAATTCGCGGGATTTGCGATTCGCCGGGGAAGGGGCAGTTCGTGAGAATTCTGATCTTTATGCTGTGCGCAAGCTATGCTGTGGCGGCGCTGCCGTCGCGGGAAGTTGCCAAAGGCAATGAGGCCGCGCAAGCGGGCCGACTCGACCAGGCGCAGTACCATTACGTGAAGGCGCTCGAGAGTCACGCGGACACTTCCGTTGTCATGTACAACCTTGGTAACGCGTTGTATGGCGCCGGCGAATACGAGCGAGCGAAGCAGCTCTACGGCGCGGCGCTTGACAGTACTCGAACGGATGAGCAGTTGGCCCGGACGTTTTATAACATGGGTAATGCGGGGTTTCAAGCACAGAAGTTTGATGAAGCCATCGCTTCTTACATCGAGGCGCTGCGCCACGATCCGCAGGACGACGACGCGCGGCAGAATCTGGAGTTGGCGCTCAGGATGAAACGCGAGTCCGAGCAACAACAGCAGCAACAACAGCAGGACCAGCAACAGGATCAGCAGAAGCAAGATCAGAATCAGCAGCAAGACGATCAGAAGAACGATCAGAAGAACGATCAGCAGCAGGATCAACAGCAACAGGATCAGCAGAAGCAGGATTCGTTGCAGCAGAACCAACAGAATCAGCAACAACAGGACCAGCAACAGCCACAACAGCAGGAGCCACAGCAACAGAGTCAGGGTCAGCAACAGCAGATGACCAAGGAAGAGGCTGAGCAGCTCCTGAACGCGCTCCTGCAGAACGAGCAAAATACTCTCGAACAGGTCCGCAAGGTCAAGGGTGACAAGCGCAAGAAGAAGTCGAGGGACTGGTGATGCTGCGCGCGCTTCTGCTGCTCATGGTGTTGGTTCAATTTGCCGTGGCGCAAGTCAAGGTGACGGCTACGGCCAATCGGACGATTCTCCCGGCGGGCGAGATGGTTGAAGTGACTATCGCAGTGGAGGGCGCCGCGACCGGCGTGCCCACCCCACAGCTTTCGGACGTCACCAACCTTGATCTGGTTGGTGGTCCATCCACGTCCACGCAGACGAGTATCGTGAATGGCCGCGTGACTTCGCAGAAGAGTTATACGTATTTCTTTCGCGCAAAAGCCGCGGGCACAGCAATTGTTGGGCCGATTTCACTTAACATCAAGGGCAAACCGTATACGACCTCGCCGCTCAGTCTGACCATCACGCCTACTGGACAGAAAGGGCGGACCGGCGAGCGCGAAGAGGTCTTCATCCAGGTTATCCCGGACAAACGGCAGGCTTATGTTGGCGAGCAGATCGTTTTGACGTATAAACTGTTCTTTTCGACCACAATTTACGCACCCGAGTTCAAGGAGCTGCCGAAGTCCACCGGTTTTTGGACTGAAGAATTTGACATGCCGTCGCAGCTTGTTCCGCGTGATGAGGTCGTAGACGGATCAAACTACAAGTCTGTCGTGATCCGCAAAGTCGCCGTGTTTGCCGCAACAGCAGGCGAGTTGACGATTGAGCCGCTGACCGCAGTGGTGCAAGTGGAACGCCGTGCGAACCAGCGCGGGCGCTCGAACGATCCGTTTAACGACCCATTCTTCAACTTTGGCCGCCGACGAGAGCAGGTTGAAGTTACGTGCCGCCAGCTTTCGCTGGACATTAAACCGCTGCCGGAAGTCGGCCGCCCGGCAGGTGAAGTGGCTGTGGGGAACTATTCAATTACCGCAAAGCTCGACAAAGTGCAGGCTGCAACGAACGATGCTGTTACGTTGACTGTACAGGTGCGCGGGGCGGGGAATATCAAGATGCTCCCCTCGCCGAGAGTCACGATTCCACCGGACTTCGAAGCGTTCGACCCCAAAGTGACCGATCAGCTCAAGCGCGGTCCCGACAAGATTAGCGGGACCAAGACGCTGGAGTACGTTCTCATTCCGCGAGTCGCGGGAGCTCAGGCAATTCCGGCGATTGAGTTGCCCTACTTCGATTTGGCGAACGAAAAGTACGGCGTGGCCCGGACACAGGAGTTAACTTTGAGCGTGGTGCGCGGTACGGGCAGCGGTTCGGCCGGTGCGTTGCCATTTGCGGGCAAGCGCGAGGTGCAATCCGTTGGCCAGGATATCGCGTATGTCAAGAATTCCGTCGGCACGCTCGCGCCAGTTGGCGAATTGCCGCATCAGTCCATGGCCTTCTGGCTCGGGCTATCGGGGCCGTGGCTGATTCTTGCCGGTGTGCTTTTCGCGGTACGTCGCCAGGAACAGGTGAGCCGGACCTTGTCGGGGCGGCGCCGGAGAATCTTGCGCAGTGTCCGGCTTGAGCTTGATGCGGCCGACAAGGCTAACCAACAGGGCAAGACAGAAGTTGTGACGCGCACATTGGAGAATGTCGTGCGGTCCGTGGCGATGGAATGGACAGGATTACATACAGCAACCGCTACGGCGCAGGAGTGGGAAGCCGAGTGGAACGCGCGCGGACTTCCGAGCGAACAGTGGACCGTATTGTCTGGAGCGCTGACGCTCAGTGAACGGAATCGTTACGCCGGTGGGGCATTGAGCAGGAGCGATTTGACGGACCTGATCGCGAAGTTGCGAACGGTCACGCAGGAATTGGAAGGTGTCCAATGATCCGCGTGGTCGCCGCCGTACTGCTCACGATGCTGTCCTGCTTTGCGAATCCCGATTTCGAGCGCGGGCTGCAGGCTTACAACCAGAGCGATTGGGACGGTGCGATTGAAGCATGGGAGACTATCGTCGCTCAAGGCGAGTCGAGTGCCGAACTGGAATTCAATCTGGGCAACGCATATTTCCGGCAGGAACGCGTGGACCGCGCGATCCTGCACTACGAGCGCGCGTTGAAACTGGCGCCGGGTGATAGCGACGCGCGGCGGAACTTGCTCATGGCCAATCGCGCGATTGTTGACCAGATCACGGAGGTTCCGCGGCTGGAGATTTTGCAGTCGCTGGAAAATGCGCGTGACGCGATGTCGCCCAAGAGTCTGAATACCATGCTGCTGCTGTTTAACGGACTGCTGGCGTTATGCGTTGGAGCCATGCTCTATGCTTCGGGCAGTGTGCGAGATACCTTGCGGCGCAGCAGCGTGTTGATTGCCGGTCTGGCTGTGGTTAGCTTACTTTGGTATGGCTGGCGCAGCGCATCCGCGGCACGACAAGAAGCCATCGTGATGACTGAGAAGAGTGACGTGCATTCGAGTCCAACGGACGATTCCACACAGTTGTTCTCGTTGCATGCGGGCACGAAGGTTGGCTTGGGCGAAACCCTGTCGGGTTGGACTGAGATTACGCTGGCCGACGGCCGCAAAGGTTGGATTCCGGCTGATGAGATCGAACGGATCTAAGCAAATTGCCTATTGTTGGTTACTGATTATGCTATGCGGAGGCTGCGCGGCATCCGGTACGGGCGCGAGAACGATGCGCGGCGGCATGGCGAACGACTCGACCGATTTCGGTATGCCGCTCGACCCGTGGACGTTGGGGCCGGATGTGTTTGCACAAACAAAGCGTGTTGTGGAAGACGAGTCTCGGGCGGATAGCGCTGAGGCGCAGATAGGATCGGCGCCCGTGCCATCGCTGCCCGCAGACCAATCGGCGGCCGCAGCAAAAGTCGTGGTCGTGACGGCGGATACTGTAGCACCCGCCAGCGAGTCAACATTGCCGGTGGACATTGCGGATGATGTTCCCAACCAACCGGCACGATTCACGGTGCAGCTGGGCACGTTCCTGGATCGGCAACGCGCCCAGGAGTTCTATGATCGGGCGGCGGACCAACTTGGACTGTCTGGCGTGATTCTGACTGATTGGCCGTTTTTCCGTCTGCGATTCGGCAGCTACTCCACACGCGAGTCCGCCGATTCTCTCCATCAAGTTGCGATGACACGCGGGTTCTACGATGCCCGCGTGTTGCGTTTGACCCATTGACCAAAGGAAACTGGTCCAGAAGTTAGCTTGACAATCCCTCGGATATTCCGTATTTTCTTACATTTCCCGCCTAATGGGGGCAGATGACCCCGCGCCCGCTGGTCTCCATCATCATCCTGAATTACAATGGGTTGAAGTTCCTACCGCGGTGCCTGTCCAGTCTGGCGGCCACCGAGTATGCCCCAACGGAACTCATTGTAGCTGACAACGGCTCAACGGACGGTAGTCTGGACTACCTCCGCACCGAGTACCCACAGGTCAAGATTATTGAGTTTGGAGCCAACTGGGGCTACAGCGGAGCGTACAACCGCGCGATTCCGCAAGTCAGCGGTAAGTACTGCGTTCTATTGAATTTCGATGTTGAGGTCGAGCCCAACTGGCTGTCCAGTTCGATTGAAATCCTGGAACAGGATCCGAAAATCGCTGCCGCACAGCCGAAGCTCAAACAGTACCAAAATCACACGTTGTTCGAATACTCGGGTGGTGCTGGTGGATACCTCGATGCTTATGGTTTTCCGTTTGTGCGCGGTAGGATCTTCGATACCATCGAGGAAGACCGCGGACAATACGAAGACGTGCGGGAAATCTTCTGGGCAACGGGTGCGGCGCTGGTCGTGCGCACGGATGCCTATGCCAAGGCCGGCGGTCTTGACGAAGATTTCTTTATGCACATGGAAGAGCTGGACTTGTGCTGGCGCTTGTGGTTGACCGGACACAAGATCGTGGTTGCACCGCAGGGCACCGTCTATCATTGGGCCGGTGCGGCGCTGTCCGCGGACCGCATCCGCAAAATGTATTTGAATCATCGTAACAGCCTGGCCATGCTGATCAAGAATTACAGCATGGGCAGATTGCTGCGCAGATTACCGGTGAGAATTCTGCTGGACTGGATCGCACTGGCGGTTTCACCCTTGAAGGGCGAACCGAAGCGCTCGGTGGCGATCGTATGGGCACATTGCCATTGTCTGCTCACGTTGCCGCACTTGCTGCGTAAGCGCGCCAAAGTGCAGCGCATTCGCCAGGTGGATGACGCCGCGCTGGACCACGTGATCCTGCCGCTGAGCATCGTGCGCCGCTATCATTTTGAGAAACAAACGACCTTCAGTCAAATCATAGGTACCCGTGAGATTTAGTACCAAGTGGTGGTTCGCCGCCGCTGTCTTCGTTGCATCACTGCTCGTGTATTCCGCCACCATGGCTGACTCCGTGTCGTTCTGGGATTGCGGTGAATTCTCCGCCTGCTCATACACGCTATCAGTGCCGCATCCGCCGGGCTCGCCGCTGTTCTTGCTGGTCGGCCGTGTGTTTTCGATGGTTCCGATTTCTTCGGATATCGCGGTCCGCGTGACCTGGATGTCCGTACTGTCGAGCGCCTTCGCGATCCTGCTCGCGTTCCTCATCATTGTGCGGCTCATCCGCATCTTCCGCGGTCCTGAAGAAGACGAGTTAGCGCAGTGGCTGGTGTACGGCGGCGCCATGGTGGGTTCGCTGACGCTGGCGTTTTCCTACTCAATGTGGTTCAATGCGGTCGAGTCGGAAGTATACGCCATGAGTCAGTTGCTGACGCATCTGGTCGTGTGGCTGATACTCGTCTGGCACGAAAAGGCGGACGAACCGGGCAATGAACGCTGGCTGCTGCTCATCGGCTATGTCGTCGGATTGGCCACCGGTGTCCACCTACTGATGATATTGGCGATTCCCGCGCTGGCGCTGGTGATGTATTTCCGCCGCCGGTCATTCGACAGCAAGAGCTTTGCCGGTATGGTGATGATTACGGGTGCGGTGTTCATCATGGTATACCCGGGCGTCGTGAAATGGCTGCCAGCACTGGCGGCCAAGACCGAAAGCCTGTTTTCACCGTTCATCGTTGTGTTAGCGCTGGGCGGCGTCTTCTGGTGGGCCATCAAGAATAGCCACGGCATTATCGGAACGGTCGTCGCGGGTGTGCTGTTGATAATCATCGGCTACTCGACCTATACGATGATCTATATCCGGTCGGGATTGAATCCGCCGATTGACGAGAACGATCCTGAAACGCCGGCGGCATTCCTGAGTTACCTGAACCGCGAACAGTATGGCGACCGGGCAATGTTCCCGCGCATGTGGAAGGGGAATCCCAACTACTCGAGCGAATGGGACTACTTCTGGGATTATCAGGTTAACAAGATGTTCAACCGCTACCTGCTCTGGCAGTTTGTGGGCCGGGAAGGCGCCCCAAGCCAGGAGTTCCAGGACGCAGGGGTTGAACCGAATTATTCGATTCTCAGCATTCTGGGCGGACAACCGTCGGGAATTGTACGCTGGCTCGCGATTCTGACATGCGCGCCGTTGCTACTGGGTTTCTTTGGGTTCTTTCACCAGTACGGTAAGGATAAGACCGGCTGGCTCGTCGTAGCGACGATCTTTTTCATGACGGGTTACGCGATCATCCTGTACCTGAATCAGGACGATCCGCAGCCGCGCGAACGTGACTATTCCTACGTCGGGGCGTTCTTTGCCTTTGCACTGTGGATTGGTTTCGGCGCCTACGCGGTTATGGATTGGGCGGCCAAGAAATTACAGAACTCGAAGGCGGCGGTCATCGGTGTGCTGGCAGGCCTGCTCATTTTGAGCCCGGGTATCATGCTGGCGCGTAACTACACGATGAACGACCGTTCGGACAATTACGTCGCGTTTGACTACAGTTACAATATGCTGATGTCGTGCGCACCGGGCGGTATTCTGTTTACGAACGGTGATAACGATACCTTCCCTGTGTGGTACCTGCAAGAGGTCGCCGGTGTCCGCAAGGACGTCAGACTCGTCAACTTGAGTCTGTTGAACACGGGTTGGTACATCAAACAGTTGCGGGATCGGGAACCGAAAGTTCCCATCTCCTTCAACGACGCGTTTATTGATCGGTACGTGGACGGGCAGGATGCGCAGGCGCTGTTGTCGCGCTACTGGCCGGTCGAAAAGCACAAGGTCGAGCTGAATACTCGCGAAGGGAAAATGTCGTGGGACGTGCCCGGCGCGATGTACGTGCCCTACAAGCAGGGTGAGCCACGGGACCCGAACTTCCTGCGCGTGCAGGATCAGATGATTCTGGACATCCTGCGGACTAACGCGGATCCCGCCAAGACACCGAATCCGAAGGATGTGTACTTTGCGGTGACCGTGGCGAACTCGAACATGATTGGCTTGCGGGACTACCTGCTGATGGAAGGGCTTGTCTTCCGCGTAACGCCGCAAGGCCGCCGCGGTATTGACGCGGAAAAGATCAAGACGCACCTTTTGCATACGTTTGAAGGGCATTTCCGCGGTATTGACGATCCCGGCGTACACTTTGATGACAACGTGTCCAAGTTGCTGCAGAATTATCGTTCGGCGTTCTTGCAGTTGTCCTATCAGTATCGCTCGCAGCCTGATCCGGCTGGATTTGTTCCGCAGACTTATAGTTCGCTGGATGACCAGATCGCGAATTTTGATAAACTGTCCAACCGAGACAAGGGTTTGGCCCTGATGAAGCGGATGGATCAGCTTATTCCCGAAACAGTACGGCCGATTTCCAATGTTGAATTGTCGCTCCAGATAGGCCGGATGTTCGCGGACCTTGGTGATCTTGAAGAACTGCGCAAGCGGTTGGATTGGGCCACCGCTCGAAGTGACCTTAGCTTTGACGCCAAGATGCGCGTGGCTGGTGCGTACGGCGGCTCGTTGAAGGATCCCGCCAAAGCCGCAGAGTTCGCACGCGCGGCGCTCGGTGAAACGCCGACGGCGGACCAGCTTTATTCCGCGGGTTCGACCATGTACGGATCCGACGCCTTCGACCTTGCGTCGCAGTATTTCGAGCGGGCGCTTCAAGCGGATCCGCGCAATGGTCAGGCCGTGGGTGGTCTGCTCCAAACGTATGAAAGACTCGGCGATTCGCAGAAGGCGATTACGCTGCTTGAAAACTGGTTGGTGACGACGCCGTCCGACGCGAACGCCCGCCGCCGACTCGAAGATCTGAAACGCCGCGCCGGGCAACGTGATACGACTGCCGCGGCCACTCCTACTACTCCAAACTAAGTAACCTTTAGCAACCTTTGCAATTCGGAGGCATCGCATGAACCGACTAATCGGACTCCTCAGCATCGCAACATTGTTGACACTGTCGGTCACCACCTCGAGCTTCGCGTACGACAGCCCGCGTAAGTACGGTATTCAGATGGGCGGCGGTTTCGGCGTCTATGACATGGGAGATATCAGCCTCGGTACGGACTACCTGCTGGGACTACGTCCGGGCAATTCCGCAAGCACCGCTGACGGCGGACCGATGGGCAACTTTGCCGTGATCTACCGGCCCTCGCGGCACCAGATGTGGGAAATCGGTTATAACCCACTGTTCGACGTCGAGAATTTGGTCGAGAATTCGCGTGGCGATTCTTCGGGGCAGATTCTTATGCATGCTAATGAGTTCTACGCAAAGGCGATGATTGTCACCTACCCGGCAGAGCGTCTAAACCTGAACTTTGGTCTTGGCATCGGCTATTACAACACCGAGTTGCAGATTCAGGATGACTTCACGCGCCGTTTCTATTACGATGCGGTTGGCCGCGGCTGGGGCGCGCTGGGCTCAGTAGGTCTTGAATTGGGTTTGTCCGAGCGTATGGGATTGTACTTGGGCGGCGGTGGTCGTCTGGTGAACACGACGAATTTTACGCATGAGTCTTCGCCCGGCGTGCGCTCGGCGGTGTCCGTGCTCGGCGGCAGCCGCCCGTTTGAAGTGAACTTGACCGGCGGCTACGGCCAACTTGGTTTGCGGTTCTACTTCGACAAAGTCACGAAGCCGATTGACTTCAATCGCTAAAACACTCAATTTCCGTCTTGAAAACTGACCATCCTGGCCATTAGGCAGGGTGGTCTTTTTCCTAAATATACCCGAAGTCTGATTTTAAACATGGCTACGGACATCCTAATTCTGCTCGGATCGGAAAGCGACAAGGAACAGTTCGACGATACCGCCCGATATGCCGATTATTTTGGCATCACGTGGGAGCTGGAAGTTATCTCGGCGCATCGCAATCCGCAGAAGTTAGTTACCCGCCTCAAACACGCTGAAGAGACCGGCACGGAGGTGCTGATCGCCTGCGCAGGCATGGCGGCCCACCTTGCGGGGGCCTGCGCCGCGCACTCGGTATTACCGGTCATCGGTGTACCCGGTGCGGGCTCGACATTGGGCGGGCTCGACGCGTTGTTGTCTACAGTACAAATGCCGGCCGGCGTACCCGTGGCGACCGTTGCCATTGGCAAAGCGGGCGCGCGTAACGCCGTCATTCTTGCCGCGCAAATTCTGGCGGTCAAGCGGCCCGAAATTCGAACGAAGCTGCGTGAATTCAAAGCGCAAGGCGCCCGACTTTGAAAGCACTTGTTGTCATACCGACTTACAATGAGAAAGAAGGCATCGAGGCGATCACGCGAGCGGTGCTCGATCAGCAATTGGGATTGGATATCTTGATTGTTGATGACAATTCGCCTGATGGCACGGCCGAGATCGTCAAGCGCATGCAAACGAATGAGCCGCATCTTCATTTGATGCAGCGCGCAGGCAAACTCGGACTTGGTACGGCCTATGTAGCGGGGTTCCGTTTCGCCATCGAACGCGGGTATGACGCCGTGTTCGAGATGGACGCGGACTTCTCGCACGACCCCTTGGTCCTACCGCAATTTCTTGAGCAAATCAAGGAGCATGATTTCGTCCTCGGTTCGCGTTATGTGAACGGAATCTCCGTGGTGAACTGGCCGTTGTCGCGCTTGATGCTGAGCTATTTCGCGTCATACTACACGCGCTGCATCACAGGCATGCCGATTAAGGACCCGACCGGCGGCTTCAAGTGTTTCCGCACGAAGGTATTGGAGGCGATTGACCTGAGCCAAGTCCGCTCGAACGGCTACAGTTTCCAAATTGAGATGAATTTCAAGGCTTGGAAGAAAGGTTTCAAGTACATTGAAATTCCGATCATTTTTGTGGACCGCCGGGCCGGGCATTCCAAGATGTCAAAGGCGATTATCCGTGAAGCGGTTTGGATGGTTTGGAAGTTGCGCTTCAAGTCGTTGTTTGGCCGCTTGTAGATGAACGCCCGCCGCTGCGTAACCGCCGTGGTGGTGACCTACAACTCCGCGGAAACGATCGCGCGGTGCGTTATGTCGCTGCATGATACCGCGCCCGCGTGGATTGATCGCGTCATTGTCGTTGACAACTCGTCATCGGACAACACGGTAAGTGTCCTGAAGGCGTTAGACGGCGACCTGACGATTCTGACGAACGAACGGAATTTTGGTTTTGGCGCGGCATGCAATCGCGGCGCCCGCGGCGCGGCCACGGATTACCTGCTGTTCTTGAACCCGGACGCGGCGCTGGAACCGAATTGTCTTGCTGAACTCGTTCGATTTCTGGATGCTCGCGAAGCCGCGTCGTGCTGCGGTCCGCGAATCCAAGACGAAACCGGCCGCCCCGACCCTGCGGCGCGACGTGGTTTCCCGACCCCGTGGAACGCGCTGGGCCGGTTGTTCTTCGTGGAAAAACTGTTCCCGCGCAGCCGCTGGTTTGCCAGTTATTCCATGCCGTGGCTCGGGTATGAACGAGAAGTGCGCGTGGACACGATACTGGGCGCGTGCATGCTGGTCCGGCGGAGCGCATTCGACCGCATTAGTGGATTCGACGAAGACTATTTTCTCTTTGGCGAAGACATTGATTTGTGCAAGCGCTTCAGCGACCTAAAGCTGGAGTCGTGGTTCGTACCGACTGCACGACTGCTGCACCGCGGCGGTCATAGTATGAAGTCGGAGACGCGCGTGGCACGGCGCGAATTCTATCGTGCCATGCGAATATATATGTCGAAGCACTGGCGCGATTTGCCGACTCCGGCATACAGGTTAATAGAGATGGGAATTGGATTGCGCGCCTTAGTGGACCGCTTAATTGGTCATTAGCGGCGCATCACCGTGGATTTTTCAGCAAGAGGAGGCTGGGCATGAGCACCTCAACTGTTCAGGATAAGTCGCGCGGAGTGAGCGCGACCAATGGAACCGCGCCGCCTGGCAAGCCGGGATTTGCGTCCGGGTTTTTGCTTGATTTCGAAAAACCAATCGTCGAACTCGAGCATAAGATCTCCGAAATGCGAGTCCTGGCCGAGAGCTCGGGCATGGGCAACATGTCGGTCGAGATTGACCGCATGCAAAAGAAGGCCACCCGCCTGCGCGAAGAGGTCTTCTCGAAATTGACGCGCTGGCAGAAGGTGCAGCTCGCTCGCCACCCGCGACGCCCCTACACGCTCGACTATGTCGAACGGATTTGCTCCAATTTCATTGAACTGCACGGCGACCGGTGTTTCGCTGACGATCGCGCACTGGTCTCCGGTATCGCTGACATTGACGGCCGCAGCGTGATGATCATGGGACATCAGAAAGGCCGCGGCACAAAAGAGAATATCTACCGCAACTTCGGCATGGCGAATCCGGAAGGATATCGCAAGGCAGTTCGGCATTTGATGATCGCGCAGAAATTCAAGCTGCCCGTCATTACATTCATTGACACGCCCGGCGCGTATCCCGGGTTGGGCGCGGAAGAACGCGGACAGGCCGAGGCCATTGCGCGCAGTCTCTATGAAATGGCGCGCTTGCAGGTGCCGATTCTGACTTTTGTGATTGGTGAGGGCGGTTCGGGCGGTGCGCTGGCAATTTCAATTGCGGACCGCATCTTCATGCTTGAGTATTCCATCTACTCGGTAATTTCGCCCGAAGGTTGTGCGTCTATTCTCTATCGCGATGCAGGTCAGGCGCCACAGGCGGCGGAAGCGCTCAAGTTAACGGCGGACGATCTGCTCGAATTGAAGATCATTGACGGTATCATCCCGGAACCCGCGGGCGGCGCGCATGAGAACTATGACGAGATTGCGTCCCGTTTGAAAGAACGCATTCAAGCGACGCTGCCTGAATTGCTGTCGGAGTCGCCGGAGAAGCTGTTAGAAGCGCGGCACCGGAAGTACGAGCGTATCGGCTTCTACCTCGAGTCTTGAGCGATCTCCGCAAAGAGTCGGTGTCGCGGTTGCGCGTTCGATACGCGGAAACTGATGCGATGGGGTGGGTTTATTACGCCTGTTACTATCAGTACTTCGAGGTGGCCCGTTCTGACTTGATTCGTAATCTGTGGAAGTCCTATCGGCGCATTGAAGACGAAGACGGTCTTAAGCTGCCCGTCGTCGAGTCCGGCTGCAAGTATCACAGCGGCGCACGCTATGAAGATGAGTTGGACATCCACGCGATTCTGACCCTCGACGGTCCACGACTGCGCTTTGAATACACGGTACGACGGGCTAATGCAGTCGAATCCATTGCGACCGGTTTTACCGTGCATTGCTTTGTGGATGAGCGCGGCCGCCCCGTGCGCTTGCCGCGATCGTTTGTCGAGTTCATGCATACATGAGCGAGCGCGTGTTGGTCACCGGCGCGACCGGCTTTGTAGGTAGTCACGTCGCGGAAAAAATGCTATTGAACGGCAAGACTGTCCGGCTGTTGGTCCGCGACGCGCGAAGGCTGAAGTGGTTTAGTCCCGATCGTTTTGAAATCTCGACCGCAGGACTCAACGATGAATCGGAACTGACGCGCGCCCTCGATTCCGTGGATGTGGTGATTCACTGCGCGGGTGTCACGAAGACTGCGCGACGCGAAGAGTTCTTTGAAGTAAACGAGAACGCCACACGTACCTTGGCACGCGCCAGCGAGCGAGCGGGTGTGCGGCGCTTCGTACATTGCTCAACGCTTGCGGTGTGCGGTCCATCGGCGGCCGGCGCGGTCATCCATGAAACGGATATTGAAAAGCCGATCACCGATTACGGCCGCAGTAAACTTGCGGGCGAACATGCTGTTCGTGGCGAGTTAGGCCGTGCGGAATGGGTGATCTTACGTCCGCCCGCTGTAATGGGGCCGCGGGACGAGCAGTTCCTGCCGCTGTTTAAAATGATGTGGACGTGGCGATTCTACACCGACGTTGGATTCAGGCCGCGTGAGTACAGTCTCATCGGCGTGCGAGATCTCGCGGATGGGCTTTGTCTTGCGGCAGACGTCTCATCAGGATTGCGCGAAACGTACTTTGTGACGATGCCGGAGCCTGTGGCTTGGCACGTCGTTGCCGATGCGTTCGCCGGTGCGTCCGGCAGACGCGCGCACAAGGTCGTTATCCCCGAGATGGTTGCACGTTCCCTCGGCGTGTTTGGCGATCTTTCAATGCGATTCAGCGGGAAGCCCGCACTGCTGAATTCTGACAAGGTCACGGAAATCTTGGCGGATGGGTGGGCATGTTCGGGTGAGAAGATTGCTCGCGCCTGGGGATTCCGTTGCAAAGACGGGTTGAGCGATGTGGTGCGGGATACCTTGACATTCTATCGGGAAGTGAATTGGCTTTAGCAGCGGGGCCAGCGGAGTGGGGAAGAAACAAAAAAAGAAGAGCGTCAAGAAGCGCATACCACTACCGTTGAAGCCGCCCAAAGCCGAGCCGCATCCGAAAGCATACCGCCGCCATGAGAAACATGCGCGGGACTTGCGCGAGCTAACGGACGTCCGTGATGAATCGTCTCGCTCAGGCGATTGATTCGGATGATGTGCTGCGCGGCACGATCATCTTCCGAGGTCAGCTTGAGGGCAGAGCGGCGCATTACCCGGCCGCTACTCCCGAACTTAGTCCTGCGGTGCAGCATGGTCTCGCGCAGGCTGGCATAGAGCGGCTCTATTCGCATCAAGCGACTGCGGTCAAAGATGTACGCGATGGCAAGAATATTGTTGTCGTGACGCCGACTGCCAGCGGGAAATCGCTAACGTATATCCTTCCGCTCCTGGATGCTATTGAGCGCGATGAGAAATCGTGCGCTTTGTTGCTCTTTCCACTTAAGGCGCTTGAACAGGATCAGGCACTGAAGCTGCGGCAGTGGCAGCAAGCACTGGCCGAGCAGTTGTACTTCAGTTTGGCTATCTTTGACGGCGATACGCCGTCCGCGGAGCGGCAGAAGATAAAGAAAAAGCCGCCTAACTTGCTGATCAGCAATCCGGATATGCTGCATCAAGGCATGCTGGCTTATCACCAGAGTTGGGAGAAGTTCTTTAAACAACTGCGGTACGTTGTGGTGGACGAACTGCACGCCTATCGCGGCGTGTTTGGCTCGCACATTCTGCAAGTTTTTCGCCGTTTGCGTCGGTTGCTGCACTACTACGACGCGCGACCACAATTCATTTGCCTTTCAGCGACGATTGCCAATCCGGAAGAATTCGCGTCGCAGTTGATCGGCGCTGATGTGTCCGTGATCGCGGATTCGGGCGCCCCCTTGCCGGAACGCGAGTTCATGGTTATGAACGCGCCAGAGTCTTCCATGTCGTCGGCGGTAACGAGGTCTTTGATCCATGCGCTTGACCTGGGCTTGAAGACAATCGTTTTCACCAAGTCCCGGGTAGCCACGGAAATTATCTATCGGTCGCTCGGCGATTCACGGCCCGACCTGGTGCGGAAGGTCAGTTCGTACCGCGCGGGATTTCTGCCCCAAGAACGGCGTGAAATCGAACAGAAGTTGGCCGCGGGCGAGCTGCATGGTGTGATTAGCACCAGCGCCCTCGAACTGGGAATTGACATCGGCGGACTTGATCTTTGTATTCTGGCCGGATATCCCGGCAGCATGATGTCGCTGTGGCAGCGAGCGGGTCGCGTCGGGCGGCGCGGCAGCGCAAGCGGCGTCCTGCTGATTTCCGGAACGGATCAATTGGATCAGTTCTTTGCACGCAATGTGGAACTGCTGCTCGCGAGACCGATTGAACGGGCTTTAGTGAATCGTGCGAACGATCACATTCTACGGCAGCATCTGCCGGCGGCCGCGGCGGAAATGCCGCTGATGCACGGCGATCCGTACATTGACGTCGTTCAGCATGCTGAAACGATTACCGCGCTCGAGAACGAACGCGCGCTGCTCAGAAGCGCCTCGGGTAAGCAGTGGTTTCCCGGCAAGCCGAGGCCGCACGCACAGGTTGACTTGCGCAGCGTCGGAGGGACGTTTGACATCGTGGATGTGTCCCGAGGGGACGGCAGCGTGATCGGCACTGTGTCCGGAAACTCGGCGTTCCGCGAATGCCACGACGGCGCCGTGTATCTCCATCGCGGCGAGCCGTATCGTGTTGAAGAACTTGATTTGAAAAAGAAGGTTGCCCGCGTTCGCCCGTACAGCGGCAACACGTACACGATGATTCGCACGCAGAAGGAGACCGAAATTCTTGACGTGCGACGCACGCGGACCGTGCAGTCGTTTGCAGCGCGAATGGGGTTGCTTAAGGTGACCGAGCATTTTGTCGCCTACGAGCGGCGCAGGCTTTACAGTCAGGAATTGTTGTCGGTCGAGCAATTGACCTTGCCGCCGCAGAGTTTTCAGACGGTAGGCTGCTGGATTGAACTGCCGCCGACGCTGCAATCGCATTTGGCCGCGGATGAATTGCATTTCATGGGCTCGATACATGCCGTGGAGCATGCGACGATTTCGCTGACGCCGCTACTGGCGCTTTGTGATCGTAACGATCTCGGTGGAATCAGTTTTGCCAAGCATCCGCAGTTGCCGCACGGCGCGGTGTTCTTCTATGACGGCTATCCGGGCGGTGTCGGTATTGCTGATTGCATGTACGATTCCTTTGAGGATCTGCTTGAGCGTACGCGTGAGTTGATCGAACGATGCCCGTGCGAGGAGGGTTGCCCGTCTTGCGTGCAATCGCCCAAATGCGGCTCCGGTAACCGACCACTGGACAAGCGCGGTGCTGTGCAGGCCCTGACGTACCTGCTGTCTGAACCTGGCGAAGACCCTGAGCCGTATGGGATTGAAGCCCTGGCAACCGCGCCTGCCGCAACGCACGAAATAGATTATGTCGCGCGAGCCATTCCCGCGGATTTGCGCGTCCTGGTGATGGACTTGGAAACGCAGCTTTCGGCCAAGGAAGTCGGCGGATGGAATCAAGCGCGCCAGATGCGCATCGCCGTGGCCGCGGTTTGGGATAGCGTTGATGATATCATTGTGCTTTATGAAGAGGCCGACACGGACGCGCTGCTCGAGCATCTTCGGCGCGCCGACGCCATCTGCGGCTTCAACATTCGCCGATTCGATTTGGAAGTTCTGCGGGGCTACACATTCGACAATTTACAGTCGTTGCCGGTGCTTGATCTCCTTGAGAATGTGGTTGAGGCACGCGGCGGCCGACTGAAACTTGACACGATCGCCAAGGCGACTCTGGGTATTGGAAAGAGCGCCGACGGCCTGCAATCGCTGGAGTGGTTTCGCGAGGGCCGCATGGATCTGGTGCGCGACTACTGTCAAAAAGACGTGGAGGTGACTCGCGATATATTAAGATTCGCCTTGCAGCACGGATACGTGCTCTACGAGGATAAAACGGGAGCCCATGTAAAGCTCCCTCTGACCATAAACATCGAGCCGCGTAAGGCGGCTCAGCAATGCTGAACTTATGAAATCTATCCTGATTGCCAATCGCGGTGAAATCGCTGTACGCGTAGCTCGCACGTGTCGCGAAATGGGCATCAAGACTATCGCAGTGTATTCCGATGTAGATTGCGATAGTTTGCACGTGCGTGAAATGGACGAAGCTTACGCGCTGGGCGGTTCAACGCCTGGCGAGAGCTATCTTGTCCAAGACAAAATCATTGAGATTGCCAAGCGCAGCGGCGCCGAGGCAATTCATCCCGGCTATGGTTTTCTGTCCGAGAATGCAGGCTTCGCTGACCGCGTGGCCCGCGAAGGTTTGATCTGGGTCGGTCCGCCCGCATCCGCGATCAATGCCATGGGCTCCAAGACTGAGGCGCGCGCCTTGATGATCGCGGCAAACGTCCCGGTCGTTCCGGGCACCAAGGGCGCCGTGGCCTCGGCTGACGAAGCCATCGAGTTCGCCCGCAAGGCGGGTTTCCCCGTGCTGCTTAAGGCCGCGGCCGGCGGCGGCGGCAAGGGCATGCGCGTCGTACGCAACGAAGCGGATCTGGCGGCGGCGTTGGCCGCGGCGCAGCGCGAAGCAAAGTCGGCGTTCGGCGACGATGCCGTGTATGTTGAAAAGTACCTCGAAGAACCGAAGCACATTGAAGTACAGATCTTCGCCGACAAGCATGGTGACGCCATCTACCTGGGCGAACGTGAATGCTCAATGCAGCGCCGTCATCAGAAGATCATCGAGGAAGCACCGTCAGCGGCCGTTTCGCCCGAGCTGCGCAAGCGCATTGGCGAAACAGCGGTGATGGCTGCCAAGGCATGCGGTTATGCGAATGCCGGAACGTGCGAATTCCTGTTGGACAAGAGCGGCGAGTTCTACTTCCTGGAAATGAACACTCGCTTGCAGGTCGAACATCCCGTGACGGAAATGGTGACCGGACTTGACCTTGTGCGGATGCAGATCGAAGTTGCGCGCGGCGAAAAACTGAAGCTGAAGCAAGCAGACGTGCAGTTGCGCGGTCACGCCATTGAAGTTCGTGTCTACGCGGAAGACGTTATGGCCGGATTCCTGCCGTCTACGGGGACTTTGGAAGTCTGGCGTCCGGCGACTGGACCCGGGCTGCGGGAAGACACCGGTATGTATGAGGGCGCGGAGATCAGCCGATTCTACGATCCGATGATCTCGAAGCTCGTTGCCTACGGCGAGAATCGTGAAGCGGCGATTGACCGGATGTGCCGGGCGTTGCGCGAGTACTATGTCGCCGGCGTGATGACGAACGTTGGCTTCTGTCACTTTGTTTTGAAACGCGACGAATTCCGCAGCGGTGAATTTGACACAGGCACAGTCGAACGCATTCTTCTGCCGGCTTACGGAGAGTACGTGCGGAGCGGTGAAGACATTCCGGAGTGGCTGCCCGCTGCTATTGCGGTGGCCAACAAAATTTACCGCACCAAGCGGGAACAATACACTCCGAACGGACACCCCGCTTCGGGTTGGAAGACCGGTGGCCGCACCAAATCACTTAAGAATCGCTGGTGAAAATATGTTTGACCGCACAACTGTTAAAGTAGGCGACGCCGAGTTTCTCGTGCAGCGCACCGACGAGGAAATCCTCGTCAATGGAAAAAAAGTCGAGACGCCTGAGATTTCGCTGATCAACCGCTTTGTCACCGTCAGATTACCGAACCGCGTTGAGCGGTTTTCGGTCAATCGCAACGGTGACGATCTCTGGCTTACGATTCACGGACGCGTATTACCGCTCGTGATTGAAACCGAACGCGACCGGTTGCTGAAAGTCGCGTCACAGGCAGCCGAAGGCGAAGGCGGCGCCGCGACAATTCGCGCAGCGATGCCGGGGCTGGTCGTGAAGATCATCGCCAAGGTAGGTCAGGTTGTCAAACGCGGCGAACCCGTGTTGATTCTTGAAGCCATGAAGATGGAAAACGAAGTGCGGTCGCCGGCGGACGGTACCGTGCAGGAAATCCGGGTCAACGAGCGCGACTCTGTCGAAAAAGGCGCTCCGTTGATGCTCGTGGGCTAAGGGATCGGACAATCAAAATATGGAACAACGAGAACGATGGCGCAAGGCGTTAGACGCTCTGACGTCTAAACACGCCGAGCGCCGCCCCAAATTTGTAACGGAAAGCGGCTTGGCAGTCGAGCCGTTGTATGAGCCGGACGTTTCCTTTGATCCGGCTGACCGCCTTGGGTATCCCGGACAGTTTCCGTTCACGCGCGGTGTGCAGCCCAATATGTACCGCGGTAAATTCTGGACGATGCGGCAGTACGCGGGATTCGGAACGGCAGAGGAATCGAATGCGCGCTATCGCTATTTGCTGAGTCAAGGCACCACCGGGTTATCCGTCGCGTTTGATTTGCCCACGCAGATCGGCTACGACAGCGACTCCGCCGAGGCGGCTGGCGAAGTGGGACGAGTGGGCGTCGCCGTGAGCAGCATTGAAGATATGCAGGTGCTGTTTCACGATATCCCGCTTGAGAAAGTCAGCACTTCGATGACTATCAATGCCACCGCTCCCGTGTTGATGGCGCTTTATATTGCTGTCGCCCGTTCGCGGGGCATTGCCGAGTCTGATCTTGAAGGTACTGTGCAGAATGATATTCTGAAGGAATTCATCGCGCGCGGTACTTACATCTATCCGCCAACACAGTCGCTGCGGCTGGTGACAGACGTCATTGACTACTGCCGCGTGAATTTGCCGAAGTGGAACACAATCTCTATTTCTGGCTATCACATCCGCGAGGCCGGTTCGACAGCCGTACAGGAATTGGCATTCACCTTCTCGAATGCGGCGGCGTATGTGCGCGCGGCGCAGGCGCGAGGGTTGGACATCGATGCCTTCGCGCCGCGACTGGCTTTCTTCTGGGGTTGCCATAACAACTTCCTCGAAGAAATCGCTAAGTTCCGCGCTTCGCGCCGAATCTGGGCGAAGTTGATGCGGGACCGACTCGGTGCAAAAAGCGAACGGTCGTGGATGCTGCGTTTTCACACTCAGACTGCCGGTTGCACGCTGACAGCGCAACAACCGGACAATAACGCGGTGCGCGTGACGCTGCAAGCGTTAGCTGCCGTTCTGGGAGGAACACAAAGCCTGCACACGAATGCCCTTGATGAGGCATTGGGTCTGCCGACGGAACGGACCGCGCAAGTCGCGTTGCGCACACAACAGATCATTGCCTACGAGTCCGGCGTGGCCGACACGGTAGACCCGCTTGGCGGAAGCTACTATGTTGAAGAACTGACAAACCGTATCGAAGCCGAAGTGTGGCAAGAGATTGACCACGTCGAGCAATTGGGCGGATCGGTTGCCGCAATTGAAAAGCACTACTTCCAGGATGCGATCGCGCGCGAAGCGTACCGCTATCAGAAGGAAGTGGAAGATCTGGACCGCGTGATCGTCGGTGTGAACAAATTCCACGTCGCCGAAAAGGGCGAGCCGCCGGTCTTGCATGTAGATCCGTCGCTTGAAGAAAAACAGCGGGCGAATCTCGCAAAACTGCGCCGCGAGCGCGACGCGACAAAGGTCGCAACCTCGCTTACGCAGCTCCGTGCGGCGGCGCAGGGTACCGAGAACATGATGCCTGTCCTGATCGCCGCCGTCGAGCACAAGGCAACACTGGGCGAAATCTCCAACTGCCTGCGCGAGGCTTGGGGAGTCTACACAGACGTATGATCGCGTGGGACGAGAAACAGCTGCACTGGCATCTGAGCACGCGCCGTTTCGGTCGGCAGGCTCGCTATTTCGACGTGCTGGATTCGAGCAACCGTTGGTTGCTTGAACACAGCGGCGAATTCACGCTGACCGGTGCAACTGTCGTCGCGGGACATCAAACAGCCGGGCGAGGAAGGCATGCTCGCAATTGGTCTGACTTGCCCGGCAGTTCCCTGCTGTGCAGCGTGCTGTTGAAAGTCCCAGGACAACATCCAGCTAAAGGTTTTTTGGCCATGCTGCCGGCAATTGCATTGGCCCGCGCGATTCTGAAACACGACGGCGGAGCTGAAGTGAGTCTGAAGTGGCCTAATGACGTTTTACTGGCAACGCGAAAGACCGCCGGTATCCTGGCTGAGTCTGCCGGACCAGATCTAATCGTTGTGGGTATTGGTGTCAATATCCAGGCCGTTCCGGCTGAAGAATTCATCTATCCTGCGACATCATTGTCCGAAGGATCGCGGTGGCATCCGACCCGCGAGATTCTGCTCGCGGAATTGCTAAACGAATGGGAGCCGTTGTTCGACATGTTCCTCAACGAGCAGTTTCCCGAATTGCGCACCGCATGGGAAGCGTTGGGCCCCGTTGAGGGCACGCGCCTGAAGCGCGTTGAGGCGGGCGAGGAGATTGTCGGTGAATATGCGGGAATCGGCACGCATGGCGAGCTGAGGCTCCGCCTTGCCAATGGTGAGGTTCGTGAGTTGTTTAGCGGTGACGTGTCCTTCGCATGAGCGTTTTTGTCGGGATTGACGTCGGCAATACGCACACGACCATCGGTTGGTGGAATGGCGCGTGGCAGCATGAATGGCGGCTGACGACGAAGGCGCAACGCACGCGCGACGAGTGGACGATTGTGCTGGAAGCCACGCTGCGTCGTGCTGGTTATCCATTGCAGGACATCGCGCAAATGGCCGTTTCCTCGGTCGTCCCTGCAGTTACGGCCGACTTAAGCTATGCGGCTCGCGAGCTGAAATTACCATGTGATGTGATTTCCGCCGGCCACATTCACAGCGTACACATTGCTTATGATCCGCCGGAGGCTGTCGGAGCGGACCGGCTTTGCGGTGTGGCGGCAGCGCTGCACAAACTGGGAGCGCCCGTCATCGTGGCCGACCTTGGCACCGCGACCGTGATTGATGTCGTGGATGCTGCAAGAGTCTATCGCGGCGGGATTATTGCGCCGGGCGTGGCGACGGCGGCGGAGAGTCTGCACCAGGCCACGGCGTTGCTTCCCAAAGTGAACCTGAATTTCCCGGAGAACGTGATCGGCGGGAACACCGTCGAGGCGATTCAAAGTGGAATTCTGTACGGGGCGATTTCGCTGATAGACGGCCTGGTGGTCCGGATTCAAACGGAAATCGGCCCGGCGCCCGTTGTGGCCACGGGAGGCTTTGCCGACCTGCTGCGAGGGGCCAGCGAGACGATTACCCACGTGGATCAGCGCCTCGTTCTGGAAGGGATGAGGCTGTTGGCGATGCGCGAATGGTCGTGACACGCCTTCTCCTTCTCGTTTTGCTTGCCGGAGCAGCCGCTGGGGCGGAGATACGGCTGATTTACCCCGTTTGGCGACTCCGGACGGAAAGTTCACTTATGACCGGCGGTTGGATTCGACGTTCGTTTTTGGCCACGTCATGGGCTACCAGCCTGGAATGTCCTTGACCTGCATGGGTCAGCCGCTGAATTTGACGACGGATGGCGCGTTCTTGGCATTTGTTCCGATTCCGTGGGAAGCTGAAACATTAGGCTGGTCGTTCGCTCTAACTAATGTAGGGGCAGGCATTTCAGGGCTGTTCTTCCCGTATGAGCCGGCCCCTGAGGCAACCGACCCGGTCTGGCAGGAGCTGGACGGGGTGGTTGGTTTTGTGGTCAATGACCCGACGTCACACACGCGAACGGTACCGGGGGGAAGTTACCATTTGTTTCCCAGTGTGGGAACAGAGTTGGCCGTCAACGCTGTTACAGAGAAGTGGGCGCGGTTTGAATTGGGTGAGGGCCGGACAGGAGCCATCGAACGTCGGTTTGTGGACAGCACGGGCGTCATCGCGCCGGGCTATGCTACGTTGGGTAACGGCCAGGTCGGTCCGGTGTCAACAACCAAGTTGCGTTCAACGGTCGGTGTGGAGTTTGCCGTCAGTGGGCGGACCCTTAATGAGGTGCAAACAAGTCCGGACGGCCGCGAGGTCTTGATCACGCTCTTTCAAACACGAGCGGCCATAGATCGAATTCGATACATCGGCGCCGCACGCGAGTTCATCGAGGACATCACGTGGTCGCAAGGCGCGGAGACCCTGACGTTGCGTGTGCTCGTTCGGCATCGCAGTTTGGTAGGCTATCGGGTTGAGGCGAGTGATTCGACATGGACGCTGAATCTCGATTTTTCAAGTGACAACGCTGACCGTTTACGCGGGAAGACGATTGTGCTTGATCCGGGACATGGCGGAACCGCCGACGGAGCGATCGGTCCGCGCGGCTCGAAGGAGAAGGATGTTGTCTTACGTTGGTCCGAGGTCCTTACCGACGTTTTGCGGGCCAATGGCGCGGTTGTTTACCGCACCCGCGAGGCCGATGTAGCCATGGACTTGCATGAACGGGCGAATTTCGCGCGCCTACACAACACCGATGCGTTCTTGAGTTTGCATGCTAACGCGTTGCCTGACGGAGAGAATCCGTTCGAGCGCCGCGGTTGCGGTACATATTACTATCAATCTCTGAGCCGGGGCCTCGCAGAGACGGTGCACGAGGCGATTCTGTCGCGCACCGGTTTGGCCGATGATGGAGTTTTCGACGCAAATTTCGCCGTGGTTCGTCCCACGGATTTCCCCGCGGTGCTTATCGAGGCCGCGTACATTATGCACCCCGATGAAGAGCTGCTGCTGAGCGACGACCAGTTCCTGCGTCAACTGTCGCGCGGAGTTACAGACGGGCTCGTCAAGTTTTTCAGCAAGGTTCCCGCGAGGTAGAGATTGGAGAAACAGTATTTGTCCCGGGCCGGCATGGAAAAGCTGCAGGCCGAACTCAATGAGTGGAAGTACGTCAAGCGGCCCGAAATGGTCAAGCAACTGCAAGTCGCGCGCGAGCACGGTGACCTGTCAGAGAATGCTGAATACCATGCCGCCAAGGAAGAGCTGGCGCGAATTGATGCAAAAATTCACAAGCTCGAAGCCATGATGCATTCCGCCATTATGATTGACTCGAGTAAAATCGTCGCTGACCAAGTGCGGTTGCTCACTCGCGTCAAAGTGCTCGATCCGAAAAAGAAGTCGGAACGGATGTTTACAATCGTTTCGCCGGCTGAAGCCAACCCCGCGGAAGGCCGAATCAGCCATCTTTCACCCATCGGCCAAGGCTTAATGGGAGCCAAGGTCGGGGATAGCGTGGAAATCACAATTCCATCTGGTGTCGTGGAATGGACAATCCTGGAAATCTTTCCGCTGGAATGAGCGGTAGAAAGGAAGAGCCCATGGAAGGCACAGTCAGACGGTTGACCCGTTCCACACGCGAACGCGTTTTCGCGGGAGTGTGCGGCGGTGCGGCAGCGTATCTGGGAATTGACCCTGCGCTTACTCGTATCGTGTTTGTGGCGATTACTCTGATTACCGGTGTGGGACCGGGCGTATTGGTCTACCTGGCCGCGTGGGCGCTCGTGCCCGAAAGTGACGGCACACGGGTCACCTCGAGCACGACCGGTAATCGGCGGATCATGGCCTTTATGCTGCTGGCGATCGGTCTGCTCGGCCTGGGAGTGGCGACCATTCTCCGCGAAGAGAACGAAAGCTCCGCAGCCTTCCTCGGCCCAATAGTGGTAATTGTGTTAGCCGCCGTTCTCCTGGCGAAGAAAGGCGACGCTACCGCCAATCTCGATACCTACACGATGGAGGGAACGAACATGAGCGGTGAATCGAGCGAGCCGCGGCGCCTCTTGCGGACGGCCAATGACAAGAAAATCGCGGGCATCTGCGGCGGATTCGGTTCGTATTTCAAAGTGGATCCGACGCTCGTGCGCGTGTTGTGGATTCTGGCGGTTTTCCTGAGTGCCGGCGTGGCACTCCTGCTCTACCTCATTCTCTGGATTGTCATGCCGCTTGACATTGATCCGGATACTCTGTCCAGTCGTTCAACGTAAGGAACTGCATGCGCCCTGACGTCCGTAATTTCTGTATCATTGCTCATATTGATCACGGCAAGTCAACTCTGGCCGACCGACTGCTTGAGTTGACGCACACACTTGATCAGCGGCAGATGACGACGCAGGTGCTTGACAACATGGATCTCGAAAAAGAGCGCGGGATCACAATCAAGATGCACCCAATCACGATGCAGTATCCCGCACGTGACGGGAAACTGTACACGCTCAATCTGATTGACACGCCGGGGCATGTGGATTTTACGTACGAAGTGTCGCGCAGTCTGAAGGCTTGCGAAGGCGCAATCCTGGTTGTGGACGCGAGTCAGGGCATGGAGGCCCAGACGCTCTCGAATCTATACTTGGCGCTGGATTCCAATCTGGAGATTCTGCCGGTACTGAACAAAGTGGATTTGCCCGTGGCCCGACCTGATGAAATCGCTCATCAGGTCGGTGAGTTATTGGGGATGGACCCGGACGAGATATTGCGCGTCTCCGGCAAGACGGGAGTCGGCGTGCCGGAGTTGTTGGAAGCTATTGTCACTCGTTTTCCGCCGCCGCGCGGGTCCATTGATGAACCGCTCCGCGCGCTGATCTTTGATTCACAGTACGACACGTATCGCGGAGCAATTGCGCATGTGCGTGTCGTGGACGGCGTCGTCAAACCAGGTCAGAAAATTCGCTTCGCCGCGACGGAAAAAGAGTTCGACGTTCAAGAAGTAGGCATCCTGCGCATGGCGCAGATTCGGCGCGAGGAACTTGTCGCGGGCGATGTGGGTTATGTCGTCAGCGGCTGCCGAGACGTACGTGACATTCGCGTAGGCGATACGATTCTCAACGGCGGCGACTTGACCGCTGAACCGCTGGCGGGCTACCGCGAAGTTAAACCGATGGTATTCGCGGGCATCTATCCGGCGGACAACAGCGACTACGAGTTGCTGCGCGATTCGTTGTCTAAACTAAGTCTCAACGACAGCGCGCTCATTTATGAGGCCGAGACTTCGGTAGCCCTCGGCTTTGGTTTTCGAGTCGGCTTTCTGGGGCTGCTGCACTTCGAGGTCATCCAGGAACGGCTCGAACGCGAATACAATCTCGATCTTGTCTGCACGGTGCCGTCGGTCGAATACCGGGCGATTCTCGCGGACGGCGAGGTGCGGCTGGTCGAGAATCCCGTGAACCTTCCGGGAGCGGGCGAAATGGAATACATGGAAGAGCCTTACGTGCGTTCTTCCATCATTACTCCTGAAGAGTACATCGGCGCGATCATGCAGCTCTGCATCGAAGCTCGCGGGACCTATATCAACACCGAGTACATTGACACGGCCCGCGTTAATCTGCATTACGAATTGCCGCTGGCCGAGATCATCTTCGACTTCTACGACCGTCTGAAGAGTATTTCACGCGGGTACGCGTCCTTCGATTATGAGATACTTGACTATCGCCAAAGCGAGCTAACGCGGCTCGACATTTTGGTTAACGCTGAGATCGTGGATGCGCTCTCAGTTATCGTGCATAAAGACAAAGCGTATGATTGGGGCCGCCGGGTTTGTGACCGGTTGGTGGATTTGATTCCGCGGCAGATGTTTGAAGTGGCGATTCAGGCCGCGGTCGGTTCGCGCGTGATTGCCCGCTCAACGGTGCGCGCAATGCGCAAGAACGTGTTGGCTAAGTGCTACGGCGGCGACATCTCGCGCAAGCGCAAACTTCTCGAAAAGCAGAAGGCCGGTAAGAAGCGCATGAAGTCCGTCGGTAATGTGGAAATCCCGCAAGAAGCGTTTCTTGCGATTCTGAAGGCAGAGTAACGGGGCCGGAACGAATCGTCGTCCGATTTTTCAAAAGCAGCAGGTAAGAGAGCAGGAATGGCTGATGTATCCGGCGCTGTCGAGCGGCCCGCAACTGAGATCAAAGGCAAGAGTTCGGTCAGAGAGTGGTCGGAGTTTTTCATCACGTTGGTCGTGATGGTTTTCTTCATTCGTGTCACCACGGTCGAAGCGTTTCGAATTCCCACAGGATCCATGGAAAATACGCTGCTTGTGGGCGATTTTCTATTGGTAAACAAATTCGTGTACGGTATTCGCACGCCTGAATGGATTGGCATTCCGTTCACGGAGATTGGCTTTGATATTCCTTGGACCCGGTTGCCCGCGCCGTCAAAGGTCGAGCCCGGCGACATCGTTGTATTTAAGTTCTCTAAGGATATTTTTCGCTTCCCTGAGGATCGCTCGGTCAACTACATCAAACGCTGCGTCGCCGGACCGGGCCAAACGCTGGAGATCAAGGATCGCGTTCTGTACGTTGACGGAAAAGTCGTCAGCAATCCGCCAGAGTCGAAATTCACGGCGCCATCTATCATTCGGCCGGGCCTCGCTGAACCGCGCATTTTTAATCCGCAAGGCGAAGCGTGGAACCATGACAACTTCGGTCCCCTGACCGTCCCAGCGGGTTGCTATTTCATGATGGGTGACAATCGTGACAATTCACTGGATTCCCGCTATTGGGGTTTCCTCAAAGAAGAAGATATTGTCGGCAAGGCGCTGATTATCTACTTTAGCTGGGACAAGAACCAAGGACTGTCGAAATTCTATAAGTCGGTGCGGTTCAGCCGGATCGGCGATTGGATCGAGTGACGCTAAGAAAACGTAATTAAAAAGCGGGCCGACTTGTGAAAGTCGGCCCGCTTGTGTTTTGGCAGAAGACCGCCGCTTAAGACGCGACTTTGAGCCAGTCTACGAAGAGGAAGTAGAACCGGTCGAACAGCAGTGCGATACGGGTCATAACCGTATAACCGTAGCCAGCGCCGAATCCGATCATTAAGAGCGTCGTCCCAGTTGTCGCTACGTGCCTGAAGCCGCCCTTATGTTCTACCGAGAAGAAGAAGTAGAACAGCACACAGACCAGGCCGATCGTGAATAGAGGGTTGTCAAGCATGCCCAAAAACGTCAGCACGCCGGGTTCGCTGCCAAACTTCGCGGCAGCGGCCGGCTTGAACACCGGAATTAGACTTGCTTGCACCTGCAGGACCATGTCGCCGGATGCAAATCCGATCACCGCGAGGCCGGCATAGGTGCCAATAATCACCGACAACGGCCAGCGAGAAACCCAACCCATGGATTGCGAGAATCGGGTGAATAGTGCCAATCCCAGAAGCAGCGGTACGATGAGCCAATAGTCCGTGCCCGCCGTCAACGGCCGCCACAAATTCGGCAGGAATACGTTGTAGAATTCTGTGCACACAACGTAGCCAGCCGCAATTCCGACGAAGAAATGCTCGGCAATCTTATAGAGTGGGTTGTCATTGTACAGGAAGCTCAAGACAGCGATTGTCGCCAGCCCCGCCACGGATAACCAGAAGAAATCCATAAGTTACAGTCTTCTCCCTTTCTCGCGGCGCACGAAGAAATAGACTACATTTCCGAATAGAATGAAGGCGATGATCACGAAGTGCCCCATTGTCTGGCCGTCCATCGCCGTAACGGCCAGTCCGGGTGTCTTGATCAGAGCTTCATACTCCGCCGCTCCGGTGATTCCCGTCAGCAATCCGAGAAGCTGCCCGCTTTGGAAGTAGGCCGAGTACTCGGGAACTGAGACGGCCGACGAGCCGCTTAACATGGGAATATCAAAGCGCGTCGTAACGTATTGAACGTACTCCTTCGTGCCCGGATAGCCCGCCGACACGTTGATCAGCACGTCAAATTGCGTGTAGTTTTCGACGCCCGACATGATCGGAAGGCTGTCCACCGGTGTCCCGTAAAAGTCCACAGGAAAAGTCCGGCGAATGGATTTGCCCATGGCGACCATTACCGCTTCACGGCCCTCTTTCAATCCGAGATAGGCGTAGTCCACACCGTAGTGGCGGCCATACTTGTCGCGGCAGATCTCATTGACATTGCGCTCAATGAGTGCCGGAGCGGTAGACCAGAGCGTGATCACAACCGGCCGATGGCCATGCTGCATCAAGTGGTCGAGCACGGACAAGCACATCGGATTCAATTCAGCCAGTGCGCCGGGATCATAGTCGAACGAGCACAGGACGCGCGACCCCGGCGGCAGCTTTTCTATATATTCATAGAAAGCCCGCACCGGAGGCGTTGTCTTAGGTGTTAATCCCAATTTGAAAAACAGCGGCGTCGCGACTGCAATGGCCATCGCCAGGAAGACCCAGCGGCGGTCGAGTTTCTCGAGCTTCTGTAGTGTAGTCATGGCCATCTGCTCGTCACTCCCGTCCGAGGTAGCTGCGTTCGATTCCGAGAATCACTTTGAGACCCGTGGCAATGGCTCCAAGAGCCGCGCCAATCAAGATGCCGCGCTGCGCAACGGCGTTCGGTACGTTCATAATCCAGTCCACGACTCCGGGCAGGTCTTCCCAGATCATATGGCTGATCGGAATCCGCCCGAGCATGACGACCAGTGCCGTGATCGCCAGCACGGAGGCCTGCCAAGTCCGCACGCGAAAGGCGCGAAAGGCCGCCGATGCAATGAAGAAAGCCAGGGATGCGTACATCGTCGAGGCCAACGGCACGTACGTGCTCGTGAACAACCTGTCGTTAGTCCATGACCCTTCCTTAATGCCGTAGAGCATACCGGGTATCAGCATCAGGAAGAACGCCACAACAAGGACCAACTTGTAGAGCCAGCCCGGTCCGCGTCTATATACCAATTCCCCGTTGATACGAAGAATATTGGCGGAGCCCAATACGTAGGAAAACGAAATCACAATGATCGCCCAGTTCTGCAACCGATTGGCAATATCGTTCACCGCTGGATGCGGAATGAAGAACTGTACGATCATGAATACGCCGAAGACCAGCGTGATCAGAATCGGAATTTCTCTTTTCATTGCTTGGAGTACCCGCGGCTATATGACTTGGAACCAGGAGCGCAGGAACTGCACGCCAAAAATTTCGAGCACCATCGAGGCCAGCAGACATGCTATCAGGAAGGCCTTCATGTAGTCCGTGGCCTTCAATGTCCCCATCATGTCCAGATCGCGCGTAACGAGCGCGCTCGTCGCAAAATACTCTTCACCGATCAGCGTATAGTCACAGGCTACCACAAAGAACGGGAGCTGATGAGTATTGGCTGTTCCGGCTATCTGGATTGCGCCGGAGGTGAATCCGACTTCCGAGAGAATGAGCGACTCCGCGAAGAAGGCGCCAAGGAAAAAGTGCGCCGCAGTCTTTTCGCGCATCATGATGCCGGTTGTGCCGCTTGTGAAGGCAAACTGCTCGTCCGACAGGTAGCGAATATTGTCCGCAACATAAGCATCCGGCCGACCGGCGTTGAGGAAGCCCTGCTTGACAGATTCCTCGGCTACCGTGACCATAAACGCACGATTCAGCGGAACGATAATCGGAATGTCGTAGGTCGCCGCCTTGGAGGCTACCGATGTCAGCAATTGGATCGAAGCGATCGTCTGAATATTCTCGATATTTTGAGTTCCGGGCACGTACAGAACGGGTTTACCCAGCTCGGTGGCCCGGCCGATGGCTTCATCAATCGCGGCAATCCCCGCGATGCGGCGAAACGTCAATGGTGCCCCAGCCCGAGCACGCTTGACCATGATCATCACCATCGCATAGAACAGCACGACCATAAGAAATATGTTCAGCCGGTTCCAGTTGAACCAGGCCGACCGCGGGATTGTCGGGCCGACCACCACCGACTCGCTTAGGCGTAGCCGCTTGACGAACGCGACCGTCACACTGTCCGGTCGGCTGCTGTCCGGCACGGCGAGCATTGTCGAGTCCACGGCCACGACTTTAACGAAGTAGGGGATGTCCTCTTCAATCTTCCAACCGTCGCCGCTTGATATGAACGCCTCTGTGGCCCTACTGTCTGTTGTGGCCATGATTTGATAGGGTCCAACCGCTGCTTGCGCAGCCATGACGCGGTATCCATAAATAGTGAATCCGACCTGGGAGGTCGGAGTCCAGCGCACGTGCAGCCCTTCACCACCGTCATTCGCAACGTCCTCCACGGTGACCGGACTCGGCGCAGCGCCCTGGCCGACAATCGTGATCACGGAGTCCGTTTGCGCCTGTACACCGATGTGGCACATCAGGACGAGCAAGAGTAGATATGCGGCCTTATGGGGCATACATTGTTGTCCAATGGGTTTGCTACGGGACCGAGACGGAATCAGTCGAGCGGACGGGAAGGGAATTGCGACAAGAACTGGAGGTGCGGCAGACCGAAGTACAGCCTGAGATAACGAGAAATTAAGGATTTACCGCTGGACTGTCAAGGGTTTCAATAGCGAACAAAAATTTGGAGCGGCGCGTCCGAAACACGCCACATCCACGAAAATATTCTTAACTTCATTATTGAAAAAACTTAGGGTGCCCAAATCCCAAGATCAGGTCGGCCGGACGTTAGCGCCCGGTCCCGTTCCGCGCCACTGATGCCCGGTTTACCTATCCCGGGTACGAACTCCTCAAGTTCGACAATGAAAGAGCCGAACGATACCTTCGAGGTCATTATGATCGGGATCCGTCGCTCGTCCGCCGTTACCCAGACGAATACGCGCGCTTTGCGCTCTTTCTGGAATAGACCGCCACTCTTCAGAACTGGTTCACAAACGAAGCAGTCGAACTCGCCCGCCAACGATTCCACGGTGTCACGGGCATGCACAATAACCAGTAGGTCGTAGGTCTTATTCACATCGTGCGTGCGAATGGCAATCGTGTCTCCAATGACCAGATCAACGGTCCGCGTGCGGTAACCTGCCGACAGGACATCCTGAACACGCGGCTCGACTTTGATCGGCTCCTTCTTGTTGCCCTCATCCCACCAATAGACCAGGCTATCGGCCAGACTATATTTGACCAGCTTCTCGTCTTTGTAAAAACCTTCCATCAGACGTTTGTGGAACTTGTGACTGTAAACCGAGTCCATGTCCACCCATGTCGTAATGGTGTCACGCACTTTGAAGACCCAATCGAATCCCTTGGCTGAGCGCGCGCTCGATTGGATACGCCAAGTCCACTGGTCATTGACCTGCACGGTGTCCAACACGTTCAGCTCGGCTTTGCCTGCCGGAACCGCACTGAAAGAGACATGGTAGACCATTTTTTCGCCGACCGCAAAAGGCAGCGGCAAATCCGGTATTCCGACTGAATCACGGCGGATCAATGAGGGCGGCGGAGCGGTTTCAGGACCCGAAAGCTCCTGAGCGCTACTCCACGTTGCACACACCGACAGCAGCACGATCAAGCAGCAAATTCTGCGGTATGGTCCCATTCGCATGCTAACCTTTCTTCCAAATCTTTTGAATGTCATCGCCGCTTATCGCACCCTCACGAACAATTTCGGGCAGTTTTCCGCGCACGTCCACGACGGTGGAAGACCGGCCTAACAGCAAATGTTTCGTCTTGATTACCAAGTCACAAGCGTCGGCGATTATCGGGTCAATCTCGCTAAACAACTTAGGTGCAGGGCGGCCCGGGAGATTCGCGCTCGTGGCCCACAGCGCGCGCTCCGTTCGGCGCATGGCCTCTACTATTAACTCATGATTCGGGATGCGGTATCCCAGACTGCGGTTCGCACCTTGAAACTCTACGGGAATAGTCGGAGCGGCGTGCCAGACAACGGTGAGCGGGCCGGGCCAATACGTTTCGCAAAGATGCACCAGTTTGGGACCGGGCACCTCGCCGCTATATTGGCTAAGCCTGATCATGCTGTCTATCAGAATCGCCGTCGGTTTGGCACTGCGCTCGGGCTTCAGTTTCACTAACTTGTCCAGTACTTTTCGGCTAAATGCCGATCCGCCGAGACCATAGACGGTATCCGTCGGAAACAGCATAAGCTCCCCGTCGCGGATACCCCGGCACATGCGTTCGACGCACTCTTCGTTTGTGGCTTCGGTCAATTCAAGCAACTCCACTACCAACTCCCGACAATCTTATTCAGCAGGTCTTCGACCAGTTTCGTCGTGGACTCCGTAACCGCGGTCTCGCGATTCGAGAGATCGCCGCCGTACGGGTAGATAGACCACGCTTGAAAATTCTGCGTCCACTTGGTCTCACCGGTTGAACGAATTACCAACTCAATCCGGCACATCATGGAGAACCGGTATTCGTCCACCGTGATCTCCTGCCCGCTGCGGGCCGTGTACGGTTCGTCGCGAACATCCACGAGCGTGCCCACAAGCACGGCGTCGGCCTGACCTTCAGAAACGACCCGCAATGTCCCGTCCCGCTGAAAACCGCGAATAAGCTCGTCGGTGACGGTTTCAGACAGCCCGAATTCCGCCGACTCATTGCCGAACGTGGGTATCGCCAGTGTGCGAATGTCTCCCGCAACCTGGCTGCGAAAGGAATAGCAGCCGCAGAACAGGATGGCGGCGAATAGCACGAGCCTATTCAAGATTGTACTCCTTAAGCTTGCGGTAGAGGGTGCGTTCACCGATGCCCAAATCCCGGGCGGTCTTACGGCGATTGCCGCTATTCTGAGCAAGCATACGTTGAATCTGCTCCCGTTCAACATCGCTCAAGCGGTTTGACGGCAGCGGTTCCTCGACGATGGTCTGCGACGAAGAAATCGCCGTTTCCAGAATAGACCGCAGTTCCATGACCTCGCGCCGCACATCAAGCATTGTGGCGAGCAGGAGTTCGTTGCCGATGGGCGGCGTTTCACGCGACGCGGGCATGGGCAAAAGACCTCTCGGCGAGGTAAGGTGCGGGCGAAAATGTTCGCCGTGAAGAACGGTCAGACCGCGGTTCAACGTCAAAACTGACTCCACGGTGTTCTTGAGTTCGCGCACGTTGCCGGGCCAATACTGATTGGTCAGCAAATCGAGGGCGTCCTGCGTGAAACGCGGCGTCGTCAACTGATTCCGTTCGGCAAACTCGCGCGCGAATTGCAGGACCAGCAATGGAACATCTTCGGATCGTTCCCGCAGCGGCGGAAGCTGAATCGTGACCGCCTTAAGCCGAAAGTACAGGTCGTGCCGGAATTCGCCTCGTGAGACCTCCGCGCCGAGATCAACATTGGTGGCCGCGAGCACACGGACGTCCACAGGTGTCGGTTTGCTTGAGCCGACCCGCATGACCTCACGTGACTCGAGTACGCGCAGTAGTTTCACCTGCGATTCCGCGGGCATCTCGCCGATCTCATCGAGAACAAGCGTCCCGCCTTGCGCCTGCTCAAAATACCCAGTGCGGCGCTTCTCCGCGCCGGTGAAACTGCCGCGTTCATGGCCAAAGACCTCACTCTCAAAGATACCCTGCGGAATTGCGCCGCAATTCACATAGAGCAACGGGCCGGCACGACGAGCGGAGTTCTCATGCAGCGCGCGCGCCACAAGCTCCTTGCCCGTTCCGCTTTCACCGACGATCAAGACAGAGATATCGGTAGGAGCAGCCTGCAAAATGAGAGATTTAACCGCGCGCAGCGCGGCGCTTTCACCGATAAGGGCGTCCAAAGCGTTCATGCCACCTCCGAAAGCGCAATGTCTTCCCGCATCCGTAAACCGGGTACCAGCGCTCGCCGCGCCAGGTCGTAGGCGTTGGCGCGAGCATCTGCGAATGAATCTCCAAGGCCAACCGCATTGAGTACCCGACCACCGTTCGACACCCATTGACCGTCTTGCTCCGCCGTGCCCGCCGCGAACAGCAGTTGGCCGGACGACGCGGTGGGCGCGATTAACGGAATCTGCTTCTGATAGCTGTCAGGGTAGCCGTCCGCGCACAGCACCACGCACACTGCGTGCTGCGACGTATCGGGCGCGTAATGACCCGGATCGAGCGTGCCGTTCGCGCACGCCTCCATGGCCGCAAAGATGTCATAGCCGAGACAGGGGAGCATGACTTGGGTCTCCGGATCGCCAAATCGGCAATTGAACTCGATGACCTGCGGTCCGTCTTGAGTCAGCATGACGCCGACGTAGAGCAGCCCGCGATAGGGGGTGCCCGCCGCTCGCAACTCACGCTGTACCGGTTCCACAATGCGGCGTTCGCATTCGCGCACGAGTTCGCGGGTAGCATGTCGGGCTGGACAGAACGTACCCATGCCGCCCGTGTTGGCGCCGTGATCACCGTCTAAGGCACGTTTGTAATCCTGGGCTGGGGGCAAAGCGAGGTACCGTTCACCATCACATAAGAAATGCAATGACGCTTCGCGACCGGTGAGTTTTTCTTCCACAACAATGCGCTGTCCCGCGTTGCCGAGCATATGTTCACACAAGAGTCTGCGCGCCACAGCCAGAGCTTCGGCATCATCAGCGCATACAAACGCCCCTTTACCTGCCGCCAGTCCATCGGCCTTGACGACGCGGCCTTGTGCTCGCGGGTTTTCAAGGATGAAGCGTTCACATTCATGAATGTCGTCAAAGATCACGAAGTCCGCCGTGGGAACGCCGCATTTTCGCATCAATTGCTTGGCAAAAACCTTGGAAGACTCAAGCTGCGCCGCCGCGGCATTCGGACCAAAACAGGAAACTCCGCATCCCGCCAAGGCATCGGCGATCCCATCCGCTAACGGAACCTCGGGACCGACCACAACGAAATCAATATCGAGACGCAGGACTTCAGCGACTAATGAGGCTACATCCGGCTTGACGGGGCAGAGGCGAGCAAGGCCGCGCATGCCCGGATTGCCCGGCAGCGCGAAGAGCTCGGCAATGCGAGGACTCTGCTTGAGTTTCCAGAGCAGGGCGTGTTCACGACCACCGCTGCCTATCACGGCCACGCGCATCCTAAAAACTCCTCACAAAACGGAACTGGCCGCCGTCCTGGCCGTCAGGCAGGCTGATCTGCCACGAACCGGCGATGCTGTCGCGATAAACAAACGCTCCGTCAAAGCGCACCGGCAGGTCTAAGTTGTCCATTCGTGTGGTTCCCGAAAAGTAAAAGCCGGTTCCGTCGAGGACCCCGTCATTAAGGTCGGCATCCACGGTATATAATGAAAGCGAGGAGAAAGCGCTTCCAATAAATATGTCGCTTTGCTGATCCATGAATAATTCGGCGTCCCGCCATTCACCAAGCAGGTTGCTATACATCAGGCCACTCCAGTCACCGCTCAAATTCAAACCGAACTCTTCTCGGTTGAGAACATAGGTCGGCTGCCCGGAAGGTTCGAGAATATAGATCGAAATTGCGAAGCTGCTCAGCACTCCCAGGCAGCGATAGGTGTTGCCGCGAGTATATTCGAATCGAATGGTGTCTTCGTCGGCGGTGACTTCGGTAACGGTTACCAATGAATTCGTTCGATTGTACTGAATCTGGCCACTCCACGCGCCGCCTTCGCTCTGCACAATTTGCAGCCACACGTTTTGCGCCGTGCCTCCGGGGCGGCCCCAACCGACGTAGCTCCCATCGGCCTCGGGCACGGGCAGCGGCGGCGGGTCCACCGGCGTCTTCTTACAGGCCGCGGCGATGAACATGAGCGTTAACAAGCAATGCCAGTATCTCATCCGCGGACCTGCTCTTTCAGGCGATTAATCTCGTCGCGAAGCTCGGCGGCCTTCTCGAATTGCTGCGACTTTGCCAACCGTTTCATCTCCTTCTCGAGGCGCACGATCAAGTCTTCCAGTTCGAACGTCGACAGGAATTCCGTTTGCGCGTCCTGCACGATTTCGCGGATCTTGGCGTCAGCTACGGTCGTGGACAACAGTACGTCTTCAATGGACTTGACAATCGAAGCCGGCGTTATCCCGTTGGCAAGGTTGTAAGCGCGTTGAATCTCACGGCGGCGGGTTGTTTCGTCAATGACTCGCTGCATGGAATCGGTCACTTTGTCGGCATAAAAGATCACCCGGCCGTTGACGTTACGCGCCGCCCTGCCGGCGATCTGCAACAGGCTGCGCTCGCTGCGCAGAAATCCCTCTTTGTCTGCATCCAAAATGGCCACCAGCGAAACTTCCGGCAGGTCAAGCCCCTCGCGCAGCAGGTTGATGCCGACCAACACATCGAACCGTTTGAGGCGCAGGTCGCGCAAAATCTCGACGCGTTCCAGCGATTCAATTTCGCTGTGAAGGTACTTTACCCGCAGGGCCATCTGCTCAAGATACTCGGCCAGATGCTCGGACATGCGCTTAGTCAACGTCAGCACGAGCGCGCGTTCCCCGCGGGCCACGGTCTCACGAATTTCTCCCAGCAAATCGTCAATTTGACCTTTGGATGGCCGCACCGCAATCTCCGGATCGAGCAATCCGGTGGGGCGAATAATCTGCTCCACCAGAACACCTTTGCTCTTTTCAATCTCGTAATTTGCCGGTGTGGCGCTGACGAATACGCACTGTTTGATCGTATCTTCCCACTCCTGAAAATACATGGGCCGGTTGTCATACGCCGAGGGTAAACGGAAGCCGAAGTCCACAAGATTCACCTTGCGCGCCCGGTCGCCGCGATACATGCCGCCGACCTGCGGAACCGTGACATGCGATTCATCCACGATGAGCAGAAAGTCGTCCGGGAAATAGTCGAACAGCGTGTCAGGCCGGTCGCCCGGATTGCGCCCGGACATATGCCTCGAGTAGTTCTCAATGCCGCTGCAAAAGCCGACCTCCCGCAGCATCTCCAGATCATAGCGAGTGCGCTGTTCCACGCGTTGCGCTTCAATCAGTTTGTTCATGCCGCGCAGCTCGTCAATCCGATCGGCCAGTTCCGCCTGAATCGAGATCATCGCCCGTTTCAAGTTCGGCGAACTGGTCACGAAGTGTTTAGCCGGATACACCGCCAAGGCCTCGCGTTTGTCTATCGTCTCACCGTTGACAATCTTGAAATGCGTAATGGACTCAAGCGTATCCCCGAAAAAATCGAGTCGAAAGGCCGTCTCTTCGTAGGCCGGGTGTATCTCCAGAACGTCACCGCGAACCCGGAAGGTACCGCGCGGGAACTCAATGTCGTTGCGCGTGTAGTGCATCTCCACTAAGCGCGCCAAAATATTGCGCCGCTCGTAGTCCTTGCCGATTTCCAACAAAAGCAAAAGGTCTTTATAGTCCTTCGGAGACCCCAAACCGTAGATACAGGATACCGATGCAACGATGATCACATCCCGGCGTTCGAGCAGGGAAGAGGTGGCCCGGAGTCGCAGGCGATCAATCTCCTCGTTGATCTGCGTGTCCTTCTCGATATAGGTATCCGAACTCGGGATATACGCCTCGGGCTGATAGTAGTCGTAATATGAGATAAAGAACTCAACCGCGTTGTTGGGGAAGAACGAACGAAATTCCCCGAACAACTGCGCGGCCAAAGTCTTGTTATGGCTCATGATCAGCGTGGGTTTTTGCACCGCCTGAATGACATTAGCCATGGTAAAAGTCTTGCCTGACCCGGTCACTCCGAGGAGGGTCTGGAACCGTTCGCCGCGGTTCAGTCCCTCGACGAGCTGGCGAATCGCTTCTGCCTGGTCGCCGCGGGGCTGCATCTCTGTGGAAAGCTCAAATCGTCTCATGTCCCGAATTTAGTCCATTTCTGCCAAAATTGCAAGCCGTTTGGCAGGAGTAGAAAACAACGAAAAACAATTATAAACAAGTATTTGATATAATTGACATTGCACACTTGGGCAGGTAAGGAAACCGGGCATGGTCTTGCGATTTTGCCCCGGCCTTAGTATATTCTAAATTCTAAAAATCAACATGATGAAAACCTAAGGCTGTTCCATGCTTCAATCCATGCGCGAAAACATGCCCCTGGTGATGTGGACGCTCGTGCTGGCCTTCGTCGCCACGATCGTCTTTAGCTGGGGTATGGGTGGTTTCCAAGGCTCACAAGGCGGTCTCGATGGCGTCGTCGGCAAGGTCGGCGACACCGAGATTATGTACGACCGTTACAACAAGCTCGTCCAGGATCGGCTGGCCCAACAGCGGCAAGATAAACCGGATCAGGAGATAACTGATCAGGCTATCAAGCAAGTCCGTCAGCAAGCGTGGGACGATCTCGTCCGCGTCGAGCTGATGAAGGGCTATCAAAAAAAGTGGGGCATCGTTACCTCTGATGACGAGGTCGCATATGCCGTCCGCAACAATCCGCCCGAGTTCATCAGGTCGAACGAGAACTTCATGACGAACGGTCGTTTCGACCCGGCGCTCTATCAAGAGTTCTTGCGCGATCCGAACCAGACCCAGGTGTTGCTGGCCATCGAGTCCGACTACCGCGAAAGCATCGGCAATCAGAAGGTCATTGACCGCGTGATCCAGCCGGTGTTCGTCACGCCGCAAGAGGTCTGGGATGAGTTTGTGACCACTAATCGGAAGTTCAAGGCAGTCGTCGCCACTTTCCCGTTGACGAATTTCCCGGTGGACAGCGGATCCATCAGCCTATCTGAGATTGAAAAATACTACAGCGATCACGAGAGTGACTACAAGCTCAAAGAACGCCGCAAGCTGGCCTACGTGAGCATCCCGCTGGTCATTGGCGCAGAAGACTCGCTCCGCGTGACCGAAACGGTCGAAGATGTCATGGCGATGCTCCGCCAAGGCGAGAGCTTCAGCGAATTGGCAAAAGAGTATTCGGAAGATCCCGGCTCGGGCAAGAATGGCGGCGATTTGGGCTGGTTCCAGCGCGGTCGCATGGTCAAGGAGTTTGACTCCACGGCTTTTGTCGCCGAAATCGGCCAAGTTGTCGGTCCGGTGATGACACGATTTGGTGCGCACCTCATCCGAATTGAAGCTCGTGATCTGAACGGTACTCAGGATTCGGTTAAAGCTTCACACATCCTGATCAAGTATGGCATTGGGCCGGATACTGAAGCGCGTGTGTCGCAGAAGGCCAAAGACTTCGCCGATGCGGCAGGGACCGACGGTTTTGAAGCCGCCGCCCAGCAATTCAGTCTTACCGTTGAAACCACTGCCTTGTTCCCATACAGTGAGGCCGGCACGATTCCGACGGTCGGAGCGTTGAAGCCGGTCATGGACTTCGCCTTCAGTTCAACTGGTGACAAAGTCAGCTATCCTTACAAGACACGGATCAAGGGCCAGGAATCATACACGGTGTTTAAAGTTGCGGATCGAGCGCCGGCAGGAGTCACGCCGCTGGCCGAAGTGGAGTCTTCGATACGTGGCCTGATTATTCGCCAGAAGCAAGAAGAGATGTGCCTGCAGGCGGCCCAGCAGTTCCGCGGCCGCCTGGGTTCGGCGGAACAACTTGTTCCAGCGGCACAGGCTGAAAACTTGAAAGTTGACACGACCGGATTGCATGGAGTGCGTGACTTCATCCGCACCATTGGACAGGATGAAGCGATTGCCCGCCAGTTGTTGGCACTCGCGCCGGGGCAACTTTCACCGGGACTGGCCAACAATCGCGGTGGCTACGTCGCGGCCGTGTTGGAAGTGGCCGAAGCCGATTCGACACAGTTTGCGGCCCAGAAAGACCAACTGACTACGAATCTTGAGCGCACAAAACAGAATCGCGTCTACACCGACTGGCTGAAGCTGGCCAAACAGGAACTACTGGTTGTGGACAACCGCTATCTGTATTACACTGACTTCTAAACATCCCTCCGCTGCGCGGGAGCGTGCGCATTGACTCCTACTAAGAACGAAGGATTGGGACTGCTCGACATTCTGGCTTTCCTCGTCCGCTGGCGCCGTATCTGGTTGCCGACGACTCTTACCTGCGCGTTGGCCGTGGGTATTTATTCGTTTGTCGCCACACCGCTTTACCGGTCTTCCGCTGTGGTGCGTGGTATCGAAAACAAGGGCAGTGGATTGGGAAGTTTGATCGCTTCCAAACTGTCCGGACTCGGCAATTTGGCGGGATTTGCGCCGGCATTGGGGGAGGTTCGGGGCGACTATTATCTGTTGTTGCTGCGTGCACCGACCATGAACAAACGGGTAATCGAAGAGTTCGACCTGCGGACGCGTCTTAAGATGCCGGACGAACCCATCGAAGATGTCCTCGAAGCCTGGAAGAGCCGCGTTTATTTCAAGTATGAGTCGAATACCAATACCGTGATGGTACAGGTAGACGATCCTGATGCCGATGTCGCGCGGCGAATCGTTGAGTTCTACATCGCAGAATTGGACCGCCGCAACCGCGAGCTTGAAAGCACGAAAGCCCGCAAAGAGCGCGAGTTCTCGGCGAATCGGTTGGAAGAAGCGCGGGCAACCTTGTATGCTCTGGAAGATAGCATGGCGCAGTTTCAACGGACGTCAGGTATCTTTGATCTCGAGGAACAGGCCAAGGCCACAGTCCAAGCCGTGGCTGCCGTGCAGGCCGAACGCCTGATGGCGCAAGCGGAATACGAGTTCAAGGCAAAACTGTTCAGCGGCGACAACCCCGAACTGAATATTGCCCGGATGAAACTCGCCGGTATTGACTCATCCATTTCAACTTTGATGTCGCCGCAGGCCGCCGGTCTGGAGCGCGACTTCCTGTTGCGACTGGATTCCGCAACCGAAGACGGCAAGACTTACCTGCGGTTGTACCGTGATATTGAAATCAACTCGCTGCTGATGGCCATGCTCACACAGCAATACGAGTCGGCACGGCTTGAAGAGGCGCGCAATACGCCGACCATGGCCGTTGTTGAGCCCGCGAGTGTGGCGACAAGGCGTTCATGGCCAAAACGAGGGCTGCTGGTTGGTCTTGGTGCGGCCGCCGGTATGTTGATAGGCCTTTTGGGTGCGGGCGTGATGCATGCTAAATTGGCCTTGAGTTCGCCCGAGCATCCGAGTTACCCGGCGCTTCAAAGGCTCAGCCGGAGCTGGAGTGGACGTTAGTCAATCCTCATTCGTGCGCCATTTTTCGGCTTCACGGGAAATGTGGATCGGCTTTGGATTGGCCGCGCTGGCCATGGCATTGCTATTCCTTTGGATGTTCTGGGGGCGCACGACGCAGGTTCTGATAGCTTGCGGTGCGGCAAGTGCGGGATTGCTGATGATGAGATACCCGACCATCTTGTCCGCGATGATCGGATTTGCGGTAGTATCCTACATCGCCAGCTACCTGCCCGGTTCGACGATGGGTCTTCTGCTATTCAGTGGCGGCATTGTTGTCATCCGACGTTTGATCATGGGTGACATCGGGTGGCGATTGGGTACGATATTTGTTGCCGCGTCCCTGTTTGCATTGTGGCTTGCGACGAGTGGACTTTGGGCGGAATCGGCTTACGTTTATGATTGGCTTCATCCCATTCGCATTGTCGTAACTGTCGCAGTATTGGCAGATCTGGTCTCTACGCCGCAGCACTATTTGGCCTATTTTGTCGGCGGCGCTGCGGGCTTGGTGTTCACATCCATCTTAGCGATCCGGACTGCATACGAGTTCTACGTCACCGGAGCGGCGGAACAGCTTGCCAAGCATGTTGCTTACGTAGACTCGACTCGGTTCTTTGGTAACTGGCCCGATCCGAACATCATGAGCATGACGCTGACGACGTTTCTCGGTGTCACGTTTGCGTTCTGGCGCAGCAAACTCGACTATCGCTTGCGCTGGTTGGGCTTCGCTGCAACCGCGCTCGGATTCACGGCGGTACTGCTCTCGCTGTCCCGCTCCGGTCTTATCACGTGCGGAATTGTAACAGTATTGATGCTGGGTGTTGAACGACGGAAAGCAAGGGTCATACTGGCCGTGGCCGCCGTTACTCTCGCGGTTGTCATGATCGCGCCGACAGATATCTTCGGCCGGCTGGTGACACTGGCGGGAGGCGACAGATCATCGTCGGAACGGCTGAATCTCGTTCTCAATGGATGGAATTACTTCTGGGACAATCCTGTCGCGGGAGGCGGACCGGGCAGTTTCGCGCATCGGGTGGTGTACGACCTCACTTACCTGCCGCATGCATTCATTTCGCACAATACTTTTGTGGATTTGACTGTGGACACAGGTCTCATCGGATTTGTGCTTTATCTTATTGTCATGTTCCTGGCCTATCGCGGATTGGACTGGAAGACCTGGAACATTGACCATGCAAATCCCGCGCACGTGATCAATGCCGGACTCCGAGCCGGTTTAGTGGCTTCATCCTTCTCAATCCTGACAATTTCCAGCGCGGCATACATTCCTTTTTGGGCGCTATACACGTTGTGCGCCATGTATTCCATGACGCATCTTGCTCGGAATGAGCACGCCGCCGTCGCCACCGGCTGATACCGTTTCCATGCGTTTTCTTCGCTTCGCCGGGCTGCTGCTCCTCTTAGATCTGCTCGTACTCGAAGCCGCGTTCTATGGCATTTTCTGGTGGCGCTTCCAGACCGGTGTATTTGTTAATCCGGTCTTGTTCGAGCCTGCCGAACTGTTCGTGCCGAGCCTTATCGTCAGTGGATTCTGGCTGCTGCATTTGGCCGTGTTCGGACTCTATCGGTTCGATCCACTCGAGTCGCGCGCGGTTGTTGTACGGCGTGCTGCGCATGCCGCGTTCTACGGCTGTCTGATCATCTTTGTCGCTACGTTTGAACCGGCCAATCCCTTACCGATAACCCGGGTCGTCCTGGTGACATACGGGATCGGCGTCATGATGGGCATCGCTGTGTCCCGTCTGGCTTTGCTGACTGTGCTTAAGGAATTGCGCATCCGCGGGTTCTACAAGCTTCGGACGGTCGTTATCGGGTCTGGTGAACGCTTGCGCGCCACGCTGTCTTATTTGACTCGAAATCGCGGACTCGGTGCGGACGTGCGAGGCGTGATCGGGGAGCACATGCCCGACGTAGACGCCGAATACTGGGGCAGTTGGTCGGAGATTCGCGACCGCATTCAGCAGACCCCCTGCGATTTGGCCTACATCGCCCTCGATGAGGCTGACGAGCGGCGGCTGAACAGGATTGTACTGCTGTTGTCGCAATCGCCGGTGCGCCAGTTCATTCCTGCCGACCAATATCAGATTCTGCTTGGGTCCGTCAAGCCCGTTGGGCAGCGGGGCATGCCGATCGTCGAGATTCGGCCCTTGCTGCTGACGCCGATCGAAGGCCTGCTCAAGCGATTGTTTGATATCGTCTCCGCTGTCACCATTCTGGTCTTGTCGTCGCCATTGTGGCTGTTGGCGATTCTGCTCACACTCGTGGATTCCGGTCGTCCGGTGTTCTTCACACAGATCCGGGCGGGCCTCAATGGTCGGCCCTTCACAATCATGAAGTTCCGCAGCATGATCCAGAATGCGGAACGCGGAACGGGCCCCGTGCTTGCGACGCGGGGAGACGCGCGGATCACAAAAGTCGGGAAGTTTCTCCGTGCCACGCGAATTGACGAGCTCCCCCAGCTTTTCAACGTGTTGTTGGGGCATATGAGTATCGTTGGACCGCGGCCTGAACGGCCCGAATTTGTGGATGAATTTGCACGGCGTGCGCCGCTGTTTCTGCGTAGATTGAACGTGAAACCGGGCTTGACCGGCTGGGCGCAGGTGCATTTGCAATATGATGCGACAATCGTTGCGCCCGAAAAAAAGCTCGAGATGGACCTTTATTACATTGAAAACATGTCGCTGCCGCTGGACATCAAGATTCTGTATATGACTCTGTTCGTCGTGCTGCGGGGCGAAGGTTGATTTGCCAGAACAATGATTGACATTCGACTAATTCGGGAAAAAAGTGATTGGGTGCGCGCGCGTCTAGAGATGCGCGGCGTGGGCCATTTACTCGACGGCGTCGTGGAGCTCGACGCCGAACGTCGCGCGCTGATCGAGCGAACCGATGCACTCAAGGCGCGGCGCAACGAATTGTCGCGCGAAATCGCGGACGGAGCCAAGCGCGGCGACAATATCGCACCGCTTAAGGACCAAAGCCGGGCGATTGGAGACGAGATCGCGGGCGGCGACGAGGCCCTGAAGAGGATTGAAAGCGACCTCGAAGCCCGACTCTTGCAGATTCCCAATCTACCGCACGACTCTGTCCCGGCGGGCAAAACGGCGGATGACAATGTTGTCGTCAAGACCTGGGGCACGCAGCCAAGTTTCGACTTTCCCGTGAAAGACCACTTGACGCTGGGCAAAGACCTCGGCATCTTTGATTTCGAGCGCGGGACAAAGATCACGGGCAGCGGTTTCCCCGTCTTCCGCGCAGCCGGCGCCATTTTGGAACGGGCGCTCATCACGTTCTTTCTGGAAACACATCGCTCGCGCGGCGTTTATACGGAAGTCTCGGTGCCCTTTCTGGTCAATCGCAAAAGTTTGATCGGTACCGGTCAACTACCCAAGTTTGAAGAAGACCAATACCGGACTGAAGCCGACGATTTCTTTTTGATCCCGACGGCTGAAGTGCCGATTACCAATCTGCATCGCGACGAAATGCTGGCCGAAGCTGAACTGCCGATTGCGTATTGCGGATATACTCCCTGTTTCCGCCGTGAAGCCGGATCATACGGCAAGGACACGCGCGGTTTTCTGCGGCTGCACCAGTTTGACAAGGTCGAATTGGTTAAGTTTACAAAGCCTGAAGACTCCTACACGGAGCATGACAAGCTCACAGCGGATGCGACACACCTGCTTGAACTGCTTGGCATACACTATCGTGTAATGCTGCTGTGTGGCGGCGATATGGGTTTTGGCGCCGCGAAGTGTTACGATATTGAAATCTGGTCGCCCGGTGAAAAGAAGTGGCTGGAAGTGTCGTCGTGCTCCAACTACGAGGCGTTTCAGGCGCGCCGTGCCAATATTCGCTTCCGCCGCGCCGAGACAGGCAAGCCCGAATTTGCGCATACGTTGAACGGGTCGGGTTTGGCTACGCCGCGCTTGCTCGTGGTCTTGTTAGAGACATATCAGAATGACGATGGAACCGTGAGCATACCCGAAGTGTTGAAGAAGTACACCGGATTCGGATTGATCACGCCAAACGGAGTCCGCTGAGATTGGCCGCCGAGCGGGTAGCCGAGCTGTTGTACGCAGCGCGAGTGCTGGCCGGGATAAACTGCCTTCCTGCAACGGACGGGAACTTCTCGGCAAGACTTGCTGATGGCCGCGCTCTGGTCACCCGCCGCGGAATTGAGAAGCGCCTTCTCGCCGAATCTGACCTAATCGAAGTCAGCTTGGACGAGTTTCAGCCTACCGAAGCCTCGTCGGCATGGAAACTGCACCGCGCCTTGTACCATGCTCGACCCGATGTGTACGCAATCCTGCATGTTCACGCGCCGAATCTCGGCGTCTTCGTCGCGGCGGGCAAGGTGCCGGATGTCAAACTCCTCATGGAAGCCGAAATGACTTTGGGCGGCATAGCAATGATTCCGTATGCGGAACCCGGATCGCCCGATGTTGGACGGTTGGCCGTGGACATGGGGAACAATGCGGGCGTGTTGCTACTCGAGCGGCACGGAGTAGTGGCTCTTGGCGGCTCCGTTCAGGAAGCGCTGTATCGGATCGAGCGTGCCGAGTTTCTCGCGCGCGTTCAGCTTGACATGGCTTCACTCCGCTAATCGTGCGAATTCTGGCGATTGAGTCGAGCTGCGATGAGAATTCCGCCGCAATCCTCGATGATGGCAACGTCCTCGCCTTGGTCACCATCACGCAGCAAGTGCATCAGGCCTTTGGCGGTGTGGTGCCGGAGCTCGCGGGGCGGTCGCATTTAGAACTGCAAGATACCAACGTGCAACGAGCGCTGGCCGAGGCGCGGTGCTCGCTTGAGGATATTGACATGATCGCGGCCACGGCCGGGCCGGGATTGGTTGGCTCATTGCTTGTCGGACACTCGTTTGGATCGGCGTTGGCAACTTCTCGCGGGATTCCATTTGCCTCGATGCACCACATGGAAGGGCATCTTTGGTCGGTGGAGATGGACCGTGACCCTTTGCCGTTGCCATTCCTCGTCCTGTTGGCCAGCGGCGGGCACACCTTGCTGACCGTTGTGCGCGGCTTCCGTCACTATGACGTGATCGGCGCCACACGCGATGATGCAATGGGGGAGGCCTACGACAAGGTTGGTAAGCTGCTGGGACTTGGTTTTCCCGCCGGAGCTGCGATTGACCGATCCGCGCAGCGGGGTCGGCCAGATGCGGTTGACTTCCCGGTCGCCTTACGGGATGGCTCCTTTGATTTCAGCTTCTCAGGATTGAAGACGGCCGTCGCTTACAAACTGCGCGATGAACCGCAGTGGCTTGAAGAGAGACACCGTCCTGATCTATTGGCCTCGTTTCAGTCGGCCGCGATGCGATCTGTCTTGACTAAGATTGAACGTGCCGCGATCCAGTACCGTGTGCATGCCGTTTGCGCCGCAGGCGGAGTCGCCGCCAATAGCGCATTGCGCAGCGGGTTGGCAGACATCGCCGGGCGTTTGTCCATCGAGGTCGCCGTGCCACCGCTCAAGTATTGCGCAGATAACGCCGCGATGATTGGCTACGCCGCTCATAAACTGTGGCAAGCCGGACTGCCGGCGGAACAACTTCCGGTCAGACCGCGCTGGCCGATTACGGAATTACGATCACCAGCAGCAGCCTTTTCGAGTTGAGCTACACATTACCTTTGCTCGCGGTTCGCGGAGTCACTTTTGGGGCTCCGACATTGCTGTTTGTGTTATTGTCGATCGCCTGCATTGCGCTGGCCGTCATCGTTTATCGGCAAACGCTTCCTCCAGTCGGTACTTTGCGGCGCCGCAGTCTCGCGGCGATCCGCGCATTGGCGCTCTTGATCGTTTTGTTCTTGATCTTTGAACCGGTGTTACTTTGGTTAGATCGCCGCGACCAACACGCGCAAGTCCTGCTGCTGGTTGATCGGTCGGCCTCCATGGCTGTTGCCGACAACGGTGTCGTTCGCGATTCCGTGGTCAAGAACCTCCTGCGGCGAAGTGAATGGCAGGACTTGCTCAAGCGCGCGAGCTTGCGCGAATTCGCCTTCGGTGATTCCGCGGTATCCTCACCTTTGGATTCCATCCTCGCGTCCTCAGCCGATCTTGTCGGCTCGAATCCGGCGGATGCGTGGCTTGAAGCAGCCCGGGCGACGGCTGGTGAGGACGTTGGCGCGATTGTGCTGATCACCGATGGCGCTCAGAACTCCGGTCCGAATCCCGAACGGGTCGCCGTTGAGTCAGACGTTCCGATCTACACCATTGGCGTTGGCGACACGACGCTAAGACGCGACGCGCTGATCGCTGACATTTTGACCAATGATATCGCCTATAAAGGCGCGCAGGTTCCCGTCCGCGTTCGCGTGCGCGGTCAAGGACTCTCCGGGGCAAACGGTCGCCTTCGTCTGGTGGACTCGCGGTCGCGTACGCTGCTGGATGAGCCGCTGAAATTTGACGGTTCACTCTACGAGAAGACTCTCGAAGCGAGTTTTCAGGCTGACGTTGAGGGCGAGCTGAGATTGACCGCGATCCTGGACTCGATTCCGGGAGAATTGGCGACCGAGAACAATCGGCGCTCGCGCGTGGTCAGGATTCTCGATTCAAAGTACAATGTCGTCCTGTTGGCCGGAGCGCCGTCGCCGGACGTTACATTTCTCATGCAGGCGCTCGGTCAGGACACCACGGTTGCGGTTACCGCGCTGGTGGAAACGCGTAACGGCTTTGTCGGCGGGAAGAGCGCGAACGCCGAATTGCTCAATAGCGCTGACATGTTTGCGCTGGTCAACTATCCAACATCCGCGACGAACCGGCAGGTGTGGGATGCGGTTGCCGCTCGATTGGTCAGCGACGGTGTACCCCTCCTGTGGGTGAGTGGATCCGCCGTGTCACCGAGCGCATCGGAGAAGATTGATGATCGGCTGCCGTTCGACATGGCGCCGCAGAGCTTGGCTGACCGTGTGATCGTGCGCGATGGTGCCTCGCACTCCGCCATAAGCGCGCGCGGACCGTTGGCTGCAAATTGGGCTCAGTTGCCCCCCGTATCTGGCGCGGTGGGAAAGATCACCGCCAAACCCGCGGCCACCGTCGTCGCGACGTTCGCCAATGAGCTCACGCCGGAGTTACCCGGCGGACCTGCGCTGCTGATTAGCGACATGAACCGGCGCAGAACGGCGGCCTTTACGGTGCACGATATCTATCGCTGGGCATTAGGCAGAGCGAAAGAGTCCGCCGGGAACGACTTTTACTCCGATTTGACTGCGCGGCTGACAGCATGGCTACTCGCGCCTACTGAAGAGAAGCAGGTAAAAATCACGACGGACAAAAAGGTGTACAGCTCCGGTGAACCCGTGCGACTGCAGGCGCAGGTGTACGGTGCGGACTTGCAGCCGCTGGATGATGCCGGAGTGCTGGTTACCGTGGCGCAGAATGAGCAGACCGAGACAATCGCCTTGCGCGCCAAGGGCAACGGATTGTACGAAGGGCAGTTTACCGCGACGACGGCTGGTGATTTCACATATGGTGGCTTCGCCGTAGCGCGCGGCGACACTATTGGAAAGGACCGCGGCGCATTCGTTGTCGAATCATTTAACCTCGAGTGGCTTGACTCGCGAGCACGCTTTGATGTGCTCCAAGCTGTCTCACGCAACTCTGGAGGTCAATTCTTCAGTGCGAATCAGCCGGATTCGCTATTTGAAAAATTGGCGCTGCCAACACGAGTGATCGAGTCCCAACACGAAATTTCGCTGTGGAATCGCCCGCTCTTTCTTTGGATACTCATAGGCCTATTGGGCCTGGAATGGCTCTTGCGCAAGCGGAGCGGAATGTTATAACCAAAATACTATGAAAGTCACAGAAGAACTCAAACGCCGACGCACCCTGTCCACTTTAGGCGGCGGCGAAAAACGCATCGAGGCGCAGCACAAAAAGGGCAAAATGACCGCCCGCGAACGCCTTGACATCTTGTTGGACCCCGGTTCGTTTCACGAAATTGACGCACTCGTCACCCACCGTTCCCAACAGTTCGGACTCGGCGAGCAAATCGTCTACGGCGACGGAGTTGTCACCGGTTACGGGAAGATCGACGGACGCACTGTGTTCGTGTTTGCGCAGGACTTCACCGCCTTCGGCGGATCGCTGGCCGAAGCGCACGGTAAGAAGATTTGCAAGATCATGGATATGGCCATGAAGGTGGGCGCGCCTGTGATCGGTCTGAACGATTCCGGCGGCGCGCGCGTGCAGGAAGGCGTAGTATCGCTTGGAGCCTATGCCGACATTTTCCTGCGAAATACGCTCGCCTCCGGCGTCGTGCCTCAGCTCTCTGCAATCATGGGCCCTTGTGCCGGTGGCGCGGTTTATAGTCCGGCCATTACGGACTTCACGCTGATGGTCGAGAACACCAGCAATATGTTCGTGACTGGACCGAAGGTCGTGAAGACCGTTACGCATGAAGACATCACGAGCGAAGAACTCGGCGGCGCCGTCACGCACGCGTCAAAATCCGGTGTGGCGCACTTTGCCTGCCCGAATGAAGCACACTGTTTGCTGACTCTCCGCCGCATGCTCAGCTACATGCCGCAAAACAATCAGGAAGACCCGCCGCGCCAGCCCGTGCCGCAGCAGCCGCTGACGGATGACACGCTGGCCGCTCTCATTCCCGCCGAAGCCACGCGTCCCTATGACATGAAGGATGTCATCCGTCGTGTCGTGGACAAGGACTGCTTCGTGCGCTTCTGCGATGCCTTCAATATTCCGCTTGTCACGTTTGTGGATGTGCCGGGCTTCCTGCCGGGTACCGAGCAAGAGTGGAACGGCATCATCGTGAACGGCGCGAAACTCCTGTACGCCTATTGCGAAGCCACTGTTCCGAAGATCACCGTCATTACCCGCAAGGCATATGGCGGCGCCTACGACGTTATGAGTTCGAAGCACATCCGCGGCGATCTGAATTTCGCGTGGCCCACCGCGGAAATCGCGGTCATGGGCGCGCAGGGCGCAGTGGAAATTATCTTTGCCAAGGAAATCGCTTCAGCAGCTGATCCGGATGCCGCCAAGAAGAAATTCGTTGACGAGTATACAACGCTCTTCGCCAACCCGTTTGAAGCCGCTTCGTTCGGGTATATTGACGAAGTGATTGACCCGGCCGAGACCCGCAGCCGCATTATCAGCGCTCTTGAAACGCTGGAAAATAAGGTAGACAGCAATCCGCCGAAAAAACACGGCAATATTCCGCTGTAAGCTAACCAACAGCACATTCCGATATGGCCCGAATTCTACTGATTGACGACGACGACGACTATCGCGGCGTGTTGCGTGAGTTCATCGAAACTCGCGGGCACACCGTGCTCGAAGCCGTGTCAGCGCGTGACGGGATGGATATCTTCCTGCGCGAGAAGGTTGATCTTGTCGTCTCGGATTTCATGATGCCGGAAAAATCGGGCCTGGAGCTGCTGGGTGAGCTGCGCAATATCAATCCGAAGGTTCTGTTCATCATGGTCACGGGGTTTGCTTCGCTTGATACGGCCAAAGAGGCTATCAGACTCGGCGCCTATGACCTGCTGCCCAAACCCGTGGACATGGACCAGTTGACGGCGGTCATGCGCCGTGCCTTGGCTACAATCGAACTGCAAAGTAATCTCTCAACCGTGCGCGGAGTGAATTTCGCGCTCTTGCTGGCGATCCCGTTATGGTTGGGAGTTGGCTATCTGCTGTTCCGCTTCTTGAGCCGCTAATCTTCGCAAGGAGGAGCCATGTTTTCCCGCCCACTCGCACTGCCGCTTGTGTTCGCTTGCGTAGTTTTCGTGATGATGTCGTGCAAGAATGACAAGAAGATCACCGGTCCCGACAATCCTGATCCAGGCGCATATAGCCTCGAATTGCGGCCCGGGGATGACACCTTGCAGTATTTTGTCGAAAACCGCATCGTCATTCGTCTGTACCGCGGTACGGGCATGGCGGTCAATGACACGGTGTTGCTGCGCACGGAGTCGAACGTCGGTTTCTTGGACGAGAATCTGGTGATACCGCAATCAGACACGATTGCTCACCCGTGCGGTGCCAATCCTTGCGTAGATTATATTTGTGACGATCAAAACATCGGCAAGGACGTTATCTTCGGGTACGCGATTGCTGACGGTGAGACAGTGGCCACTGCGTCCGTGTCGTTCTTCGTCGAACCATAACAGGGCGCATCGCGATAGTGTTCGTAGCGAGAGCAGGCTTCACGGCCTGCTTTCGTCATGTTGATAACTTGCTCTTCTGGCGCCGGCACATAGGCCAATCAACGACCAAAATGTGGATAACTCATCAAATGAATGTTTATTAGTGGGTTAATTAGATTCTCGCCGTTTTGTCGTGATGGCCTCTTATCTTCGGCGCAATGGACGCACAGCGCCTCTCGGATTAGATCATTTTGCGGTCGTGACAGCAGGCACAAGATACGATTCTAATGAGGAGACTCAATTACTATGAAGTTAAATCCAATACTCACCGTTTGATTACCAATGGCAAATGACCCGCAGCTGAGATGGTCGGCTTGTCTTGCCGACCGTTTTTTCGTATCTTAAAAGTTGCGCGAATTGCGGCTTTTTCGATTGTAATGTGCTCGGACTGTGTTTTTTCAAAAGTTAATTGCGAGGTGAACAAGATGCGACACTTGCGTGGGCTGTTCCTGTTGTTGGGTTGCTTAGCCCTGTCTCTGCCTGTCATGGCTCAGAGCTTCGGCGACGTCGTGATCACGGAAGTCATGTACGATGATACGGCAAGCGGGGATGTCGAGTGGGTTGAAATCCACAACACGACCACGGCGGCCATTAACATCGGCGACTGGGTTTTGCTTGACGACGATATCTATCCCGGCAACGGCGGCGAAGGCGTAATTCGTGTTCCTGTGGGAACGACGATCGGTGCCGATGCGTACCTTGTGCTTACCAAAGAAACCACAACGGGACTTCCGGGAGTAATTGTCTGCACGCAGATTACGGGCAGTTTTGGTCTCACCAATACGCCGGACAATATCGCTCTGTACACCGCGGCAACTGGCGGCACGTTGATTGACGGATCGCTGACGGTGAGCTATCCGGACGAGGCCACGAATAACGCCGGAAATTCAATCGAAAAATGCGACGTTAACTCAACGTGGAGCGGTAACGGTGCCGACTGGATCGAATCCACCACGGTTTTTGCCGCCGTCGGTCGCTACCGCCACTGTACCCCGGGCGCGGCCAACACACCGTGCGCCGATGGCACGCCCCCGGCCCTCGTGAGCGTTACGGCGGTCTCTTCATCGCAGATTGACGTCCTGTTCAACGAGAGTGTGAACCAGACGGTCGCCGAGACCGAAGCCAATTACGTCGTCAACAACGGCGTCGGCAGTCCGCTTACGGCGCTGCGCGACGGCACCAACTTGGCGCTCGTTCATCTGACGGTTTCGGCGATGTCGCCGAACTCCTACACGTTGACCGTCTCGACGATGCAAGACCTTGCCGGTAACACCGCAACGAATCTCGTCGGGAACTTCACGGTTGTCGGAAGCGGTTCGAATTCCGTGGTCATCACCGAAGTTATGTACGATGACACCGCTTCCGGAGCGGATGTCGAGTGGATCGAAATTTTCAACACCACCGGAGCCGCAATCAATATCGGTGGTTGGATCGTGACCGACCATAGCGCGTATCCGCCGACCAGCGAAGGCACGCTCTATATCCCGGCCGGGACGGTTATCAACGCCGGGCAGTACCTTGTGCTCAGCAGCGTGGACATGACCGAAATCACGGGTGAAGTAGTTTGCCCGGACTCGGTTGGTGGCTGGGGCCTGAACAATAGCGGTGACAACCTTGCGATCTTCACCGCGTTGAGCGGTGGCACACTGGTGCACGGTTCGTTGACGCTCAACTATCCCGACTTGGCCGGAGCGAATGCCGGCAACTCGATTGAAGTCTGTCAGGGCGATGTGGGTCAGGCTTGGGATGTGGTGCAATGGTATGAATCCGCCAATGTGTTCGCAACGACTGGCCGCTTCCGGCTGTGCTCGCCCGGTATTGACGGGCGCCACAGTAGTGACATCAAGCCAGGTGGACGCACAATTCGATGAGAATCTGAATGAAGTCTCCGCCGAAACCGTAGCCAACTACAGCGTCGACCTGGGAATCGGTGCGCCGACGACCGCTGTGCTGCAGGGTGACGGCAGCACCGTACGCCTGACTTTTGGCACGACACTTCCTGCCGCGACCTATACGCTTACCGTTAACAATGTCACCGACATTGCGGGCAACCCCGTTGCGGCTAATAGCACGGCGCAATTCACGATTCTTCCGTCGCCATACGATGTTGTCTTCACCGAGTTCATGCCGAACCCGAATTTCGCCGGAACGGCGGACAGTCTGGGTGAGTGGTTCGAAATCTATAATCGCGGCGCCAACACGTTGAACATGAACGGATGGATTGTCTCGGACGCGAACGGTTCGGATACTCTGGAAGGCACACCGACGGTTGCTCCCGGTTCATATTTCGTCTTCTGCTCGAACGGAGACGGTGCGACCAATGGCGGAGTACCTGAAGATTACGCCTATCATTTTGGCACGTCGGGTTGGGGCTTGGCCCTCAGCAATGGGACCGGTGAAGCGGTCACCTTGCGAGATGCATCCAATGTGACGGTCGCCTCGGTAAATTACAATACGTTCCCCTATGCGGCAGGCGCCAGCGCGCAGCTTTCGGCCAACAATCTCGATCCCGCGAATCCGGCCAACTGGTGCGTCGCGACGCAGGGCTGGAACGGCGCAAACAACGGTGACTTCGGGACCCCCGGTGCTGCTTCGATTTGCGGCCTTCCGGCGGTTCCGGACACGGTCACGATCTGCCAGATTCGCCAGCAGGACACCTGCGGTGTTTCGCTGTGGAACGATTCGCTGATTGTAACGTACGGTATTGTGACCTACAACGACTCCTGCCGTCGCAACATGTTCGTTGAGTCCAACGGCTGCGCGGTTCTGGTCTTTGGCAGCGCGGCGCAGACGAATCTGATTGGCAACACACGCAAGGCGCTGCCCGGTGACTCCGTCCGCGTCCGAGGCGCGCTGGACATGTTTGGCGGTGTCACTGAGTATTCACAGTTTGCGCTCGAGGCCGCTGAAGTGACTTTCCTGTCTGAGAACAACCCGCTTCCCGCGGCGGTAGCGGTCACCGCGAACGCCATTTCCCAGAATGCGGCGAGCTGTGGTCCCGAAGCGTACGAATCGCGCCATGTCCTCCTGCAGAACGTGGCCTTCGATACGACGGGTGGTGTTGACACGTTTGCTGCGAACACCAATTACCGCCTGTTCAGCGGAACGGATACGGTAGAATTCCGAGTCAACGCTTGTGATACTCTGGCCGACCTGCCGATCCCGTTGGGTCCGCTGAACGTATCGGCCATCCTCGCGCAATTTGACACGGTTGGCTGTGGTTGCCAGGGCTATCAATTGGTTACCGGTCGTCTGGCGCCGTTTGCGACCGCCGCCTGCGGCCAGCCGGTAGAGCTGACGCTGTACCGTCTCCCGGCGACTAATACCGTTCAACTGCGCTGGCATGCACCGTTTGAGAATTCATGCGGCTGCTATTACGTTTGGTACGCCATCGCCTCGGAACCCGTGTTCCCGACCGATTACACCTTGGTCACTCCCACGCCGATTTCTGCGACGTTCTATGATGACTCCGCCTTGCTGAGTCCCGACACGCGCCGGATTTACGTCGTGACGGGAACTCCCTGCCCATAATGTCCAATTCGTGACAGAAATGACGGCCCGGTTCCCAAAGGAATCGGGCCGTTTCTCTCTGAATACACTTGGGTTAGGCTTCTGCTATGACAAGTTGACACGGCGGCACAGGGATTGCTGTTTGAGCGCTTGAAGGAGAACTCCATGGCAGATAACCTGATTCAGAACTTCTTGGTCCAGCAGAATCCGACCGCGGTCACGCTGAAGGCCATGCTCGACGCCCAGGCGACGCGGCAGCGTGCGCATGCGCAAAACATTGCCAATGCAGAAACGCCCGGCTACCAGCGTGTACGCGTGGATTTTGAAGACATGTTGCGGGAGAAGCTCGACGGCGCAGATCAAACATTAGCGCGGGGCGATCAACGCCATGTGGGCGCCACCGACGAGCTGGACGGTCTGACGCATCGTGTAACTCGCGAACCGCTGCTCGAGGATCTGACCGGCGTCAATGGCGTGAACATTGAAGAGGAAATGGCAGAGATGGCCGAAACGCAGTTGCGGTATCTCGCCGCGCTGGAGCTGCTAAGGCGTCGTTATGATGGCATGAAGTCGGCTATCACCGGCAACGTTCGGTAGACCTGTCTAACAAATTGGCTTCGCACAGCCCCGGGATCGGGGCTGTTTGTGTTTAGAGAGTGGAGATTCCCGCGCAAAACTCTTATACTTCGGGGTCACTCTTTAACCTCTAAGGCTTATGGCTCCGATTGTACGATTGGCCGGCTACAATGTCGATGCAGAGCTACTCTCCGAAACCGTGGAGATTCTGCGCGAGTTGGACCACCTCTCCAAGTCCATTGGGAACAACCCGTCCGCAAGTGATCTCAAGGACGCTATGGAACGCCTTGGGGAGGAGTTGCGGTCGCGTGTTGATTTTGAAGCGTTTACGCCCGAGACGATCTCGGCTGCCTATGCCCGCATCAGTCGTGATCCATCCCATGTGACCGAGTTGCGGCGGTCGGCACGGTTCAGCGTGGCGCGTGCTCGAAAGTCGAATGAGAACATCATTTTTGGACTGGGGCACGCATCCGTGGCCGAGCACGCGGCGTTCAATTTCGATATCTCGCACTTGTCTCGCCTGGCGGCGGAGGAGCTACAATTCCACCGACTCCAGAGTTTCACCGAGAAATCTCAACGGTATATCACGATTGGGGAGGAGTACGTTGTTCCCATCGAGATTGCCGGGACCGAACAGGAACCTGTGTTTCGGCAAGCGGTTGCGCGGCTGTTTCAGGCCTATAATGTGATCTTTGAGGCATTGACGGACTATCACCTGCCCGAGGATGCGTCGGCCCTAAGCAAGACCGACGTGCGCGACCTCGAGAACCGTGCAAAAGAGGATGCCCGCTATCTCTTGCCGCTGGCCTGCGCGACGCAAATGGGGATGACCTTGAATGCTCGCAATCTCGAGCACCTGTTGTGGGAGCTGTCGGACCACCCATTGTCTGAGGTCCACGAGTTGGGCCAGGCGCTGCATGTTGCTGTGGGGCGGATGGCTCCTTCTCTCGTAAAATATACGACGCGCGGATCCTATCCTCGGTCGAATCGGGCAAAACTTGCAGGGATAATGCGAAAACAAAGTCCCTCTTCGCAGAAAATGCAGTTTTGGTCCGAACCGCGAGTTGAACTGGTTGATTATGATGAATCTGCTGAGGATCGCGTCATTAAGGCGTTCAGGTTCACTGCCGGGGGTGCCGATTCGGGCGACATCAGCCGGGATCCGCACGAATTCTGGGCCGAGATCTATCGGGACTTGGGTGCTCATGATCCTGTTTACCGTGAATTTGAGAGTGCTCGCGCGACCTTCATTTTGGAGATGAGTGCGACCTGCTATGCCCAGTTCAAGCGGCACCGCTTGATGACTCAGCTTGTACAAACCTATGATTTACAATATTCTGCGGTCGTTCCGCCGGCAATAGAGTCGCTTGGCCAAGGGGAGAGATTCCGGTCGGCCGTCCAAGAAGCAAGTCTGGCGGCCTCGGCCTTGCTGCGCTACAATCCGTTGATCGCACCCTATCTTCTTACGAATGCACATGTTAAGCGGGTTATGTGTGTTCTGAACGCCCGCGAGTTGTACCATTTGGCGCGACTCCGATGCGATTCCCATGCCCAGTGGGAGATACAGATTTTGGCCACTAAAATGGTGGAATCTCTTCGACCTAAATGGCCAAACCTTCTCGCTTTAGCATGTGGAAAGGACAAGTTTCCCGAACAATATGCTGAAATCTCCCGCCGTATGGGATTTTAAATGAGAAAACACCCGACCAATTCATGGTCGGGTGTTTCATTAAAGGCGAGCGCTGGTTCAGATGTCAGCTACGATCTTGGTGGGTCCCGGGGTATTAATACGTCAACCTTCACCCTTAGCAAGCGCCCGTTTATTGCACGCCGGTCTCTTCGATCAATGCATATTCTACATTCTGCATTTGCATACAGTATGCCAATGAGATATGTGGCAAATCTTGAAAGTGCATGTTATTTTAAGTGTAAAATTATTATGCGTTAAGTGAAGCATAAGACGATCCAATTCGATATAACATACAGTTCGTCGGCTTGATCGAGTTGTGCAGTTTCTGCGTTCTGTTTCTTTTCTTGCGCTGTAGCCACCAGAAATGCAGTATTCGACGTGCATTATTCGAGCGACCGATGATCCTTCGCAGCTAATCAACCGGTCGGCGCGGTTTTTCCCACGAAATTCGCGGATTCTGGCTCATAGTCTTGGGAACCACGAAGCTGCGCCAACTGATTTGCGGCCTGAGCGGACTGGCTTGCATGTCTTGGCCTAAGTCCTTATATTCCAGCTTAACGTTTGATACCGGTTTCCACCAGCTTAGAGCGTGACTGCTATTTCGATTGGCCCCCCACGATCGTCAAGCTCCGCTATGCTGGTGGTCTTTTTTCGCTGCCGGAGTGGCGGAACTGGTAGACGCAGCAGACTCAAAATCTGCCGAGGCTTACGCTTCGTGCCGGTTCGATTCCGGCTTCCGGCACCCGGCCCGTTCTGAACGGGCCTTATTGTTTTTATTGCTTTTAGGAGTCAAGAGTGGCCTCAACCTACGCCACGTCCGGCGTAAATCTCGACCGTGCTGCGGTTGCCAAGCGCCTTATTTCTGCGGCTGCGAAATCAACCCACACTCCTAATGTAGTGCGCGGCATCGGCCTGTTCGGGGGTTTCTTTGCGCTGGATGATGCGCCGGACGGCCAAGTTCTGGTGGCCTCGACGGATGGTGTCGGGACAAAGGTGCTTCTGGGTACCCAACTCGGTAAGCTTGACGGCCTCGGAGAGGACCTTGTCCATCACTCGATCAATGACATTCTGGTTTGTGGCGCACGGCCGTTGTTCTTCCTGGACTACCTGGCCTTCGGGAAACTCGATCCCGACCTCGCCGGTGTCCTCGCCGAAAGCATGGCGCGCGGCTGTCGCAGCCATGGGGTTGCGCTGATCGGCGGCGAAACGGCGGAAATGCCGGGGCTATACGAGGAAGGGCACTTTGATTTGGCCGGTACGATCGTCGGCTCGGTGAAACGCAGCGCGATCTTCGACGGGACAAAAGTCAAGCGTGGTGACGTGCTCATCGGCGTGGCATCCAGCGGGCCGCATACGAATGGGTATTCGTTGATTCGCAAGGTGCTCGAACCCAAAAACGCAGCGGACGAACTGGACTCGCTTACACTGTCCGACGGCGTGAGATTCAGCGATGCCGTGATGGCGCCGCACCGTTGCTACTGGAATGAGATGCAGCCGCTGCTGGGACATCCGGGGCTGCACGCGATGTCTCACATCACCGGAGGTGGATTGGTCGAAAACACCGAACGCGTGCTGCGCGATGGCCTGCATCTTGACGTGGATTGGAGCGCCTGGGCATTGCCGGAACTGTTCGCCAGAATCCAAGAGTGGGGTGGGGTGGCGGATGACGAAATGCGGCGGGTGTTCAACTGCGGCATCGGTCTGGTCCTCATCGTGGCGGCGGAGTCCGAGTCTGAGTTTCATGCGGCGTTCGCGCGCAACGGTGAACGTGTCTTCACAATCGGGCGCGTCGTTTGAGTCTGTGGCTTGCGGCATTGATGGGCTATTTGATCGGCGGTATTCCCACCGGAATCTGGCTGACAAAGGCCATCGCAGGTCAAGACCCGCGGGCGGTCGGCTCGGGTAGTTCGGGTGCCACAAATGTTTCGCGATTGTTGGGCAAGAAATGGGGAGTCGTGGTGCTCCTGCTGGACGGGCTGAAGGGGTTCCTGCCTGTGGCGCTGGTTGCGCCGCTGGTCTGGCCTCACCAAGCTGCGCAGGCGCAGGCTTTCATGGCGTGCGGTGCGGTCGCCGGACATGTTTTTACGCCCTATGCGAGATTTCGCGGCGGCAAGGGAGTGGCCACCGCAGGAGGTGCCATGGCCGCGGTACACGGAATGGCGCTGCTGATGGCACTCGGAGTCTGGATCCTAGCGTTCGTCGCGTCGCGTCGCGTCTCACTTTCGTCAATGTGCGCCGCCGCCGCATTTCCGTTGCTAATGTACGTTGGTGAAGAGCGCCCGGAGATGACCGAAGTAATGTCCGGCATTGTGCTGGCGCTCTTTTTGTTTTATACACACCGGGAAAATATCCAACGGCTGATCAACGGCACTGAGCCGAGGTATCGCTGATGCGCGTTACGGTGATCGGAGCGGGAAGCTGGGGAACGGCGCTGGCGATTCATGCGGCGGCGCTCGGGCACGATGTACGATTGTGGGCGCGCGAAAGCGACCTCGTCGCCGAGATGCGCGAGACGAAACGCAATCTGCGCTATCTACCGGAGGGCCGATGGTCGGAAAACCTGACGCCGCACGATGACATGCGCGAAGCGCTCGCCGATGCCGAAGTCGTTGTTCTCTCGATCCCGCTGCAGTTCGTGCGGAGTTTATTGCAGCAATACGGAGCTTTGGTCCCGGCGTGTTATTGTGTGGGTACGGCCAAGGGCATTGAGACCGCGACCGGCAAACTCGAACACGAAATTGTGCATGAGGTGCTGCCGGGGCTGGATATGACGCGCTATGCTGCGCTGTCCGGTCCGACATTGGCCGCCGAAGTTGCTCTGGGGATGCCGACCTCCGCCGTCGTGGCGAGCAATGATGAAGCCACCCGGAAAATTCTGCAACAGGCGTTGTCTTCAGAGAAATTGCGACTCTACCGCTCGGCGGACGTGCTTGGGGTAGAATTCGCGGGTGCGATGAAGAATGTGATCGCGCTCGCGGCCGGCATGGTGGACGGTATGGGCTACGGCGCCAACACGAAGGGTACCTTGATTACTCGTGGATTAGCGGAACTTGCTCGTCTGGGCGAGGCGCTGGGAGGCGCGCGCAAGACGTTCATGGGCCTCTCTGGTTTAGGTGACTTGACGACGACGTGCATGTCGCCGCGCAGCCGCAATCGCAGTTGCGGTGAGTTCATTGGCCGTGGCGACTCGCTGGCCGTGGCATTGGAGAAAACTGGGCAGGTGGCCGAAGGTGTGTGGACGGCCCGCGCGGCCTTGGACCTGGGACGCAAACACGGTGTGAGCGTGCCCATAACCGAAGGTGTGTGCGCGGTTCTTGAAGGAACGGTGAGCGCGAAGGACGCGGTGCGGGGATTGATGGAGCGACAACTGAAAGAGGAGGATTAAGATGGAGAAGTTTGTGACGCCGAGTGCGCCGCATATATATATCGAGAATGCCGCCGCATGGGACGGTCAGGAAGTTACCCTCAAGGGTTGGGTGTACAATACGCGCTCCTCGGGCAAGATCCGTTTCGTGATCGTGCGCGACGGAACGGGCATCATGCAATGTGTCGGGTCCATCAATGACATCGGCGATGCCGGCTTTGAGGCCGTAGACCGGCTGTCGCAGGAATCGTCCGTGATGGTCGTCGGCACGGTGCGCAAAGAACCACGCGCGCCCGGCGGCTTCGAAATGACGCTAAAACAAGTTGTCCCGGTCCACGTAGCCCTGGGCGAATTCCCGATTTCGCCGAAAGAACATGGCACCGCGTTCCTGATGGACAACCGGCATCTGTGGCTGCGCAGCAAGCGGCAAGTTTCGATCATGCGCGTGCGCCACACGATCGTCAAAGCGATCCGCGATTTCTTCGACGGACGCGGCTTCACCCTGTTTGATCCACCCATTTTCACCAACGCCGCTTGCGAAGGCACGTCAACGCTGTTTGAAACGGACTACTTCGGCGAAAAGGCCTACCTGTCGCAGTCGGGCCAACTCTACGGTGAATGCGGTGCGATGGCATTGGGGAAAATCTACACCTTCGGACCGACCTTTCGCGCTGAGAAATCCAAGACACGCCGGCACCTTACGGAGTTCTGGATGATTGAACCGGAAGTCGCGTATATGGATATGTGGGGCGCCGCTGAGTTGGCGGAAGACATGATCTGCTTTATCGTGCAGAGAATTCTGGAAACGCGGCAAGAGGACCTGAAGGTCATCGAGCGCGATCCGGCGATTATCGAGCGGATTCAGAAGCCTTTCCCGCGACTGAGCTACACCGATGCAATTGACGTCTTGAAAAAGGGTGGGCACGAGATCGAATGGGGTGGAGACATCGGCGGCGACGAAGAGACAACGATTTCAAACCAGCACGACCGGCCGGTGATTCTCTATCATTTCCCTGCCGATCTGAAGGCATTTTATATGAAGCGCGATCCGGCTGATCCCAAGCTCGCGCTGGGCTTCGATGTGCTCGCCCCTGAGGGCAAGGGCGAAGTCATCGGCGGGGGACAGCGCGAAGATGATTATGATACGCTCTGCGGTCGCATCAAGGAACACGGTTTGAACATCGAAGATTTCGAGTGGTTTCTCGACTTGCGCAAATACGGTACCGTCCCCCACGCAGGTTTCGGGCTCGGGCTCGAACGAACTGTCGCATGGATGTGCGGTTTGCCGCACGTACGCGAGACGATTCCGTTCCCGCGCATGATCTCCCGGCTGAAGCCATAAGTTTCAATGAGCGGCGAATTCAAGCGCGTGCGGGTAACGGTGCGTGGCAACGTGCAAGGCGTAGGCTACCGCTATTTCGTCCTCGAGCGCGCACAGTCGTTGGGCATTCACGGATGGGTGCGCAATTTGTTTGACGGACGCGTCGAAGCCGAGCTTGAAGGCGGTGACGACGCCGTCAAAATGTTGATTGATGCAATGCGCGAGGGGCCGACCTTCGCCCACGTACAGCAGGTCCAGACGTTTCCGCTCGGCGGCGGCGGCGAATATGACAACTTCCGCGTGCGGCCTGATGGACAGTAAGGTACTGAGCGACTTGCAGGCCGCGTTGGCGGCCGACGAGCTGCTGCTGCCCGGCGGCTTGAACTTTGAAAACTACGGTCACGACGAGACCGAGGACCTGTACTTTGCCCCTGAAGTCGTAGCGCGGCCCAAGAGCGTTGCTGCGGTGCAGGCGGTTGTCAGGGTGGCGGCCCAGCACAATGTCCCGATCGTGACGCGCGGCGGAGGAACCGGACTTTCAGGTGGGGCGTTGCCAGTTCAGGGCGGGATTGTGCTCTCAACGGAACGGCTCAACAGCATTCTCGAAATAGATCGTGAGAATTTCTTCCTACAGGTAGAGCCCGGCGTGATTACGCAGGTTCTGCAGGAAGAGGTTGAGAAAGTCGGGCTGTTCTATCCGGTGGATCCCGCGAGTCGTGGTTCATGCACGATCGGCGGGAATGTCGCCGAAGGAGCAGGCGGTCCGCGAGCCTTGAAATACGGCACGACCAAGGACTACGTCTTTGGTTTGGATGTTGTGCTGGCGAATGGCGAACTTGTGCGCTATGGCGGCAAGCGGCTCAAGGATGTGACCGGATTCAACATGGTGCAGCTGTTTGTGGGCAGCGAGGGGACGCTCGGGGTCATTGTCGGCATCACGCTGAAACTGCTGCCGTTGCCGCGGCATCGCCGGACGCTAATGGCTCCATTCGCAAATCTCGATGATGCCGCGCGCGCCGTTCCGGCGATCATGCAACGTGGCGTGATTCCCTGTGCGCTTGAACTTATGCCACAGGCATGTTTGCAAGCGATTGAAGCGCGGCGCGGCGAGCCGGTGCCGTTCTCAGATGCGGCGGCGTGCCTGCTGATTGAAGTTGACGGCAATGATGAAGCCGTGCTCGAGAGCGAAATTGAGCTAATCGGCGAAGCGCTCGCGGCCTGCGGCTGCGGTGACGTGAACGTCGCTGACAGCCCTGCACAGCAAGCCAAGCTTTGGGCAATTCGGCGCGCGGCAGGCGAGGCCGTCAAAGCGATTTCGCCTTACAAGGAAGAGGACACCGTTGTGCCGCGCAGTGAGCTGCCCAATTTGGTGCGCGGTGTCCACGACATTTGTAACCGCCACGGTGTGCGCATGATCTGTTACGGTCACGCCGGCGACGGTAATCTGCATGTGAATCTGCTGCGCGAGGGGCTCTCTGAGGCTGAATGGACGTTCCGCACGGAGGCTGCCATTCCGGAGATTTTTGAGCTCACGGTTCGACTCGGAGGTACGATCAGCGGCGAGCACGGGATCGGCCTGGTCCAGCGGGGTTACTTGCATTTGGGCATTGGTCCGGCCGCCATGAACAGCATGAGGGCAGTTAAGCAAGCTCTTGATCCTAAAGGAATTCTGAATCCCGGCAAAATCTTTCCGCAGGCTGACTAAGGCCCCGGCTTGACAAAATCCGGCAAGGGCTTTATATTGATAGGTTTGGCGGGTAATAGGCCCCCGTAGCTCAGATGGATAGAGCGAGAGTTTCCTAAACTCTGCGTCGGAGGTTCGAATCCTCTCGGGGGTACGACGTAGAGCGGAGGCTGGCATGGTCGCGCAGAGAATCAGTAAACACAAACACCACAATGTCAAAAGTTGCAGCCGAACGCGGCGGTCGCCTGACGAAGGATGACCTCAAGCACGATACGCTGGTCGAGACAGCGGTCAAGGTCGAGAGCTATTACGATACCCACAAGCACACCGTCTGGATGATTGGCGGCGGGATCGTCGCCCTCGTTATCGCTGTGCTGGCGATCAATACCTGGATGGGTAGATCGGCCAAAGACGAGAGTTTTGCGCTAATGCAGGCCAAGACGTCGTACGGGCAGGGCCAGTTGGCCGATGCGCAGTCAAAGTTTCAGATGGTGCAGGCGAATCACGGTGGCTCAGCCGCCGCAGAAGCCGAGTATTATCTCGCCAGAATCAAGTTTGATCAGGGAGATTTCAGTGGCGCCAAGGCCAGCTTCGAGGCGTGTTTGAACGACTACTCGCCGGACGCCGAGACCATTCAGGGGGCCTTGGCCGGGTTGGCGTCCTGTCTGGAGGCCACGGGTCAGTTGGATGAAGCGGCGGCCAAACAGATCGAAATCGCGGATCGTTACTCCTCCTCGCCTTATGCTCCCGAGGCGCTCTCTCAGGCTGCGAGAATCTATCTTAAGACAAATCAGCAAGATAAAGCTCTGACCGCGCTTGACCGAATCGTGCGCGATTATCCGGATTCGCAGAACTTCCAGCGGGCCAAGCAGCAGGCCGACGCCCTGCGGTAAGCTAATAGGCGAGTTGCATTTGGTGCCCGACTTTCGTATCTTTACCTGTTAACGAGTTTATGAAAAAGTGGGCCAGCGCCCGCTTTTTTGTTTATCTATACCCCGGGATTTTGTGGAGCGACTGGAACAACACGTCCAAACTTTGCTTGCCGAGCATGGCTTCAAGATGCTCGATTACGCGCAGTCGTCACGCAACGGTGTCACGCAACTGCGCGTTATCGGCGATCGCGAAGTCGGCAATATCTCCGTGGACGACTGCGCCCTGTTGACGCGCGAATTGCGCAACCTGATTATCGAACAGAAACTTCTCGGCGAAGACTTCCGGCTGGAAATCAGTTCGCCGGGTTTGGACTATCCGCTGCGCGAAGCGTGGCAATTTCGCAAAAACATCGGCCGGCTATTGAAACTCAGAGTGCCGGGCGCTAAAGGACCCAAGGACATACGCGGCAGATTGGTTGAATACGACGAGACCGCGGGATTGACGCTGCAATCGGAAGCCCAGGAGCATCATGTGGGGCCGGCGGACGTGTTGTCCGCGGTGGTGCTGCCTGAGTTCAAGTCACCAGTGGAGTGGAAGAAATGAATTCACCAATTGTCGAAGCCATCGGGCAGATTCTGCAAGACAAGAGCATTGACCGCGACGCGTTTCGCGAGATCATCGAGAGCGTGTTCCACGCCATGATCAAGAAGAAATACGGGAATGCCGAGAACTTCGACGTCATTTTCAATATTGACAAGGGCGACATCGAAATCTTCTGCGAGAAAGAAATCGTGGACGACGACGACGTGCTCGATCCGGTGACGCAGATGCCGCTGTCCCGGGCGCTGCGGCTTGATCCCGACCTGGATATCGGCGATACGTATGCAGAGCTCGTGAATATCGAAGAGTTCGGCCGTCGTTTGGTCATGACGGCGCGACAGAACTTGACGCAGAAGATTCGCGAAATCGAGAAAGAGAACATCTTCAACGAGTTCTCGGCGCGCTTGGGCGAAATCGTGACGGGCGAGATTCACCAGATCAACCGCAAAGAATTGCGAGTTCATCTTGATCGCTACGAAGCACTCATGCCGAAATCGGAGCAGGTCTACAACGAGAAGTACATTCGCGGGAAAGCGGTACGCGCCGTCATCAAGGACGTGCGCCGCACGACCAAGGATCCCGAAGTCATTATCTCGCGCGCGGCTCCCGAATTCGTGACGCGCTTGTTTGAATTGGAAGTTCCGGAAATCTTCGACAACATCATCGAGATCATGGGCGTGGCTCGCGAAGCCGGCGACCGCACCAAAATCGCCGTGCGCAGTCACGACAAGCGGATTGATCCGGTCGGCGCGTGCGTCGGCATGAAGGGCATTCGTATTCAGGCGATTGTGCGCGAACTGGGCGGCGAAAAAATTGACATTATTCACTGGAGCGCCGATCCCGAGATCTACGTCAAACGCGCGATGTCTCCCGCGACGCCGCTGCTGGTTGTCTACGATCAGGATTCGGCCACGGCGACCGTGGTCGTGCCGGACGATCAGATTCAGTTTGCCATCGGCAAGCGCGGTCAGAACCTGCGACTGGCCAGTGAATTGACGAGTGTGCCGATTGAACCGATTAAGGAATCGGAGTATCTCGCGCCTGAGCCGCTGCAGATTTCGGAAGTCGGCGAGCTCGACGATGAGACGAAGAAGCGCCTGATCGAAGCCGGATTCGAAACGGCCGACGACGTGCTCGATGCGGGCGACGTCAAGGTAATGGAAGCGACGAAGTTCGAATTGGGTCGCGTGCGCCAGATCATGGACGTGCTCAACACGTACTTCGTAACGGACGAAGAGCCGACGGCCGACAAAGCCGCGCCGGAGTCCCGCACGGCCGCGAATGATTCGCGCGCCGAGTCTAAACTTGAAGGGTGAGGATAACCTTTTTGAGTTCCGCCAAGCAGAAGAAGATTTATCAGGTTGCCAAAGAGCTTAACGTCGCCAGTCCGGCGATTGTCGAGTTCCTGGAAGACCGCGGTTACGACGTTTCGAAATCGCCGAAGCATATGTCTCCCATGACGGACGAGATGTATGATGAAGTGGTCAAGAAATTCGATCCCGGGCGCTGGCAACAGATGCACGCGGCGGAAACGCAGACCGAGGCCGAGCATCGGCGTATCGAGTCCGAGAAGGCGCGTTCCGGTCAGTTGGAAGAGCTCCTCGCTTCGGCGGCGACCCAGGCGATTGATTCCGCCGCGACGCTGATTCAACAAGTCGAAGCCGAAGAAGCCAAACGCGAAAATGAACGCCTCACTGAAGCGGAACGCGAACAGCTCCGCTTAGACGAAGAGGCGCGCCAGCGCGAAGCCGAAGAAGAAAAGGCGAAACGCGAGGCGGAAGAACGCGCGGCAGAGCGGGCGCTCAAGGAAAAAGAAGAGATCGCCAAGCGCCGAAAAGAGATTGAAGCGCAGCGCGCATCGGACGAAGCCCGACGTAAGGCCCGTGAAGAGGCGGCTAAAGCACGGGCGGAAGGTCGCCCGGCCCGACCGGGTGAAAGTCGGCCTGGCGAGCGTCGTCCTGCGGGCGGTGGCACGCCGCGACCGGGGGAAGGCGCCCGTCCGCAAGGGACCGGACCTCGTCCACCAGGAGCTGGCGGCCCGCGGCCTGCGCCGACGGGACCGCGCGTTCCGCGCCCAGCTACGCCGGGCGCCACACCTGCTGCAACGACGGACGCCGCTGCCGATGCGCGCAAGAGACGCGCTCCGACAAAGGCTGATATCGAGCGTCTCGAAAAGCAGAAACGGTTGATCGCCGCGCAGAAGCAAGAGAAGACTAAGCGCACGCCCGAAGACGATTCTCGTTCACGCCGCAAAGCGAAACCGGCCAAGCGCAAAGAGGTCAATCAGGCCGAAGTTGACGCGTCAATCCGGCAGACGCTGGCGTCCATGGATTCGGGCAAGCGCCGCGCCAAGCGCCGTGATAAGATTACGGGTGAACTGATTGAGACGCAAGACAACGTCTTGCAGTTGACCGAGTTCGTCTCGACGCAGGAGCTCGCCAACCTGATGGATGTTGAGACCGCGGAAGTCATCAAAAAGTTCTTCCTGATGGGCAAGCTCGTGACGATCAATCAGCGGCTCGAGCGTGACTTGATTGAAGTGATCGCCGATGAGTTCAGTTTCAGAGTTGAATTTGTCAGTGACGAAGAGGAAGTCGAGCAGGAGCTTGAGGAAGAGGCCGACAATCCTGAAGATCTGACGCCGCGCCCGCCGGTTGTGACCGTCATGGGTCACGTTGACCACGGCAAAACGTCCCTTCTGGATTTCCTGCGCAAGACCTCGGTCATCGCGCAGGAGCACGGCGGCATCACGCAGCATATCGGTGCGTATGAGGTTGACCGTAACGGCCGTTCGATCACTTTCCTCGACACGCCCGGTCACGAGGCGTTTACGGCGATGCGCGCACGCGGCGCGCAGGTGACCGACCTTGTGATTCTGGTGGTGGCGGCCGACGACCAGGTGAGACCGCAGACAATCGAAGCGCTGAATCACGCGCAGTCCGCGGACGTGCCGGTTATCGTGGCCATTAACAAGGTGGACAAGGCCAACGCCGATCCCGAGAAGATTCGTAAGCAGTTGGCTGATCACAATGTGCTCGTTGAACAGTGGGGCGGAAAGGTACAATCGGCGGAAATCTCAGCAAAGTTCGGTCAGGGAATTGACACGCTGCTTGAGGAAGTTCTGCTGGCCGCGGATATTCTCGAGTTGAAGGGCAATGCCAAGCGTCGGGCGCGGGCAACGGTTATCGAAACGCGCATTGACAAGGGCCGCGGCGTGGTGGCCACGCTGATCGTTACAAACGGCACGCTGAATGTCGGCGACTATTTCGTGGCTGGTCAGCAATACGGCAAGGTGCGCACGCTGCTCGATGAGACCGGACGACAGATTGATCATGTCGGTCCGGGCCGTCCCGCGCAGGTTGTCGGATTCTCGGGCGCACCACAGGCCGGCGACTCGTTTGTGTCGTTTGATACAGAGCGGGAAGTCAAGGACATCGCGATGCGTCGGCAGCTGCTGCAGCGCGAGCAGACTTTCCGCCAGATTCGCATGCTCAGCCTGGACCAGATCTCGCAGCGCATTCGCGAAGGCGAAGTACGCGAACTGCCGCTTATTATCAAGGGCGACGCGGACGGTTCGGTGGAGGCCATTTGCGATCAGTTGCAACGCCTTGGCACCAAGGAAGTTGCCGTGAAGATCGTTCACCGAGGCGTGGGCGCGATCAGCGAGAGCGATGTGCTCTTGGCCGCGGCCACTGGTTCGATCATTCTCGGATTCCACGTGCATCCCAATCTGAAGGCGCGAGAATTTGCGATGCGCGAGAGCGTGGACATACGCGTCTATCGCATCATCTATGAAATGGAAAATGACGTGCGCACGGCGCTCGAAGGCATGTTGCGTCCGGACAAGCGTGAAGACGTTGTCGGCCTGATCGAAGTTCGACAGACGTTCCACATTCCGTCCACGGGGACGATTGCCGGCTGCTTCGTCGTATCGGGAGTCATCAAGCGCCAGAGCCAGATTCGCCTGCTTCGCGAAGGCAAGCAAATTTGGGCGGGTACGATCGGGTCGCTCAAGCGATTCAAGAACGACGCCAGCGAAGTTAAGTCAGGTTATGAATGCGGCATCCTCTTGAACGGCATGAGCGACGTTCGCGAGGGCGATTCGATTGAAGTCATTCAAATCGTCGAGGTCAAACGTACACTCGAGCAATCGGTGGCATGAAGCATTGCGTGGGCGTGATGACGGTTACCGTTCATTTGCCCGCAAGTCATTCGCTGAAGGAACGGCGCAGCGTCGTCAATTCATTGAAAGAGCGGATTGCAAACCGCTGCAATGTTGCGATTCTTGAAAGAGGTGCCGATACATGGCAGATCGCTGAGATGGCGTTCGCCTGTGTCACCGAGACGGAGAGTCAAGCCGAAGAGTTGTTTCGGCGCGTGCGAGAGTTGATTGAAATGGAAACGCGAGTGATCGCGATGACGCCACACGTGGAGTACTATGTCTAATCTATTGCGATTGAACTCAAACGGACCGCGCCGCCCGCTGCGCATTGCCGCCGAGCTCGAGCGCGAGATGCCGGGCATGATCCGCGAAATCGCGCAACTGGATTCGAATATCATCCTTACGGTGACGGCCGTCAAAGTCAGCGATGACCTGTCCATGGCTCAAGTGTTCTTCAGCATTTTGGGACCAACAGACAAGTTTATCGAGACGGAACGGCTGCTGAATAAACTGCGCGGGAAATTCCGCACCGCGATTGCCAAACGTTTTGTCATGCGGCAGCATCCGGATGTGCGCTTCACCTATGACGAGATTCCGGCGAAGGCGGCGCGCATCGAAGAACTTCTGAAGCAGGCGCGCGGCGGGGAGACCGAGTGACGTACAGCGATGCGCTATTGCGCGAGCTGCGCTCGTTTCTTTGTTCACCGCGCGTCTTGATCTCCTCGCACATGCGGCCAGATCCAGACGCAATCGGTTCGGTGCTTGCCTTGCGCGAAGCGGTCATCCAATGCGGAGGCCGGCCGACCTGTATGCTCGAAGACGCCTGCCCGCCACGCTGTCACATCCTCACGGGATCGGCGGAGATTCAAGTTGCCCGCGAGACGCAGCTCCGCGAACGATTCAACGACGTAATCGTGGTGGATTCAGGCAATCGCGATCGAATTGGCGAGGTGGATGACCACATTGCGCCAAACGCGCGCATCGCCAACATTGATCATCACATTTCTAATACGAAGTTTGGCAGTCTGAACATCGTGGACACCGATGCCGCCGCATCGGGCGAACTGCTGTTCGGTTTATTCACGGCGCTTGATCTGCCGATCAGCCAAACGATGGCCACCAATCTGCTCGCGGGAATCTTGACCGATACCGGCCGGTTCCGACACGCGAATGCATCGCCCGCGTCGTTACGCGTGGCGGCCGCGCTTGTGGAATCCGGCGCATCGCTGTCCGAGCTAACCGAACGGCTCTACTATTCGATTCCGGCGCATGACGTGCGTTCGACCGCGCAGATTCTGGCAACGCTTGAATTGCACGCGGATGGTCAGATCTCGACGATGTTCGTCACACGCGAATATGTCGTCGAGGATCCTGATAACCTGGTGGACCTCGGGCGCGCCATTGAAGGAGTGGAAGTAGCTGTGCTGTTCGGAAATGAAAGACGACCGGATCAGAGTTTCATTGCGGTCGAAGTCCCGAGTAAATGTCTCCGCGATCGCCGAGTCCTTTGGCGGCGGCGGACATGAACGCGCTGCGGGTTTTCGGATGTACGGAACTCTGCGTTCGGTTCAAGCGCGGCTGCTGCCAAGTCTGTTCGGTGCTTTGGAACGAAATCCGGTGACCGCCTGAGTTGAACGAACTCATTTTGCCGATTGACAAGCCGGTTGGGTGGACGTCCTTTGATGTAGTCGCCAAGCTGCGCGGCGGTTTGAAATGGAAAAAGGTCGGGCATGCCGGAACGTTGGACCCGGCGGCAACCGGCCTGCTGATTATTCTGTGCGGTGACGCAACAACTCGCGCCGATGAGTTCATGGAGCTCGGGAAGACGTACCGCGCGGTCGCAAAACTCGGCGTCGTTACCGACAGCGACGATTTAGACGGCGAGGTCATCGCTGAGCACGATGTGCAATGGAATGAACGGCTGATCGAATCCGAATTGCGGTCTTTCGTTGGTGAAATTGCGCAGAGACCGCCGGCTGTTTCCGCCATTCGAATCGGCGGCAAACGCAGCTACAAGTTGGCCCGCGCCGGGCGCGCGGTTGAGTTGCCGGAACGACCGGTACACGTGCATTCCCTTGATATCGTCGAAATGAACAAGCCGTTTGTCACATTTGAGATGCGCTGCAGCAAGGGGACTTATGTCCGCTCAATTGCGCGTGACTTGGGTGAGCGGCTCGGCTGCGGCGGTACTCTGGCGGCCTTGCGCCGTACTGCTGTCGGACCGATCGAAGTGCGCGACGCCTGGACGCTCAGCGCGGCACTTGCCATACCTGAGTTCCGGGGGAACCGTTCCTGATGATCATTCATCGCGACCGTCTTGCGCAGGATGTACTGCAGGGGAAGCGCTCCGCCGTCACGGTCGGCAGTCTGGATGGATTGCATGTGGGCCATCAGGTGATACTTAACCGCCTGAAAGAGCTTGCCGCGCAACACGGTGAAGCGCCGATTGTCGTCACGTTTGACCCGCATCCGCGTTCACTCGTGGACGGCGGGATCCGACCGATTTCTCTGCTGCAGAGTAGCGCCGAGAAACATGACACCCTGCGGACGTTAGGCGTCGAGCACTTGTTGGTGCTGTCCTTCGACGAGACCATTCGTAGACTGTCCGCGCGTGAGTTCATCGAGCAGTATGTCTTGCGCGCATGGCAGGCGAATCGTATTGTGGCCGGATATAATCATTCATTCGGCAAGGACCGATCGGGCGACCGCGAGAGCCTGATTACAATGGGGCGTGAACTCAACTTCGGAGTTGAGATTCTGCCGCCCGTAAGCGTGGACGGACAAACGGTGTCGTCTACGACCATTCGCCGAATGCTGATGGAAGGCGAATTGCCGTCCGCCAATGCGATGCTGGGACGGCCCTACACTCTGAGCGGCAGGGTTGTCCGCGGTTTCGGACGTGGTCGGCGAATGGGATGCCCGACCGCAAATCTCGAGGAGTTCGCCAGCGGCAAACTGATCCCGCGCGACGGAATCTATGCCGCGTTCGCCATCGTTGACGGGACGGACTATCCCGCGGCGGTTTCGATTGGGTTCAATCCGACGTTCGGTGGTCAACGGCATAGTGTGGAAGCCCACATCCTGGATTTTGACCGTGACCTCTACGGCGCCGTGCTGACCTTGAAGTTCGTCAAACGACTGCGCGGCGAAATCAAGTTCAGCGGTGAAGCGGCCCTGTCGGATCAAATGCGGCAGGATCTGGCCGACATTCGCGACATTTTGCGCGCGGAAGGCTACGGTGACGGTCCGCGACCCTCGCAGCAACAACAAGCATTTAGACAACAACAATAAAACACACGTGACGATCATGAGTGAAGCTACGAATCCCCGCCGCCAACTGATGGATCAGTATGGCCGCACGCAGAATGACACCGGCAGCCCGGAAGTTCAAGTCGCGCTGCTCACGCACCGTATCAATTACCTGACAGAGCACCTGAAGACCAACCGCAAGGACAATCACTCGCGCCGTGGCCTTCTGCTGCTGGTCGGTAAACGCCGCCGGTTGTTGAAGTACTTGAACAAGAAAGACGTTAATCGCTATCGCGAACTCGTGAAGCAGCTTGGCCTACGCGGCTAATCGGTGTTTCGAAGAGTGAGAAAGAAGCAGGAGAAGGAGAAAAGAGGAAAACATGACGCAAGAAACACTTGAATTAGGCGGTTTGCAACTTACGCTCGAAACCGGTCGCATGGCCAAGCAGGCCCAAGGTTCGATCTGGTTGACGTATGGCGATACGACTGTGCTGGCTACGGTCTGCGCGAATCTCGATGCAGACACGGATTTTGACTTCATGCCGCTGACCGTGGACTACCGCGAAAAGCTCTACTCCGTGGGCCGCATCCCCGGCGGGTTTTTCAAGCGGGAAGGCCGACCGTCGGAGAAGGAAACGCTGTCGGCGCGTTTGACGGATCGTCCGTTGCGCCCGCTGTTTCCTGATGGATTCAACAAAGAAGTTCAGATCATGATCAATGTCTTCTCATCAGACAGCGAGCATGATCCGGACGTACTGGGCACCATCGCCGCCTCGGCGGCGCTGGCGATTTCAGAAGTCCCGTTTAATGGGCCGGTCGGCTCAGTGCGCATGGGTTACGTGGACGGTGAATATGTCGTCAACCCGACGTTTAAGCAGCTTGAAGAGTCGTCCTTCGACGTCGTGGTCTCCGGCACCGCCGAGTCCATCATGATGATCGAAGGCTTGGCGCGCCTGGTGGACGAAGACACGTTCCTGGGAGCAATTGAGCTCGCTCACGCTGAGATCAAGCGCATTGTCGCTTTGCAGCAGGCTCTGGTCGCCAAGGTTGGCAAACCCAAATTCAATTTTGTTCCCGCCGAGGGCAACAAGGCGCTCGACGAGCGTCTCGTGCGCGACTACGATAAGCATGTCGCGGGTCTGTTGAAGATCACCGAGAAGCAGGCGCGCAAGACCGCCATGAAGGCAATCGTTAAGGAAGCTGCGGCGGCGCTTGAAGAAGAATTCCCGGAAGCTGACGGCGATATCAAGTCGTGGATCAATGCGCGCTTCGACCTGCTTGTGCGCAAGCAAGTCGTGCACGATAAGGTGCGCCTTGACGGACGCGGACATACGGACATACGCCCGATCACGTGCGATATAGACGTCCTGCCGCGTGTCCACGGCAGCGCCCTCTTTACGCGCGGTCAGACGCAAGCGCTCGGTGCGATAACCCTCGGCGCGAAGTTCGACGAGCAGAAGGTGGATGGCCTCGACGGCGTCTATTTCAAACCGTACATGCTGCACTATAACTTCCCGCCATTCAGTGTCGGTGAAGTGCGTAAGTTCCTCGGACAGTCGCGGCGTGAAGTCGGTCACGGCAATCTGGCGTGGCGCGCAATTCAGCCGGTGCTGCCGTCTTGGGATGATTTCCCCTACACCGTGCGTGTCGTATCCGAAGTGCTCGAATCCAACGGCAGCTCGTCCATGGCGACGGTCTGTGCAGGATGTCTGTCACTGATGGCCGGCGGCGTGCCCATCAAGGCCCCGGTCGCGGGTATCGCCATGGGCTTGATTGAAGAAGACGGCAAGGTGGCCATCTTGTCCGATATCCTCGGTGACGAAGATCATCTGGGTGACATGGACTTTAAGGTGACGGGCAACGAAGAAGGTATCACGGCCTGTCAGATGGACATCAAAATGGCCGGCGTTTCGATTGAATTGATGCGCACCGCGATTCTACAGGCTCGCGCCGGTATCGCTCATATCCTGGGCAAGATGCGCGAGGCGATTGCCGTGCCGCGTCCGATGATTTCGCCGTTTGCACCGCGCATTGCCTTTGTCACGGTGGATCCCGATAAGATCGGCCTGATCATTGGACCTGGCGGCCGCACGATCCGCGATATTATCGCTCGCAGTGGCGCGCAGATTGACATCGAAGATACCGGACGTATCTGCGTTTCGGGTCCGAGTTCTGAAGAAGTTGAGAAGGCACTGGACATCCTGCGCGGCATGACGGAGAATCCGGAAGTCGGCAAGGTCTACGATGGCCGGGTAACGAAGGTCACTGATTTTGGTGCGTTCGTTGAGATTCTGCCGGGCCGCGAAGGTCTTCTGCACATCAGCGAAATCGAACATCACCGCGTGGTCAAGGTCTCCGATCATTTGAACGTCGGCGACCCCGTGAACGTCAAGCTGGTCAAGATCACGCCGGAAGGCAAACTGGATCTGTCGCGCAAGGCGCTGTTGCCGCGTCCGGAAGGCATGCCTGCTGAAGAACCACGCGAACATCGCGAACGGCGCAGTGGCCCCGGCGGTCCCGGCGGCGGTCCAGGACGTGACAAGCATCGCGGCGACCGTAAGCCCCGCAGCGAAAAGGTCGAGGATGAGGAATAATCCTGTCGCGACAAGGGGCTGCTAAGTGGCCAAGGCATTGATGTATCATAAAACCGTATTGCCGAACGGCATCCGGTTGGTTACAGAGAAGATTCCCAGCGTGCGCTCCGCTGCGCTGGGCATCTGGGTGCAAGTCGGTTCGCGTCACGAATCGGCGCTCCTGAACGGAATCTCGCATTTCATCGAGCATATGGCATTCAAAGGAACGGCCACACGCTCGGCCATGGACATCGCCAAGACGATTGAACGCGGCGGCGGGCACATCAATGCCTTCACAGGCAAAGAGTTGACCTGCTTCTATGTTCATGTGCTGGATGAACAGCTCCCAACAGCGGTAGATATCCTGTGCGACATTCTGCAAAACTCGGTCTATGATCCGGCCGAGATGGAGAAAGAGAAGCAAGTGATTCTGGACGAAATCCGGGATCACGAAGATATGCCCGATGATGTCGTTCACGAGCAGTTCGTAGAACAGGTCTTCGGCGATCATCCGATTGCGCGGCCGATCTTGGGTTCGCCGAAGAATGTCTCGTCATTCTCGCGCGAGAACATCCGTGAGTTCATGACGGAGCATTACGCACCGCATCGGATCGTCGTGGCTGCGGCTGGAAATATTCAGCACGGCAAACTTGAAAAGCTGATTGCGCAGAAGCTCAACCAGAAGGGCAAGAAGAAGGCGCAGCAGGCGCAGACGATCAAGCCGCTGGTGCCCGGGTTCGAGCGCAAAAGTCGTCCGATTCAACAGGCGCATATGCTCATCGGAGGCCGGGGCATTTCGTACGGCTCCAAGGACAGGATACCGCTGTCCATGCTGAATACGGTGTTAGGCGGCGGCATGTCGTCACGGTTGTTTCAGAATATTCGTGAGAAACACGGCATCGCGTATGCTGTGTATTCCTATGCGGACTCGCTGTCCGATACCGGCTACTTCGGCGTCTATCTGGCCACTGACAAGGCGCGGGTCGAGCGGGCGCGTGAGATGGTTATAGTTGAGCTGAAGGACCTCCAGGACCGCCCGCTGACAAAAGCGGAACTTGAGGAGATCAAGATTCAATTCAAGGGTGGATTGATGCTCGGGTTAGAGAATACGTCGAGCCGCATGATGCGGCTGGCGCGGATGGAGATCTACTCGGGCCGCTATGTACCCCTGGATGAGATCAGCGAAAAGATTGATGCCGTGACGCCGAAGAAGGTGCAAGCGATTGCCGTCAAGCTGTTTGATCCGTCGAATTTGGTGACGTCGCTGCTCGAACCGAATGGCAAGAAGCAGTGACCTTGACTGTCGAGATTACGCGATTGCCGCACGCCCCCACACCACTTCCGGCGTACGCTTCCGAGGGCGCGGCGGGGATGGACTTGTGTGTTGCGGCCAACAACATGATGTTGTCGCCCGGTGAACGAGCGCTGGTCCCAACGGGTTTCCAAATTGCGATACCGGTCGGCTATGAGGGTCAGGTGCGGTTGCGTTCGGGATTCGCGCGGCGTACCGGATGCGTTTTGCCAAATGCACCAGGGACGATTGACTCGGACTACCGCGGCGAGATCATGGTGTTGATCATGAATGCCAGCCGTGAGGCTGTGAGACTCGAACGCGGCGAACGAATTGCGCAGTTGATCGTCGCCCCGGTGATGCGGGTCGAATGGCTCGAGGTCCCGACCCTGCCCGACAGCGCGCGCGGATCCGGTGGATTCGGCAGTACGGGTCGCTGAGAAGAGTTGAATATGTCCGATGATTTCGTTACGTTTTGCGTGTGATGAGTACCGTATTCGAGAAACGTGACGCGCGGGTGCCGCAATTGCGCAAGCTGTACTACTCGATCGGCGAGGCGGCTGATGCGACGGGAGTGCCACCGCACGTGTTGAGATATTGGGAAAGTGAGTTTCCGCAGCTTCACCCCAAGAAGGGGAGAGGGGGAAACAGATTGTACACCGAACATGACATCGCATTGCTCGCGCGGATTCAGGATTTGCTGCACAACAAGAAGTTCACCATCGCCGGCGCGCGCAAGCAGTTGGAGCTCGGATTGGACGATGAAACCCCTAAGACCATTGAGCCGGGCGATGTGCTGGCCGAGGTGAAACGGGAATTGCGCGAGATACTCGCGTTGATGGATATGTCGGGGCGTGGCGCAGCCCGGTAGCGCACCACACTGGGGGTGTGGGGGTCGCAGGTTCAAATCCTGTCGCCCCGACCAATTGGACACACGGGTACGCGCCCGTGTGTTTTGTTAAGGAGCACGCATGTGTAACGCGTACGGAACGATCGGATACTCGCGCAGTGCATTCGTGCACGACCTGCTCGGTATCCCGCGCAACCTTGATTATGATAAGCCGCGCAAAGTCGTGCGGCCCACGGACGTCGTGCCGGTGATTCGAAGTGGGGATCGCGGCCCCGAACAGATTAGCATGCGCTGGGGGCTGATTCCCGCATGGTCACGGCAAATGCCCGAAAGACCGCTTACGAATGCGCGCAGCGAGACCGTGGACGAATTGAAGTCGTTTGCCGAGTCGTTTCGCATGCGGCGTTGCATCATGCCGGGCGATGAGTTTTACGAGTGGATCAAGGGTACAAAACAGCGCTTGACATTTCGCCCCGTGCAGGAGGAGTTTCTTTTCGCGGGGCTGTGGGACTCCTGGAAAGACGGCGACAATCTGGTTGAGAGCTGCGTGATGCTGACGACAACGGCGAATGACGTGATGGCGCCGATCCATGATCGCATGCCCGTAATTCTGAAACCCGAGGACTGTATCCGCTGGATGGCCGCGGACACGGCGGTCGAAGACCTGCGCGCTTTGCTTGTTCCGTTGAACAATGATCTGATTACCCTCGTAGATGAAGGTGGAAGTTTGAAACAGACGTCTTTGTTCTAATCGTGTACCGGACATTACTGATCAAACGCGGCGCAGAAACGCGCGTGTTCGGCGGACATCTGTGGATCTTCTCCAATGAGCTGCAGGACGGGTTTCAGGAATGCGACTCCGGCGAATTCGTGCGCATCGAAGACAGCCGCGGCAGGTTCTACGGAGTTGGTACCGTGAATCCGCACAGTCTGATCGCTGTGCGCATATTCTCGCCAAACGATGTTCGCATAGATAGCGACTTCGTCTTCCAACGGCTTGACGCCGCGCGGGCTTTGCGCTTGCGGGTGTGGGGTGATGACCGCGTATGCAGGCTCGTCTTCAGTGAGGCTGACTTCCTGCCGGGAATAATCGTGGATCGTTTCGGCGAGTTGGTTGTTTATCAGACGTTGACCGCCGGCAGTGAACGCCTCGCCTCATTCTTGATCGAGTGGATCGCCGACCGGTTGGCTCCCGATCTCATCGTCTCTGCCAATGACTCGTCAATGCGAGCGTTGGAGGGATTGCCTGCAGAACGAGCAGTGGTGCAAGGCGCGCTTGATGAGCTCTTCGAGTTTGAGCAGGATGGGCTCACGTTGCTGGCGGACCCCGTCAAAGGTCAGAAGACCGGGTATTTTCTCGATCAGCGCTTGAACCGCAAACTGATGCAATCGTTATTGCGCGGTGGCGAGCGCATGCTTGACTTGTTCTGCTACTCCGGTGCTTTCGGGCTGTATGCTCTGCGCGGCGGCGCGGAGCACGTTACATTCGTGGACGGGTCGGATCGTGCTTTGGGCATCTCGCACTCGGCGGCACAGGCCAACGGTTTCAGCGAGCGGGCGGACTTTGTCAAAGCAGACATTTTTGAGTGGCTTAAGGGAGAGGGCGAACAATACGATGTTGTGAGTCTGGATCCGCCCGCGTTGGCGAAGAGTCGCAGCAAGGCCACGATCGCGCTGCGTGCATACCGTGATCTGAATGCGCGTGCCATGAAGTGGGTGAAGCCGGGTGGTCTGTTGTTGACCTCGAGTTGCTCGGGGTTGATCTCACGCGTGAATTGGCGCGCCGCTTTGGAAGAGGCGGCCTTCAAGAGTCGTCGCCGAGTTCGATTTGTGGCCTTTGGGACGCAGGCGCCGGACCATCCGGTGTTGGCGGCAATGCCCGAAACGGAGTACCTGAAGTTCGCGGTCGCGCAGGTTCTGTAACTGTTGGGTTTTTGTACGCTTGACTTTCCGGTCAGCAAGTCGTATATTCAAGTTCTGTCAATTCTGACGGGTCTTGCGGATTTGACCGGCGTCACTGTGGTAAGTATATGAGAAATTATAAATTATCCAGAGACGAGATGGTGCTCACGCAGCTTCAGCGCCGAGGAGTTAGCGACGAACGGGTGTTGGAGGCGATGCGGCAGGTCAAACGCCATGAGTTTGTGGACGAGGCGTTTCAGAGCCGAGCCTACGAAGATACGCCGCTTCCGATTGAAAACGGACAAACGATAAGTCAGCCGTTTATCGTTGCGCGGATGACCGAGTTGCTCGGAGTCGAGCCGACGGACAAAATCCTCGAGATCGGCACTGGTTCGGGCTATCAGGCGGCAATTCTCGCGCGGCTCGCAGGCAAGGTGTTCACCATTGAGCGCCACTTCGGTCTGGCCAAATCGGCTCGCGCGAAACTCGAAGCGGCGGCTGCCACAAATGTACTGGTAAAGCACGGAGATGGGACGATCGGTTGGTCGGAACAAGCTCCGTTTGACAAAATCTTGATCACTGCGTCTGCCCCGCATTTGCCGAAAACTTTGAGCAATCAGCTTAAGGAAGGTGGGCGAATGATATTCCCGATGGGCGCGGGACGTGAACAAGTTCTGGTCGTGGCCGACAAAATCGGCGGCGAACTTCAGATGCAAGAGATGGGAGTTGTTTCTTTTGTGCCGCTGATCGGGCGCGAGGGATTCAGTGATCCGGGAGCGGATCCAAGACAATATATGTCGGGGCGTAGCGCAGTCCGGTAGCGCACTTGGTTCGGGACCAAGGGGTCGCAGGTTCAAATCCTGTCGCCCCGACTACGATAAAAAGCCGCCCTGTTTCAGGCGGCTTTTTTTTGCGCGGAACTCATGGAATTCTTATCTCACTTAGCGGACACGATCCGTAACTTGGACTCGCGGCTCGAGCTGCTGGTTCAGCAGTACGGCAATTGGACGTACTGGATCGTGTTCGCGACCGTGTTCGCGGAGACGGGACTCGTCGTTGCGGCCTTTTTGCCCGGCGATTCGCTGCTCTTTGCCGCGGGTACATTCGCGGGGGCTGGACACCTCGAGATCGTGCGGCTTGTCATCGGCATTCATTTGGCGGCTGTTCTTGGAGACTCGTGCAACTATTGGATTGCGCGAAAGATCGGACACGGCGTGCTGGTCAAGTGGGCGAAGATCATTCGGCCGGCGTACATTCGAAAGGCATCGGGATTCTATCGCCGGCACGGCATGAAGGCCGTCATGGCCTCACGCTTCGTTCCGACATTCCGCACGTTTGTGCCGTTCGTCGCAGGCATTTCGCAGATGAACTATACCCGTTTTGTCCTGGCGAGCGTCATCGGCACGATGATATGGGTTACAGTGTTCGTGATGGGCGGGTATTTCTTCGGTTCGATTCCGTGGGTGCGTGAGAATTTTGCGCTGGCGATTCTGCTGGTCGGCATTTTGACCGTGACGCCGACGGTGATTGGGCTTTTCATTCAGTTCATGAGTCGGCGCAAGCTGCGCAAACCGGCTCTCAACAAACGATAGGTGGTTCTTGGAATTTCTCTCTACCATCATTGACGTATTTCTGCACCTTGACGTCCATTTGGGGCAGGTGATTACCGAATATGGGACGCTCACCTATCTCATCTTGTTTGCGATTATCTTCTGCGAGACGGGGTTGGTGGTCACGCCGTTTCTGCCGGGGGACAGTCTGCTGTTCGCGGCGGGTGCTTTTGCGGCTTTGGGGTCGCTTGACTTGACGGTGCTGCTTAGTGTGTTGTACGTCGCGCCGATACTGGGTGACTCGACGAATTACTGGATCGGGCGATTTGTCGGACCGAAAGTGTACGGGATGAATTCAAGGTGGGTCAAACGCGAGTACATTGACAAGACGCACGCGTTCTACGACAAGCACGGCGGCAAGACGATTGTCATCGCGCGGTTCATGCCGATCTTCCGCACGTTCGCGCCGTTTGTCGCGGGGATTGGCAAGATGAATTACGCGCGCTTTCTGACGTTTAGTATTGGCGGGACGCTGCTGTGGATTTCGACGTGCGTCATGGCGGGTTATTTCTTCGGGAACATTCCGTTCGTGAAGCAGAATTTCTCGCTGGTGATCTTTGCGATTATCGGGATCTCCGTGCTGCCCATGGCGATTCACATTGTGCAGGAATGGCTGAAAAAGCGGCGTGCGGTTGACGCTTGATTTTGGCGATCATTCGCTGGCGGCGGAGCTGCTGCTGCATGGCGAGTCGTTGAGTGACCCGGCGATTGTCCTGTTGCATGATGCGTTGGGGTCTATGGCGACGTGGAGGGAGTTTCCGCAGGCGCTGTTTGAGGCGACGGGATTGGATGTCGTGATGTTTGACCGGCGGGGGCATGGGCTGTCGTCGCCGTTGTCTGATGAGTTGCGCACGAGCGCCTACTTGGAAGAGGACGCGCGGCGGTTGCCGGAGGTATTGGATCGGCTCGGTGTGCGGCGCGCGGTGTTGGTGGGTCACAGTGACGGCGGTTCGGTAGCGTTGGTTGCGGCGGCGTTGTTTCCTGAGCGCGTGCACACCGTTGTGGCAATTGCGGCGCATGTGATGCTTGAGGAGGTCACGATTGATGGCGTGCGCAACACAGTGGCGACGGCGGATGAGACTCGATTGGTTGAGCGGTTGCGCAGGTATCATGGGGATAAGGCGGAGCGGCTCTATGCGGTGTGGCATGAGACGTGGTTGAATCCGTCGCATCGTGAGTGGAATCTGCTGGAGTACTTGCCGCGCATTCAGTGTCCCGTGTTGGTGATGCAGGGGGAGTTGGATGAATACGGCCCGGTGGAACAGGTGAAGGCAATTGTGAATGGGGTGGGGACGAGGCGCGGGCGGTGATGTTTGCGGGGGTGGGGCATGCGCCGCAGCGGGAATGTTTGGGGGATGTGGTGGGGGAGATTGCGGATTTCCTAAGAAGTTGTTTATTGGAAAAACGCTAACAATTGTCGGAACGGGAGTTGTTGGGAAACAGGGGGTTGGGTTTTGGCTTGTGATGCGGGGTGCGAGGGGGTTGGCGGAGGGTGTTTGAGTATTGAACGCTTGGGCAAGGGGTTGGGTTCCCGGTAGGGAAAAAGAGAGAAGGCGGCCATTGCCGATAAACTTTTCGGTTTTGGTAAGAATGCTGAGTGAACGATGGGTCGTCCGATCGTTGTACATTTTTTTCGAATCAGTCTGAAAGAGATAGAATCTTGGCACAGTACGTCTACGTCTTGACAAATCCCGCCATGCCCGGTATGGTAAAGATCGGACAGACGTCTCAGGACGATGTCAGTACTCGAGTCGCACAACTGTATCAAACAGGTGTACCTGTACCCTTCGACATCGAGTTTACCGCGAGTGTGGACAATTCTTCTGATGTTGAATCTGCCCTTCATACAGCATTTGCACCATATAGAGTTAATCCTAGACGGGAATTCTTCCGAATTGACCCAGAACAGGCAATTGCGATATTACGGCTGTTTCATCGGGGTGAACAAGCGGTAGTCGCGAGGCAAGCGGAAAATGAAATTGATGCTGAGTCGATCGCCGCTGGCCAACAGCTCAGAAGGCGCAGGCCAAACATGAACTTCCTGGAGATGGGAATTCCCATTGGATCAACACTTCATTTCACTCAAGGGGAAGCTTCCGTTACGGTTACAACGGAGAAGCGAGTACGACTCGGTGGCCAAGAACTCTCTTTAACAGCCGCAACACGGCAGTTGTCGAATGCAGACTATGATTTGCCGCCGGCCCTATATTGGAATTACAATGGGAAGCTTCTTCGAGAAATCTACGACGATACCTATAGACTGGAGTAGTCTTCAACATGAAAATCCCTGACGATCCATTTGGTATTAAGGTCGCTGTTGGTGGCGTAGTCGAACTTGCCAAGGCGCGTTGGTTGCCTGTGCTGGCTGCGACGGGTGAGGCACGTGCAGAACTAGTTAGGGCACGTGGTGAGTTTGAAGTTCGAAGACTTGAAAATCAACTTCGGGTTATTGAGCAAGCTGAGGAAATTCTGCTCAAGACAGGTGAGATGCCCAACCCCCTAAGCCAAGACCTATTATTCGCCGTTTTGGATGAAGCGGGTAGGACATCGAGCGAAGTGCTTCAGCGTCATTGGGCCGAGTTGTTAGCAAGATGTGCGGAGGGAAGTCTTCAGAAGAGAGAATATTCACGTGCCACCAATTCTTCGTCAAAAATGCCAGCCAAGGACGCTCAATTTCTTAGCCTGTTGGTTGGCATGGTTCCCGTTCAAAAGGCGAAGGTCAGAGTGTTATATTATGCCTGCGATTTGGGGGACTGTGGGTACGATAACGATTCAGACAGGTAATATTTCGTGTCTCTACCAAGAAAATACCACCTCTGAAGATGATTTTAGTGACGATCTAAGTACAAAGCTATGGCTCTCTGGAATAGAAGAACTTGAGAATTTTCGGTTCTTTCTACGGAACATCGAGAGAATTGGCTTGACCATCCACGTAAGCAGGGATGATTTTTGGGATACGGAGACTTTTACGTTTTCGATTATTGGCGAGGAGTTCCTGAAGAATGTAGGGATTGCATCGCGTGACCTCATAAACCCTGTTTTGCTATACGGGTTCAGAGGACTTAGCTTACTTTGTCGCAAATAAAACATGACCATCCCCCCCAAACACATCTCCGAACAACAGTACCCGTTTGCTGACATTGAGGCCAAGTGGCAGACTTGGTGGGCAGAGCGGGGTACGTATAAATTCAATTGGAACTCGGGTAAGCCGAAGCACTATGTGCTGACGATGTTCAGCTATCCCTCGGGGGATAAGCTGCACATGGGGCACTGGTATTGCTATGCGCCGACGGACAGTTATGCGCGGTTCAAACGCATGCAGGGCTACGAAGTGTTCGAGCCGATGGGATTCGATTCGTTTGGCTTGCCCGCGGAGAACTACGCCATCAAAACCGGCATTCATCCGGCGCAGTCCACGGCGAATAATATCCGTGTCATGCGCGAACAGCTAAAGCGCATCGGCGCGATGTACGATTGGGACTATGAAGTCGTCACGTCGTCGCCGGACTATTACAAGTGGACGCAGTGGTTCTTCCTGCTGATGTACAAGCGCGGCTTAGCCTATCAGAAGGACGCGCTGGTCAACTGGTGCCCGAATTGTCAGACCGTGCTGGCCAATGAGCAGGTCACGAGCGACAATCTGTGCGAGCGCTGCGACACGCCGGTTGAACGGCGCAAAATGCGGCAGTGGTTCTTCCGGATTTCCGATTACAATCAGCGTCTGCTCGACGGGCTGGATACGATTGACTGGCCCGAGAAGACGAAGGCCATGCAGCGCTATTGGATCGGGAAGTCGGAGGGGACTGAAATTGTGTTTTCCGTAAGTCTGAAGTCTGAAGTCAGAAGTCAAAGTGAAATCAGAGTTTTTACGACGCGGGCGGATACGCTGTTCGGTGTGACTTATGTGGTGCTGGCGCCGGAGCATCCGTTGGTGCGCGAGATCACCTCGGCGGAGCAGAAGGGGGCGGTGGAGGAGTACATCGCCAAGTCGTTGAACCTTTCCGAGGTGGATCGGCAGATGGAGGACCGGCCCAAGACCGGGGTATTCACGGGGGCGCATGCGATTCATCCGCTGACGAATGAACGCGTGCCAGTGTGGGTGGCGGATTATGTGATTGGGAGTTACGGCACGGGCGCCGTGATGGCAGTGCCGGCGCATGATACACGGGACTTTGCGTTTGCGCAGACGTATTCGCTGCCGATAAAGGAAGTCATCCGGAAGGCCCCCCCTAACCCCCCCGTGAACGGAGGGGGATCAGAAGGCGCATTCACTGAGTATGGTGTGATGTTTGACTCGGGAGAATTCTCGGGGATGACTTCGGAAGACGGGATTCGAGCGGTGGGGAGGAAGCTCGAGTCACTCGGTACGGGCAAGCCGACGGTGACGTGGCATTTGCGCGACTGGACGGTATCGCGTCAGCGCTATTGGGGTGCGCCGATTCCGATGGTGCATTGCGCGACGTGCGGTACGGTGCCGGTGCCGGAAGAGCAGCTGCCCGTGCTGCTGCCTGAGGATGTGAAGGAGTACAAACCGAAGGGCAAGTCCCCGCTGGCGAGCGTCGAGTCGTTCATCAAGACCACGTGCCCGAAGTGCGGCGGAGCGGCCGAACGCGATCCGGACACGATGGATACCTTCGTGTGCTCGTCGTGGTACTATTTGCGATATCCTGACGCGAGGCTCGAGACCGCACCATTTGATAAGGAACACTTGAAAGAGCTGTTCCCCGTGCATACCTATGTCGGCGGGCCGGAGCATGCGATGGGGCATCTCATCTATAGCCGGTTCTTCGGAAAAGTTGCCAAGGATGAAGGTTGGTTCCCGTACGAAGAGCCGTTCTCGCGGCTGATTCATCAGGGCATCATCCTGAACAAAGGCGAGCGCATGTCCAAATCCAAGGGCAATACGGTTGCACCGGAGCCTGTGCTTGAGCGAGTCGGCTCGGATGTGCTGCGCTGCTATCTGATGTTCTCGGGGGACTACACGCAGGGCGGGGACTGGAGCGAGGGCGGGATTTCGGGAATCGAGCGGTTTATCGCGCGGGTGTGGAGATTGGGGATGGCGGTGTCGGCCTCAAGTGAGTCCGGTCAAGAGTCCGTGCCGCGAGATGTTGAGCGAAAGCTGCACCAGACGATTCAAGCGGTCGGGCACGACCTGGAAGCGTTCGGGTTCAACACGCAGTTGGCACGGTTGATGGAGCTCACCAATGCCATTTATGGTTGGGTGGGTTCGGACCTGAAGGACGTCAAGTCGAGCCCGGGGAAGGTCGAAGTGATCGAGACGCTTGTCAAGTTGATCGCGCCGTCCGCGCCGCATTTGGCTGAAGAACTCTGGCACCAGTTCGGACACGAGACGAGCGTCTTTGACGCAGCCTGGCCCCAGCATGACGCTGACAAGGCCAAGGCGGACACTGTCACGATCGCGGTCCAAGTCAATGGCAAGCTACGCGAGACGTTTGAGGCCCCGGCTGGTGCGAACAAGGAGCAACTCGAACAGATGGCTATGAGCCTCGAGAAGGTACAAGCTCATCTGGCGGGCAAGGAATTGGCCAAGGTCATTATTGTGCCGGGCAAGATTGTGAATTTGGTGGTGAAGGGGTGAACGGGATTCCGGCGGGGACGAAGAAGGCCGGGAAAACCCGGCCTTTCGACGAAAGCAAAAGTCACATAAGTAATATTATGTGCTAAATCGCACATAATATTGGTGGTGGGTGTGCTTTGCACAACAGGCGGTCTTTTTGGGTGTGCTTCGCACAACTTTTGTCATTTGGCTGTGCTTCGCACGACTTTTGTCATTTGGCTGTGCTTTGAAAAACGGTCGTGGTCGGGATTAGCTTCGCCCTACGACGGTCTTTTTGGGTTGTGCTTCGCAACTACTGCTGTTCCCACGACGGTTGGCGGTTGGGCTTGGCTGGATTTGCTGTGGATTTGGTGCTTTGCGTGCGGGAATTTTGCTGCGCCCCTTTCCGGGAGCCGGGTTACCTGGCTCCTGCTACAGACCGGATAGGGTCACGTTGCCCACACGACTCTGGTCAGGCGTTGCCGGATGCCTTACCGGCCGGGTGTGGCTTGGAAATTCATTTTCTCGAGATTGACCATAAATCTGTATACCTTGCTTGGTGACAGACTTAACGTCTCCTCATGACCGTAGAATCCGCGTTGATCAATCTTGACGATCAAATCACCTGATGTCACGTCGGCGACATAGCAGATTTGGGTATTCTGCGTGCCCTCGGCAAGCGAGCGGTCACGAACGGAACAGCGCTTCATTTGCGACCCGTCACTCAGGGTGATCTTTGGGGCTGGTGAGTTGACTTCGATGACAAGATGTGGCCGAACGTCGGGATCATAGCCCAAGGCTGCCCGGTCGCCTTCGAGGACGAGTCGGCTGACGGATTCGCGCCGGATCGTCGAGGAACCCGCCGCGAAACTGATCAACTGGCCAGCCAGATCGCTGGCGACGGCGGACAAATCCTCCCAACGGCCTGCGGTTGACGATGCCTGATAGCCGCGCGGAGTTTCACCCAAGGCCACATCCACAAGCTGGGCATCTGCCCGAATGGTGGTCGGTAACTCGGCAAAGGTGCCCATCACCGCAAAGTCGGCACCGCTACCACGAGCCAGCTCGACCGCTTCCGCGACCGATTTGACCGGCTTGTCGGACTTTTCAACTTCGACTACCGTGCTGCGCGTCAAGTCGGAAATCAGGAAAGACTGCAAGGCGAGCTGGTAGTCGAGGACCTTTACCTGATCTCCCCAGAGGTTGTAGGTCGAATCCATAACCGGCTGGAACGGAAAGACGATCAAGCGCGGCAAGGCCAGACTCGGCAAGGCGTAAAGTCCCACCACAAGGATATATAACATCACACGCAACATTCTGCCTCCGGCGATAAAAAAGGGCCATCTGAGTATTCAACAGATGGCCCTTTGCCAATGTTTCCGTCTATCTTGCAAACTCCGTCCGGCGGGCCACCGAAGTTAAGCGCGACGGCCGCGCCGGCCATCGGAGCGAATTAGCCAACGCGCTTTTCGAGGGCGACAAGCTCTTCTTCCAAGGCCGCCGGGAAGCGGTTTCCGAAGATCTTGAAGTACTCGCGAGAACCAGCCACTTCCTGTTTCCAGCCCGCTTTGTCGACGGTAAGTACTTTCGCAAGGTCATCGGCGGAAGCGTTCAAACCATCGGTGTTTAGGTCAGATGGACGGGGCATGAAACCGATTTCGGTCTGGACACCTCCACCCTTCCCTTCGATGCGGTCCACAATCCACTGGAGAATGCGAACATTGTCGCCGAAACCGGGCCAGAGGAACTTGCCGCTCTCGTCCTGACGGAACCAGTTGACGCCGTAGATTTTCGGCGGATTGGCGACCTTCTTCCCCATTTCGATCCAATGCTGGAAGTAGTCTCCCATATGATAGCCACAGAATGGCAGCATGGCCATGGGGTCATGGCGTATTGTTCCAGCCTTGGTATCCGTCGCTGCGGCGGTGGCTTCGCTGCCCATGGTCGCACCGATCAAGACGCCGTGATTCCACGACAGGGACTCGGTAACGACCGGCACCAAACTGGCGCGCCGACCACCAAAGAGGATCGCGGATATCGGCACGCCTTGGGGATCTTCCCAATGCGGCGATATGGACGGACACTGTTTCGCCGGGGCCGTGAAGCGGGAATTCGGGTGTGCGGCCTTATCCGGACTCGCGGGCGTCCAGGGGCGGCCCATCCAGTCGGTCAGCTTAGCGGGCGGCGGTGACGACAGGCCCTCCCACCATACATTGCCGTCTTCATCCACGCCGACGTTGGTGAACAACGCGTTCGACGATGCGGATTTGAGAGCATTGGGATTGGTCTTGGTAGACGTACCCGGGGCAACACCGAAGAAACCGGCTTCCGGATTGATCGCATACAGCCGACCGTCTGTACCGTAGCGCATCCAAGCGATGTCGTCGCCGACCGTCCAAGTCTTCCAGCCCTTCAGCGCGTTAGGCGGAATGACCATGGCAAGATTGGTCTTGCCGCAGGCCGACGGGAAAGCGGCCGCGATGTAGTACACTTTGCCTTCAGGGTTTTCTAACCCAAGGATCAGCATATGCTCGGCCAGCCAACCTTCGCGGCGAGCCTGAGCCGAGGCGATGCGCAGCGCGTGGCACTTCTTGCCAAGCAGGGCGTTGCCGCCGTAGCCCGAGCCGAATGACCAGATTTCGTTGCGTTCCGGGAAGTGGCAAATGGCGCGAGTCTCGGCCTTGAGCTCGCCAACGGAATGCATGCCCTTCACGAAATCCGTGGAGTTGCCGAGCATATCCACGGCGGGCTTGCCCACGCGGGCCATGATGAACATGTTCAAGACAACATAGGCCGAATCCGTCAACTGATAGCCCACTTTGCTGTAGGGGCTGCCGACCGGTCCCATGACATAGGGCATCACATACATGGTGCGGCCCTTCATGGCTCCGGCGAAACGAGGCAGAATCTCCGCTTGCGCCTGCGCGGGCGACATATAGTTGTTGGTAGGACCGGCATCAGACTCGTTCTCCGAGCAAATGTAGGTCACCTTCTCGGTCCGCGCAACGTCCGTCGGGTCGGAACGATAGTGAAAACAATTCGGCCAATTCGCTTCGTTCAGACGCTGAAATTCGCCACGATCCAAAAGCAGTTGTGTGAGCTTGTTACGCTCGGATTCGGAGCCGTCGCACCAATGCACGTTGTCGGGCTTGAGCAGCTTTTCGCACTCAGCGACCCATGCAGCGACGGCGGAGTTGCCAGTCATGATTTCCTCGCTATCAATAAGGTTAGAACTACCGCGCCGCGAGCGCGGAATATGAAAAACTAAGCAAGTTCTTGGGGAATGTCAAGCGCGCCTAAAACTGGACCGATAGGGTCAAGGTTAAGCTTCGGCCCGGCTCGGGAACGACAGTCTTCACGCGGGAAAGGTGATTGAGATAGACGGTATCGAACAGATTGTCGGCCCGAACAGTCAGGACCGTGAGACCGGTCGGCAACATCCAGTAACGCGAGACTCCAAAGTCCGCTCGCAGATACGCTCCCGTTGCAGTCTCAAAGTCTCCCAAGTTACGTTGCGCCAGCGCTCCTACCAAACGCGGTGCCAATCGCCAATCGAAGACATCACGGGAGTATTCAAGACTCGCTGTCAACGGCGGTATCGCCGGCAGGTGTCCGTGTCCGAGAATGCGGCCCTCAACATACGACAACTGGCCAGACAGATCGCCCCCGGAACCAAGATCAACTTGTGCGGTCAATTCACTGCCGAACATCGCGGCCTGAGCGGACTGGTACTGATACTGCTCAAGGTCATTTCGAGATTCGCTCGGACGGCCCGTAGAGACAGCATAGATGAACTGTTCAAAGCGGTTGGCAAAAGCTGCGAAAGACGCTTGAATCCGTCCCCGTGACCAGTGACCCTGAGCTTCCAGGCCCCAACCGGATTCGTGGGCGAGCTTTGGATTGCCGACCTCAAATGAGTAGGCCGCAAGATGCGGCCCCTCGCTGAAGAGTTCCTCGATCTGCGGTGTTCGATAGACGCGAGACAGTTGAAACGCAGCGGCGAATGACTTGCTAAGTGGCCGTTGTATGCGCAGAGCCCCGCTCAATCCCGAGAAGTCGCGCCGGTTGATGATACCGATGACGCGGCTGGTGTCGCGAGCATCGGGTGAAACCGCTGCCCAGTCACTGCGCAAGGCGGCGGTCAACTCCCCGATATGTTCATGGCGTGACGCACTGATCGTCGTAAAGAACTCGGTCTCGCGACTATCCGGAGTGAAACTGAAGGCGGCCGTCTCGTAGTCGCGTAAAGATCCGCCGCAGGAAATCCGGGCGTCGTGCAGGCCGAGCACGGGATGCAGGTGAGCATCGAGACGGACCTGATCGGTCAGCAGGCCGAATTCAACACCAACAGCGCCGCTCGATTCGAACTCTTGCTGATGTACGCGTGTGAACGAATATTCAAACTCAAGATCACGAACAGCGCCTGACGGAACGTGCCATGCCAGTCGCGACTGCAACGCTTGGCGAGCAAGATAGACCGAGACACCCTGCGGGTGTGCTCCGAGGAAGCCACCGGGCAAACCGTAGTCAGTTTCGTACAGAGTGTATGCCACACCAGCATGGCCCCAGCGATCAATCCAACTCAACCCAACGGATCCTGTTCCCGACGAAGACTGGGTGTTGGCGAGTACGCCTTTTGCCGAGCGCATGTCCCCAGCGCGCCGCAACGCGCCGTCGCCATGAAACACCAGGCGTCGGATCGGTACGGACACCGCGAGTGATCCGCCTGCGCCGGCCGTCGCCGCTTCGCCTTGCAATTGTGCTTGCACGGAGGCTCGATGCGGCTCCACTCGCAACAGAGCATTGCGTTCGACGTTGACTACTCCGCCGAGCACGCTCGATCCATAGTGATACGCAGCAGGTCCCCGCACGATGTCGAGCGACTGCGCGAGCAAGGGGTCAATGGCCACGGCATGATCACTTGACGATGCGGAGAGATCTCCGGTGGCCTGTCCATCCTCAAGAACCGTTAAACGGGGTCCGCCCAATCCGCGGGACACCGGGCGCGCCGGGGCCGGGCCCATGGATCGAACTCCGAAGCCGGATTGCCGAGCGAGTGATCCGGCGACAGTCGTCGCTAACTGCTCTTGCAGATTCCGACCCGTGACAACCGTTCGATCCGACTTCAGGTCAAAGGAATTGGCGAGGATATCCACATCGCCAATCTGCACGTCATCGGGTGCGAGATCAACATCGAAGAGCGTGGAGTCGTCGGCCGCGACCGTGATACGCCGTTCGAGCGTGCGGTAACCGATACGGCTGAATCTTACGAGATGCTCGCCGATCGGCAGATGCGGTACGTGGTATTCGCCGTCGGCGTGGGCCACAACACCTCGATTGAGCGCGGCGATTGACACTTCACAAAAGCCGATCCCTTCGTGTGTCACCGCATCCCGAACGTGCCCCGCGAGCAAGGCCGCATGCGCCGCCCCGACTTGCAGGAGCGCCGTTAGCGCGACTCCTGCAAGTCGAAACAACATCGTGTGTGAGCGGGTCACCTTGCCGCAGTGACGGCTACCGGAATGCGCGGTGACACATAGTCGTCATGACCTTCGTGCAACAGCGCAATGCGCAAGGTCGTGGTGTCCGGGGCGACAGAATTCAAATAGAAAGCCCATTCAAATTCCTCACCATCTTCATGCCCCAACCGCACGGTGGCGACTGCGGGGTGTTCGACGCGAACGTCCAGCTCAACGACTTCTTCCTCGGTCGCCGCAAGCGGAACGTGATCGTGAGCTTCCGGCCGAAACCACGCGCCGGTTTCATCCAGAAACCAGACTTGAATCGGGCCCAGAGTGTCGGGCAACATGACAGTAAGCGATCCGGTGACGAAATTGCCATTCACGACAACGAGCGTGTCGGTGCCGACGATGAGGGCCGTGCCGAAGGCCTCGGCGTGATCATCGTCAGATCCTGCCGGGTTATCCTCGGAGTCACTGCAACCGGACCAGATAAAAAGACAAGCAGCAAATAGAGCGCAGATCAGATTTCTGCGCGAGCGAGTGCAAAGCATATTATTCTCCAGTGCTAAAGGAAACAACACTATGGCGTCACAATTATGACGCCCATTCTTATTCAGAGAGTGTTTTGTTTCCCTTGCGGAGGCGCACGGGCAGTCGGTTCTGTCCGGGATTCTCCCGGCGAAAAACTTTCAGTCGGCCTGCATGCGTGTCGTTCAGCAACTTGAATATCGTCCGGCGGAGCCGCCGGCAGAACGGACAGTGCAAGAATCTGACAGGCGATGCAAGCATCTTTGCAATCGGACTCAGCGGCATGGAAGTGGCCGAAACTGTGAGCGCAATTGCAGTGGTGTGCGTGGTCGTTGTGATGAACGTGGGCAATCGGAAAGGCGACCAACAGCTGAAGCGCGACATAGAGTGCCGCGATGCTGCTGGTAAGAAGGCGAATGGCGATTGCTTGTTTCATACTTTGCGGGAACGTCTGGGAATCGAACCCAGCCATCCATGTGTTACATGGACGCAAACGGTTTTGAAGACCGCGGGAGCCACCAGTGCCCCATCCGTCCCCACGGCGTTACGCCGTGATTGAGTGTTGTGATTGCAGACCGGCTACGAATCTCGTCGAAGCGCCGCCAAAAGCGCCGTTACTCATGAAGAGTACCACCGTTGGCAAGGCGATGTTCCGCGCCAGCAGACAGGATGCCAATTCCTCGTTTGAGCAATCCACGGCCGGGACGCCGCACGACGTAAGCTCGGCACACATTCGTAACGTGTCCACGACTTCCGCAAGCGGAATTTTTTCCCGACGATGTACGCTGCCGAGTATGACTTCATCGGCATGGGCGAGGGCCGCGCGAAAATCGTCCTGATACTTGTTTCTGACGGCTGTGTTGGAGCGCGGCTCAAACACAGCGATGAGATGATGGCCTGGATACGTCTCACGAACGGCGTGTAGCGCCGCAGCAATGGCTGTCGGGTGATGAGCAAAGTCGTCGTAGACGAGGAGCGTATCGGAGCGATATAACAGCTCCAACCGGCGTTTAATACCGCGATAGGACTGGGCGGCTGCAAGTACCAAGGATGTCTCCACGCCCAGTGCGATGGCTCCGGCGATGGACATGGCGACATTTAGGCGATTGTGATCGCCTAAAACGCCTGGCGAAAAGTCCTTCACTAGGTCGCCGCGTGGAAGCTGAAGGTCGCGGCCACGCAGGATATAATCCGAATTTTCGTCTGCGGAGACTTTGATCACCGGGCAGGGCGACGCTGCTGCCAGCGCCAGCGCGTGCGGACTATCGGCGGCGACCACCAATGTACCCGCCGCCGGAAGTTGGGCAACAAGGCGGCGATACGAAAGCAGCATGTCCTCAAGCGTTGGAAAGATGTCGAGGTGATCATGCTCGACACGGCCTAACAACAGGATGTGCGGGAAGTAGTCGAGGAACTTTGATCGTTTGTCGAAGAACGCACTATCGTACTCATCGCCTTCAATGACAAACTCACGGCCAGATCCGCAGCCGCCTCCAAACGGCAGGTCGAGCGGATCGGCGCCAATCAGATACGAAGGATCGCGACCTGCGTCGTGCAGGAGGTGCGTCATACACGCCGTGGTCGTGCTCTTGCCGTGTGTTCCAGCGATCACGATGCGGCGCTTGCCAGCCATAACGGTCCGCCGCAAGAACGCGGGAAACGACTCAAGCGGCAAATTGCGATTCAACGCTTCTTCGACTTCGATGTGACCGCGCGAATGGACGTTTCCAACGATAACCGTCGTCCGGCCGTCCGTAGGCAGATTTGCTGTTGAATATGGCGTCGCGGCCGCGATGTCCGCGCGACGAAGCAGCGAGGCCGCCGGTTCGTAGATGCTTTGGTCTGAACCGCTCACCTCGAAGCCTGCCTGCCGCAAGAGGATTGCCACGTTCGCCATGGCAATGCCGCCGATTCCAAGCAAATAGACCGACTGATTAGCCAGCATGAGTGAACGCTGTGGCGTGCCGCAGCTCGGCCGCCTTCAGTGTATTACTCATCAGCAAAGCAATCGTCATCGGGCCGACGCCGCCGGGAACCGGTGTAATTGCACCCGCGACTGTCGCGACTTGCTCGAATTGCACATCGCCGCACAGACCGCCTCCAGCGCTGTCCGGGCGGCGATGAATGCCGACGTCAATCACGACCGCGCCTTGTTTCACCATGTCCGCGGTAACGAAGTGCGGCTGGCCGATGGCGACGATCAATATGTCCGCGCCGCTCGTGATCTTGGCGAGATTCCGGCTGCGCGAGTGACATATAGTAACGGTTGCATCACCGAATTCGCCCTTCGACGACAACAGCGTCGCGATCGGTCTGCCGACAAGATTCGAACGACCCAAGACCACCGCGTGCTTGCCCGACGTTTGAACTCCAGTGGATCGCAGCAGCTCGACTATACCGGCCGGAGTGCATGGCACAAAGCGAGGGCGACCAAGTGCCAATAGCCCGGCATTGACCGGATGCAATCCGTCCACATCCTTGGCGGGATCTATGGCGTCAATAACTTCATCGCTGTCCAAGTGCTTCGGCAATGGAAGTTGGACGAGAATGCCGTGAAAGCGTTGGTCAGCGTTGAGTCTGGCAATCGTATCAAGAAGCTCGCTGCGTGAGGTTGCGGCAGGCAGCACAACGGTTTCCGAGAACATGCCAAGCTTAGCGCAGGCCTTGCCCTTCGATTTCACGTACACGGCCGATGCGGGGTCGTCGCCTACCAGGACAACAGCAAGCCCGGGTGTGACTCCCGTACGTGCGTGAAAGTCCACAACGCGGAGCTTAAGTGTTTCCTGTAACGCGGCACCGATGGCCGATCCATCTATTCGAGTACTCATGTTGCTATAATTTGGGCCCGGCGGCACGGCAATAGCCTTTGGCATATTGCCGGAGGTGAAGATAGTCTAACAAGACACGCGGCAGACGGAATCTCCGTAGACTCTGCGCGATGGATAGCATGGTGGTGTAAATGAGCGCCGAGCAGAGCAGGCGGTGTAACAACCGCGTCGGCCTGGAAAATTGATCCGGTTGAAAAGGATTGTGATAGAGCCAGTCGAGATTAAGTTCGCGGAACAGCTGAGGATGTTTTCCTAACAGTCGCGGAATGCTGCCTGCACCGTAGGCCTCGATCACTCGCATGACTTCTTGTAACGTGCGAAAGTGGTGGTGAACTGCCAACGCCTGCGGCGCGCCAATGATCGGGACTCCCGCCCGTTCGAGTCGAACTCCCAAGTCTAAGTCCTCCCCGCCCCATTGATCAAATTGTTCGTCAAACAGCCCAATGTCTATAAGCACATCACGCGGAACAGAACAATTGCGGGTGAGGAAGTAGCGGCCCGGCAGCATGGTTCCGATTGGGAGTTTAGCTGCACCACTACCATCAAGATAGGTGCTGATTGCGCGGTATTCCGGGTCCGGCGCGAAGATTGATTTGCCGACTATGGCACGGACGCCTGGTGCATGCGCGTCGGAGTGCCGAACAAGAAAGTCCGGTGAGATCGTGTGGTCGCCGTCAATCATGACGACGATACGCCCACGCGATTCCAGGATGCCGCGATTGCGTGCCGCGGAACGATTGCAATCATGCGACAGGATCACCGGTCGCAGCCGAGCATCGCTCTGTGCCAGTAACCAGTCGGCAGTTTGGTCCTGCGAGTTACACTCAACGACGATAACTTCATAGTCGTCCGGCGCAAAACTCTGGTCCAGCAGTTGTCCAATCAAACGTTCAATCAACAAGCGTTGATTGAAACTGATCACAACGACGCTGAGCGTCATGCCGCGGCCAATCCCAACTTCTGATAATGCGCGTACAATGTGTCCACGACACGTCGAACCTCGTGCCGCTCGTCAACCCAAGCGCGTCCGCGTGCGGCCAGATCGGCACAGCGTGCCGGATTGTCGACGAGGGCCCGCAATACATCACTAATTGATGCCGGATCGGCCTGTACGAATGGATGGTCGCCAATAAGCTGCGACATGGCGGCCGGTACATTGGTTACCACGGGAATTCCCATCGCCAGCGCCTCCACCCCACTCATTCCATAACCCCATCCACCCTCGTTCGTCAACTGATCCACGAATAGATCGCAGGATTCCTTGGCGGCCAGCGCCTGGTCGTGGGTCATGTTCTGGATTAGAACAAGCTCGACGCGATGCGTCCTCGACAGCTCGGCTACTGCGCGTTGCACATGCGCCGTGCCCTTTTGCGGATTGCGCGCGGCGTGACCGATACGCAAGACCGTTCCGGGCGCGTACGGCTTTGCCTTGAAACGGGAGAGGTCCAACGGCAGATACTGGTAGCACAGGCGCCGGTCAATTGCAGCGAGATCCCATTCAGGAGTCAAACGCAGATCTGTGATACGATCCACGGCCGGAATATACCCGCGCGACCGCAGGTCGGAACCGTGGTAATAGGCGATAATCGGCTTGCCGAGAGACTTGAAAGTCCGCGCGAAACGGGCATCGCGTGTGAAATCCGCGCCGCCATCGAGGTGCAAGACATCGAACGCGAAGAGCTCATGCTGACGAATGGCGGCGTTGATCTTACGCCAGTTGCGTTCGTCGCGCAAGGCATGGAGCGCACGAGCTACCGGATTCGGAGTCCAGTGCGGCAACCGATCCTCTACGACGCGCGACGGAATTGCATGAGGGTCGTGGGCCACAAGTTTGCGCAGTCCGCGCACCCAACCATGGTTCGGCATTCCGTGCAAGTTCAGGCAAATGTCGTCGGGAAAATCCCAGCGGCTGTGCCAGAAAGTGATGAAACGGCATGTGTCACCGCGGCGCTCGTGTTCGCGTTTGAACAAAGACAGAGTGCCGGATACATGCTCCGGCGCCAAGTAGAGAATCTTCATGCGCCGAACATACGCCGCACCGTGCGCAACTCTTGCGGAGTGAAAAATCTGAGTGCAACAAGCACTAACGGAAACGCCACTGCAAGTCCAAGGCGGGCAGGCACGGACAGATCGATGTACGAGGCCGTCAGGATGAACAGCGATCCGACTCCAAAGAGCAGCAAGATGCGCGGCCACTCGTAAGGAATCGGATAGAGGCGATTGGCGACGTTGAAGATCAGCATGGCCTGCACGATGAATGCGGCAAGCGTCACCCAAGCGGACGCGAGCATTCCATACCTTGGAACAAGCAGCAGGTTGCCGACGATTGTAACAGCGGCCGCCGCGCCAGTGACCATGGGAAGCCGCCGGGTTGCCTTCTTCAAGAAAATGCCGACCATCAAGTTGGCGTAAATACCATCAAAGATGTGGGCAAAGAGAATCAACGGGAAAACGGTGAACCCTGCCCAGAATGCGGGCGCGATGATCTGTCCGACAATCGGGAGATCAGCGGTCAGCAGCGGTTGTGCCAGCAGCGAGAGCCATACCGTGAAGCACATTGAGGCCAGCACGTAATACGTGAGGACCTTGGAGAATAGCACGGGCGCTTGCTCGTCGGAGGCGTGCTTCAGCGAAAAGGGCTGCCAGGCAAAACGAAACGCCGCATTGATAACGCCCATGAACATCCCGAGCTTGTAGCCCGCCGAGTACAGGCCCGCCTCTTCCGAACCGCGGTAAACTTCTATAGCCTTGCGGCCGGCGAGTTCCACAATCATAACGAACAGATACGTCGGGATATTAGGCAATCCGAAACGCAGCATCTCGCGTAACAGCGGACCATCCACTTTCCATTCGATGTCGCGCCATATTCCCGGTATCAGCAGCAGAGCGGTCAGAATGCTCGCGATCAGATTCGCGATCAAGACGCCTTGCAGGCCGAGTCCCATCACTTCGATGAAATAGATATTCAGTCCAAGAGTCACCGCGACGTTAATCAGCTTCTGTCCGGCGAAGACAAGCGGCCTGTTCTCACTTCGCAGTCTTAGAAACGGATAGGCACCTATGGTGTCAAAGAACAATACGCCGATGCAGATCAGCACGTTTGGTGCAACGGTCGCCGGATCTTGCGGCGTAGTGATGAGCAGATCGCCGATTGGGGCGCTGACCAAAGCAAGCACCGCGCTCAATCCGAGGCTCGTTCCGAGGGCGAGCACGATCGTGGTTCCGGTTACGACCGGTTTCGAACGCCCGTGATCGCTCAGATTGTAAAAACGCAAGTAGGCGATGTCCATGCCATACGCATAGAACGTATACATTACCGCCAGAAACAGATAGTAGAGCGACAGCTCGCCGTAGTCCGCTGCTGACATGCGATGGCTGTAATACGGCAGCAGCAGGAACGTAATGGACCGAGTTAGTACGTGCGCAAGACCATAGATAGCGGATTCTTTGGTCAGCGCGCGCAGCCGATGGGATACACTATTAGACGACAAAAAGCAGGTAAGGTAGAGTAAAGATCAGCAGGAAGAGCCACGGAGATTGCAGACGGACCGGCAGGTTAGCGATTCCGATGGCAATGGCGGGCCACGCCACAAATAAATAGCGACCTTCGGCTTGATCGTAGCGCAAATTCAGCCATAGGAATCCACATAGAACAGTTAGAGCGAACAGCATCATCAATGGTGATTGCACGCGCCTGCGAAAGATACCGCCCACGACCGCCGTAAGCAAGACCAAGCCGGGGAGCATCAAGACCCCGCCCTTGGCTCCACCCCACAACTCGCTCCAGGGAAAGATCGCTGAACGTGTGAAGTAAGATAGAAACGTCGCGCTTGGCCAATGCCACAAAGCCGCGCCAAATCCGGCGGATAGCGGCAGGAATCCACCAAAGTGCTCGACGTTGCGCCACGCCAACGGCGCCAGTGCTATCGCAATTGCAAGAAGTGTCAGAGCGAATCGGGCGGGTGACTTGTCACTTACGATAAACAGCGTATAGAGAACGAATGGTGCGACCAAGAGCAGAGACGCCTTAACGTACAGGCCGATGACGAAAAGCGTGGCAATTGCGGCGAGAGTGGACGGACGTCGGACTTCAAGGCTCCTGAGGCACGCTAGGGAAATGACTCCCGCAACAAGCCAGGCGAGGGCCTCATTGCCGGCCTGAGTCGAGAAGCGAGCCATAACGCCGGACAAGGAAAGTAGAATGATGGTGGCCGAGTGGATCGCTCCCCCGCGACCGCCGACCAGCTCATCGCAAAGCTGCCAGGCCACGACCAAGATCCCAATCCAGCACGCCAGTGACAGCCAACGCCCGACGAAGGCGATGGCATCGGCGTCTCCTGCCGTGACCAGCTTGCAGGCAAGCGCATGGAGAATGTAATAGAACGGAGACTGGTAATTCTCAAAGGAGGGTGTAGCGCCCGCGAGCCAGTCGGCAATCGGTTCGCCGTTCGATGGCAAAGAGCCCGTCCGCAAAATGTGCTGGGTATAGGCGACGTGGGCAACTTCATCGTTATACGCAGACAGCTTGCCCACTTGAACGGGTTGGTCAAACGGCGTTTGAAATATCAACGCAACGCGCACAACCAATCCAAACGCCAGCGCGATGATGAGCGCTTCCCGCCACCCACCCTTCAATGAATTCAGCGAGTCAGTAGCGATTGTCCGGTCATCTCCGCAGGCTGCGAGACTTGCAAATACTCGAGGATGGTGGGTGCGAGGTCGGCCAAGCGCCCTCCGTCGCGCAAACGCATGCCGACCGGTGCGTGCAGCAACGCGACAGGAACAAGATTCGTTGTGTGAGCAGTATGGGGGCCGTTTGTCGTCGGATCCCACATTTGTTCCGCATTTCCGTGATCGGCCGTAATGAGCAAGGCGTAATCGGCCGCGCGCGCGGCTTCGACCATGCGCTTGACGGCGCCGTCAACGGCTTCGACAGCGCTGACCGCCGCGTTCATGACGCCTGTGTGACCAACCATGTCGCAATTTGCGAAATTGACGCAGATGAATTCGTACCGTTGCTCGCGAATGGCGTTGCAAAGTTGTTGAGTGACTTCCGGGGCACTCATCTCGGGCTGCAAGTCATACGTTGCCACTTTGGGCGACTGAATTAGGATTCTATCCTCTTGCTCAAAAGGGGTATCTTGCCCGCCATTGAAGAAGAACGTAACGTGCGGGTACTTTTCTGTCTCAGCGATTCGCAATTGCCGAAGACCATGCTGAGAAAGCACTTGTCCGAGAATCTTTGACAGTGACTGCGGTGGGAACAGCACCGGGAAACGATAGGCTTCATGGTATTGAGTCATTGTAACATACGAACGCAACTGGAACGGACAAGCAAACTCGGCGAATGCAGGGTCCGTTAGGGCAGCGGTCAATTGGCGAGCGCGGTCGGCGCGGAAATTGAAAAAGAGCGCGCCGTCGCCATTTTGAATGCGAGTAGGCGTTTGGGAGGCGATGATGGTTGGAAGAATAAACTCGTCAGTCGTACCGGCATCGTACGACGCCTGCACTGCGGCACTGGGTGTTGAGGCGTGCAAACCCGTGCCATGAACCAGTGCATCGTAGGCCTTGGCGAGTCGCTCCCATCTTTTGTCGCGATCCATCGCATAGTAGCGGCCCGCCACAGTGCCGATTATGCCGACGCCAATCTCGGTCATCCATCGTTCCAGCGTAGCAACATGATCCATGCCGCTGTGGGGTGGCGTGTCCCGGCCATCGGTGAATACGTGGATGACGACATTTTTGAAATTGTCGCGTCGGCATGTCTCAAGAATCGCGCGTACGTGGTTCAACGAGGAGTGAACGCCGCCGTCACTGATCAGACCCAATAGGTGCAGCGTCGCGTCGCGCGCGCGCAGTTCGGCCAGCAGTGACAGCAGCACGGGATTCGAATAAAATGAACCGTCGCGTATCGCTACGTCAATGCGCGTTATATCCTGATAGACGACTCGGCCCGCGCCAATATTCAGATGGCCAACTTCGCTGTTGCCCATTTGTCCCGCGGGCAGGCCGACATCTTCGCCACATGTGATCAGCGTGGCGGATGGATTATCGCGCCACATGGCGTCAAGATACGGCGTATCAGCCTGCGTGACTGCGTTGTATGGACCGGCCGGTGCAAGACCGTAGCCATCCAGAATTGCGAGAATAATGCGACGTGTGTTCATTGACTATTTTCAAAATTGCGGCCAGGCACGCGATCGTTGCCGCGCCGCTCTGTGATGCCGATCATGTCGAGGTACTCGAGAAACGGAACGACATACTTCCTTGACGAGGTAAGAACTTTGCTAAGTTCTGAAACCTGTACGGTGCCCTGGCGCAGGAGCAGGTCGCGCACTAATTGAACGGCGTTCGCAAAGACGGACTTCTCGAAGAACATGTCCGTCCCGAGCCGCATTGCTCGATCTGTGCGCATGGCGATCACGAGCGCACGCTCGATGTCGCTCTTTGACCGGCCGAGCCGTTCGCTAAGCATGCCTGAATTCGACGGAGCGAAACCGTCAGTTTGTAACTGCTGTAAAATTGACTCGAGGAGCTTGGCCGTATTCTCGTCGAGTGTGTTTGACGCTGTTTGGAGGCGGACCAGCCCGTCTTGAATGATGATTCGTTTCTGCCGCTGCAATTCCGCGAGTGCATGACTCAGCAGCGGTTCAGGAAGGGCGCGCAGCGATGCCGCAAGCTGAGCGGATGTGAAGCCTGTGGCATCTTTTTGCCGCGCATGAAGTTCGGCGATTTGTTTCAGAATTGTATCGCACCAGCGGCGGAGACTACTGGCGTGAAATGCGAAGCCGGCGTGGAAGCTGACGGCGTTGTCGCCCTTCAAGAAGTGGGTCGTTAACCAGTCGTCGCTCACGCCAAAGTTCTGGCCGAGTGCGCGCAGTGTAAGTCCGTATGGTGCGCGGTACTCAAGCCAAACTGTAAGCACGCTGGCCAAGTCCGTGACGGCAAATCGCGAAAGAATATCGGCGGCTTGCGCGCGTTGGCGAGCCGGCCGCAACGGCGGGTCGGATTCCAAGACAAGAGCGCCGCCCAATGTATCCATCGGCGAATAGCGACGGATAATACAGCGGTCGTTCCATATCGCAACTACCGGCTCATCGAGCAACAGCAGGCCATAAAGAAACTCATCCCGCGATCCGAGCAAGCGGAATCGTGCCATCACTTCTTGTGTGCCGATCAACACGCGCACGCGCTGGCGATCCTTCAAGGGCGGCGCTTCCGCGATTTGCTCAAAACGTATGGCGAGACGGCGCGAGGCCCTAAGCGCATGCGGCTGCGTGAGCGTCTGCCCGCGCACAGGAATCTCGTCGCAATTGACGTTCAGAGCAGCGCGCATCCCGGCGCGCAGAACGGTATGCTCACGAGCATTGGATTGGAGTTGCTTCACTCGCGCGGGCACTGCACCGGGTTGGAACTCGACTCGTTGTTCTTTCTCAACGGTGCCGGAGAGCAAAGTCCCCGTGACCACCGTGCCGTGGCCGTGAATCGTGAAGACGCGGTCAATCGGTATGCGCAAGACACCACGATCTGATCGGCGGGCGGCCGTAGGAAGAGTCTTCACCAAGTACTCACGCAAGGAAGGAATGCCCGCGCCGGACAGTGAATCCACTTCGAAGATCGGCGCGTCAACAAGAAAGGTACCGAGGGTCACTTCGCGGATCTGTTCTTTGACGAGTTCGCGCCATGATGACTCGGTCACGCCGCACTTGGTCAGCACGATGGCGCCCGACGGTATGCCGAGCAATCGAAGAATATGCAAATGCTCACGAGTCTGAGGCATTACGCCATCGTCGGCGGCAATGACGAGCAACGCAAAATCCACCGTCGCCGCGCCGGCGACCATATTGTGGATGAACTTCTCGTGACCTGGCACGTCAATAATCGCGGCGACATCTTCAAGAAATGCGTAGCCGAGGTCAATCGTAATCTGCCTGCGCTTCTCCTCGGGAAGGCGATCCGGATCCGTTCCGGTGAGAGCGCGAACGAGGGACGATTTTCCGTGGTCAATGTGTCCGGCGGTGCCGACGATGACTCGGCCCATTATTCGCGCCGGAATATGCTCTGCATATCAAATGTATGGTACTCGGCCATGCACCATTGACAGCCGTTATATTGAGGCCTGTGCTGCGTGTCAATCATGCGCTTCACTTGATCCAGAGTGTACACTTTACGGCGTTTGTCTTCTGGAATCTTTTTGATCTGGCACTCGTACTTCGGCGATGCCATGCTATGAATGATCAGGTTTTCTTCGTCAACGAGAAACATGATTAGTCCTCGGTGTGTTTGGAAGTAGTAGGCTGCGCGAACTTGGCACGCAGCAAGCGAAGTTCTGTGGGAGTAAGTTCGCGCCAGCGGCCGGGACGCAAACTGCCGAGCTTGATGCCGGCTTGTTCAATGCGAGTCAGCGAAATTACGTGCGAACCCAGTGCCGTAATCATGCGGCGCAGTTGGCGTTTTCGGCCGTCACCCAGGGTCACATCGTAGACGGAAGCAGTGACTTGGGTGACCTCTATGGCGCGCGCAAGTCCATCGGCCAGCTCGATGCCTCGAACAAGCCGCATGGCCTGCTTGTACTCAAGCTGCGGATGAACTTCAACTCGGTACACTTTGCGTGACCCGAAGCTGGGATGGGCCAGCCGATGCGCAAGGTCCCCGTCGTCCGTTATCAACATCAGTCCGGCGGAATCGCGATCGAGGCGGCCCACCGGGAAATACCGGCGGTCCTTCGGAAGATAGTCGAGGATTATGGTCCCCTCTTCCCGACTGAGCTTGCACGTGCTCAGGACGCCAACGGGTTTGTTCAACATGAGCACTTTGGGATCGAGTGCCGCCAGGACTCGCTGGCCGTGAACGTGAACGACATCGTTTTCGGGATCAACGGTCACGCCGAGTCGTGTGGTCCGACGGTTGTTCACAGTAACCGCGCCGGAGGCGATAAGTTCATCCGCGGCGCGACGTGAGCAGACGCCGTGACGCGCGAGATAGCGGTTCAATCGTTCCGGCTTCAGCAAAAGACCCTCGGGTTGAGGGTCTATTGCGCGAGGGCCGCCCGTTCGGCGCACGGCCTTCAACTCTGAGTCAGGACGCTGGACTTCTTGAAGCGCGCCTGCCATTTATCGAGGGGAATATCCGTCTTGGACTTGAACTTGAGTTTGCGCTTGCCGAACATCGAATCCACCCGGATCGTCAATTCCGCAACCTGATCGTCCATCAAGGCGACGATTTCTTCGGCAACAAGATCCTCATACTGAACTTTGATCGCGCGTTCGCCGGGATACAAGCTGCCCATCAAGGTCGCGTCAAACTTGCCCTTGGGACCATCCAAGATGAGTTCACCGTCCACGAAGACCCGGAGCTTCGACGCATCGAAGCGAACGAAGTTCTCTCCGGGGACGACGGCGACCATGGCACTCCCCGACAGCCGCTGGTACGTGCCGACAACTTCCTGATTCGGAGCATCTGCCGTCACGCTGATGCGCACCGGTTCAGGCGTCTTGTATCCGGGTACATCCGCAAACTCGACAATTCGCGTACCGTACTCCGTGCTGATTGTAGCCGCACCGACTCCAACGGCGACGCCATCGAGGCGAATTCCGGCGGCCAACGGCTTGGTTTGCACGGTCAGTTGCGGCACAGGAAGCTGTTGCAGCGGCTGCATGGAGAACGCGGCAAGTTCGGCTTGCGAATCAGCTGTTAGGTAAACCTCGATGCTATCCGGCTTAACAATGTGCCCATCGAGTTCGAGAGTGAAAACGTAGATGCCGCGATCCAACCCGCGAAACGTGTGCGGAGTACGGTTGCCGGTGCGCGCCCCATTGACCACGATCAACGCGCCAACAGGTTCCGATGAGACTGTGATTTGCGTGCCTGTAAGGGCGCGTACGGATTCGATCGGTATCGAGCCGAGGTCGGTCGCGGTAGTGTCAGCGGCCGATCGGCGCTGATGCGGAATGAAATCCGTTACCGGGCGTTCAAAGCGTTCGGTCTCCCGGTCAACATCCTCTTCATAATCCATCATGGTGCGGCGGGCCGGTGCAGGCGGTATCGAGCGCACCGCCTCTTCGTCGCGCGCAAATGCATCCTGCCGAACGCGGTCACGCGATGCAATATTATCCGATTTGACCACGTCGGCTGAGTCGCGCAACGTGAAGACCGCTACTGCGGTCCGGTCACGTTGAATCTCCACGATGGCCACCTCGGGATCAGCAATCATGCCGAGCGCACGAACGGTGACCAATCGGCGACCGGTCGGCAGACCGGTCAACACCGTGTCCGTGGTCGCGCCGGTCTGGACGCCGTCCACGAAAATATCAACGCCTTTGACGCTCGACGTGACGCGTAAGTCGCCCTGAGGAGTGGCATCCCGATTGAGTATCCACCAAGCCGCCGCTGTAATGACCAGCAACGGTAGAACAATCCGCGCGAGATTGCCGACAAGTTGGACGATAGGACGTGAGTTGCGTCGGGGCATAGGTATTGGTTAAGTGCGAGGGGAGTCTGACTTGGAGTCGAGGAACGGCTTCAGCAGTTCAATCGGGATCGGGAAGATCGTCGTCGAATTGTTTTCCGCCGCTATCTCAACCAATGTTTGCAGGTAACGCAGCTGCAAAGCTTGCGGGTGTTTGGAAATTATGGCGGCTGCTTCGGTCAACTGGTCGGCGGCCTGGCGCTCGCCTTCGGCGGCGATGATCTTGGCCCGGCGCTCACGCTCGGCCTCGGCTTGCCGGGCCATTGCGCGCTTCATCTCTTGCGGCAAGTCAACGTGCTTCAGCTCGACCAGTGAAATCTTGATTCCCCATGGGTCGGTCTGACGATCAATGATCTGCTGCAGTTCGTCATTGATCTTTTCACGCTCGGAGAGAATTTCATCAAGTTGGATTTGTCCCAGCACGCTGCGCAGCGTCGTTTGCGACAACTGGCTCGTGGCGAACATATAGTTCTCCACGTCAAGCACGGCCTTGGAGGGATCCATGACTCGGAAATAGACGACGGCGTTGACTTGCAACGAAACGTTGTCCCGCGTGATGACATCCTGCGGCGGCACGTCGAGCACGACTGTACGCAAGCTAATCTTGACCATCTTGTCCACCAACGGAATCAAGATAATCAGGCCCGGGCCCTTGACACCGATGACACGTCCCAAACGAAACACGACACCGCGCTCGTATTCGTTCAAGATGCGAATCGAGGTGCTGATGACAAATACAGCGAACACTACGATGAAAGCAACCAGCGGTAACATGGCTACTCCTCTACGTGGTTATCCGGTCTGTGACCGGTTCGACGGACAATTCCATGCCATTGACTGCGGTAACCCGAACGCGGGCGCCACGCTCAATGTCCTGCGAACTATGAGCGGACCACAGCTCGCCGTGGACAAGTACTTTGCCGTTAGGGTGCAACGGCGACGAAACGGTGCCCGTTTCGCCAACCAGGCCTTCAACGCCGGTGACAACTTTACGCGACTGCGCGCGCAGCCCCATGCCGACCACGAGAGCGAAGAAGAGCGCGGTCACGATGGCAGCCGGGATGATAATTTCCAGGCCAACCGATAGTCCGGTCGTCCCAGACTGAAACAGCATCAGTGATCCAAGTACCATGCTCACCACTCCCGCAACGGAGAGTAATCCGTAACTGGTGATCTTGATTTCGAGTACGAATAGGATAATCGCAAAAGCGATCAACAACAGCCCCGCCCAATTGACAGGCAAGAGCTGCAAGCTGTAGCAGGATAGCAGTAAGGACAGTCCGCCGATTACGGCGGGGAATACTGCGCCGGGATTATACAGCTCGAAGAACAGACCGTAAATGCCGATCAAGAGTAGGATGTACGCGATGTTTGGATCGGCGATCACATCCAGCACGCGCAGGCGCATGCTCATGGGCGGCTTGGCGATCACGGCGTCACGGGTGCTGAGCGTGTCAGGCCGTCCGTCCACCGTAACGATACGGCCGTCGAGCATGACCAACAGCGAATCCGGCGACGGTGCAATGATTTCAATAACGCCCATGGCGAGCGCTTCAGATTCGGTAATGGACTTGCTCTCGCGAACGGATTGCTCGGCCCATTCAACGTTTCGGCCGCGCTGTTCGGCCAACGTGCGCGCGAACGCCGCCGCGTCGTTGGTGATTTTGCCTTCCATCACGCCAGACGTATCCGAACCGCCGGATCCGCCCAAGCCTACAGGGTGCGCAGCACCTATATTCGTGCCTGGAGCCATTGCCGCAACATGCGCCGCCAGCGTGATGAACACGCCTGCGGATCCCGCGCGTGCACCGGAAGGTGCAACGTAGACGATAACTGGAATGTCCGAGGCAAGGATCGTCTTGCACATCATCCGGGTGGTCTTCAGCAGGCCGCCGGGAGTATCGAGTTCGATCACCAAGGCCTCCGCGTCCACGCGCCGGGCCTCGTCGAGAGCGCTTTCGAGCATTTCATTGGCGACGGGACCAATTCCACTGTCCAGCGTCAGCCATTGGACCGTGCCTGCGCGAGCTGCGCAGGCCGCGGCCATGAGCAACAACAGGATCCGCAGCATGGTAGTTACCTATGCCTTCTTGTCCGCAACCGACAAGATTGTTTCCGCAAGCTCTGTCAATTCAGAGTCGGACACGGTGCGCAAGTTCACAAGCACCGTGTCATTTTGAACGACTGCTATAACCGGCGTACGCGCAGTACGTAGCCCGCGCGCGAACCGTGCCGCCGACTGACGCGCTGGGTTCAAAGCCAAGGCAAACGACGGTAGGGGCGTCGCCGGCAGCGTTCCCGATCCCGCTTGGGCCGGTGATTCACAGACTTCGATCTGCGCCCAATCGCCGCCCTTCACCAAAGACAACAGCCTGTCGGCTCGTGTGCGCGTCGTTTCTGGCATTTCCGCGAACATGCTCCAAACCGGAACCTCACGAGCAGGACGGTCAGGGTGCAAAAAGCTCAGCAGCGTGGCCGACAGCGCGGCGACTTCAAGTTTGCCGGGACGCAAGACACGGGCCAGCGGGGACTTCTTCAGCTTGGCAACAAGCTCCGTACGGCCCAGAATCAATCCGGCCTGCGGGCCTCCGAGGACCTTGTCGCCCGACACCAGTACCAGATCGGCTCCGGCCGACAAACTTTGAGCAACATGCGGCTCGGTCGGCATGCCGAGCTTCGCCCAGTCCCATAGCAGGCCGCCGCCGAGGTCATCTACACACAGAGCACCAAAAGAGTGTGCCAAGGTCGCCAGGTCCGCCACTTCGACGCTCTCGGCGAAGCCCTCGACGCGGAAATTGGACGGGTAGGCGCGCAGCAGCATCGCTGTTTTATCCGACACGGCTGCGGCGAAATCTGAAATGCGTGTGCGGTTGGTCGTGCCGACTTCGATCAGCTTCGCTCCGGCCCGTGCCATGATCTCGGGTAGGCGAAAGCTGCCGCCGATTTCAATGAGCTGGCCGCGGGATACGATGACTTCGCGGCGGGCAGCGAGACTATTCAGAACAAGAAAGAGCGCGGCGGCGTTATTGTTCACCATGAGCGCAGCGTCTGCTCCCGTGATCCAAGCCAAGAGCGATTCGACATGGCTCTGGCGGTCCCCGCGGTCCCCGGACTCGAGGTCAAATTCCAAGTCACAGTATCGTGCTGTGTCGGCAACGGCTGCGATTGCCGCAGCGGAAAGCGGCGCCCGGCCCAAACCGGTGTGCAGAATAACTCCGGTCGCGTTAATCACGCGACGCGGTCCGGAATTGAGGCGACGCTCGATTTCACGAACGATGCGCAGCGCGAGCTGTTCTTCGTCAGGCGCTTCTTTCCCACGGGCAAGCGCTTCTCGCGCGCTGTCCAATTGCTCGCGCACGAGTCGAGTCAAATGCGGAGTGGCAATGCGATCGCGATAGGCGCGTAGTTCACTGCGTTCGAGCAGTTTGTCCACGCCGGGCAGGTTGCGGCGCGCGTCGTTTTGCGCGCACATCCTTAGAGCGACGTTTCCAATGTGAAGCGCAACCCCGAGAAAGCCTGAACCTGACGGCAAACGCCGTTTGAACACTTCAGCCCACCGCGCTCAGTGCCATAAAAGAGGATTGCGCGATGTTTGCCGGCGGCCAGTTGCCAGGCGACTTCACCGGACATCCATGCGTCGCCCTCACGCTTTTGCAGCTCTTCATCGTCCGTCATCTGCACGGACAAGTAGAGTGAGAGTGTCGGTGACGGAACCCACGAGACGGCGTAAAGCATGTCGTGATACTTCTCGTCGTCCCGTGACTTATCCGTAATCAAGAGCTGTTCGACTTCAAACTCAAGCTCCTGACTACCACGAAAAGGAAACGTCGCGCGGACCTGGCCCCAAGTGCGTTCCTGCCAGATCGCCGCGGATTCTTCATTCGCTCCTAATTCGACAAAAAGCTGTTGACCGCCGTCGAACGAGTGATCCACGTTGGCAAAAATATCCCAATAAGCGCGGTACTTCTCCTCAAGGGTCGGCAGCGGAATCGTCTCGTCGTCTTCTGAATGGCGGCTATTGGCGTTGAAGTGGCCCGTAACGAATGTATTCTCCGCGAGGGATCCATTCAGTTCAATTTGCGCACCAACTTCGTCCGGGACATTCATGACGTGCGGCTCGCGGCCCTGCAGAAGTCGCGGTCCAACTTCGCGAAAGGTCGTCGGCGGATTTTGTATCTGCGTGGCGCGGCCGTAGTTGTAATCGGCGTACTCGGCCAGCAGCGACCATCCCCAGCGGGAGAGCACGACGCCCACGAACGTGGCGTGACCGGCTTCGTCTCCGCCTGTCAGTATCTGTTCGTTCCAGACGCGCTCGCCGTACACGTTCACCGGGCCGCGCGTGAAATTCCAATCCACTCCGGCGACGCTGGTCTCGGGGTTTTGCAGACTGTCATGGTAGACGTAGCTGAACCCAAGATGCTCTTTGCCGGGTGATAGTTCGATGCGTCCGGCCGTCGTCTTGATTTCGGGCACCAGCGCGCCCGCTTGAGTCTTGCCCGTCAAACCAATTAGTTTCACCGAGCCCGCGTTTACCTGCGCGCGCACCCCGTCAAGTTCCGAATCAAAATAGAGGTCGCGATTCTCAAAGAGACTCAAGGCCAAGCCCGAAGCCCACAAATCGCTGAAATGGCCGAAGCGGAGTTGGAGCGGATCAAATGTCGCTTCAAAGTAGCGTTTGTCGAAGCGGTTCTGATCGGTCAGGCGAAACTGATCCACGTCCGCTTCAGACGGACGAAAATAGAGGTAGCGACCCCCAAGGCGAAAGTTTCCGCTGAACAGGTCGAGGCGCAGACGGTTTTCCACGAAGCGGCGCGCGATCGTATTGTCAGGATATTCCAGGCCGGCGCGGCGGGTGTCTACTTCACGGCCATTGTCAAAACGCAATTGGTTCGAGCCGTCCAGTTCAATGTCCTCAAGCTGCGCAAAGGCTGTAAGGTTCAGCAGACAGCAGGCGCAAAGAGCAAGTAGAAGTCTATTCACCGGCAGACTCGAGCAGTTGGTTGGCGCGCGTGAGCATGGCGTTCGTGTCTTTCATTTCGCCGCGATGTTCAAACACGGGCGATCCGGACGGATCGAGCATTACGGTATACGGTATGGAGGTGCCGCCGTAAAGCTTCAAGACTTCGCCATCCGGATCGTGCAATCCCGTCCAAGTGAAGCCCTTGGAATCGAGAAACGGTTTCACACGGCTCATGGATTTCTGATTGTCTTCGGAGACAAGCAGAACGTTCATGCCGCGTCTTTGAAGGTCATCAAACGTATCCTTCAGATTGGACAGTTCGGCTTTGCACGGCTTACACCATGTCGCCCAAAACACAAGCAGGCTGGGACGACCACCAGCGTTGTTCGCGATGCTGAAGTCGCCGCCGTTGACCTGCTGAAGCGACCAATTACGGCCGCCGGCACTTGCGGAATTCAGCAGAATTACAGAGAGAATTAGAGCAAGAAGTGTCTTCACGATTGCGATCTCTGTTACGAATTAATTTGAGGGCTGTTCGAACTCGGCGATAAGGGATTCAATCGCGCTGCGCAATTCACCTTCACTGACGCTCTGGAATCGGTAACGGATCGTGCCCGTCGGATCAATCAGAATGTTTGTAGGGCAACTGGCGACCTCGTAAAGAGTCGTGCGGGTCTGCTGGGATCGGTCGTGCAGCAACGGAAATGTTAGGCCAAGCGAGGAATTGACACTGCGATACAGTCTGAAAAGCGACCATGGATCAATGGCGTCGAGGCCAAAGAACTCCAGCCAGCCCGCATACTGCGGATCGGCATAAACTTCTTGAATGTGCGGAAACTCTGACAGACAAGGCACGCATGTGTAGAAAAAGAAGGACACAAGGACGATCTTACCACGATAGTCCTGGAGCCGGAAGATCGCGCTGTCGAGGTCGCTGGGAAGCTCAAAGACGGGTGCGAGGGCGCCAGGATTCGGTCCCGCAGCGAGAGCAGTGAAATCAACCGGCAAACGCGCCGTATCGCGAGGCGCCAAGGTCAACGTCCAACGCGCTGGAGCGGTGGTCGCATACCCCGGTAAATACGCAGATGCCAGCCAATTGCCAATGCCGATGTCCACAAGGTTCGGCGGCGTGACCGCGTACTGGCTGTTGTCTATTAATATCGTTGTTCCCTCGGGTGCATCCACCATCTCAATAGCGGCGAACGGCGCGTCTTCCGCGACTAACGCGGCAAGCGCCAAGTCGTCGTCGCTGACCGTCACGTCTACCGACGCGGGTAGGAAGCCCGGCTTGGAAATTAGAACCGAGTGCAGGCCAACGGGTACCTGACGCAATGTATCCGGCGTAAATGAGGACGTCTGAATGCCGTCAAGCCAGATGCGCGCTCCGTCTAAGGCAGCGCCGGATGTATCCTGCGCGGACACGAAGATCGTGCCCTGATTTGTGCGCGTCTCACTAATTTCGCACGCGTTGAAAAGCAGGGCCGTTGTCAAGAGCAGGCCCGTCAGGAATAATATGCGGTTAACCATTTCGCTCCAGATCAGAATCGAGTTCAGATTCGGACGTTAACTCAGCTGTGCGGATGATCTCAATATGACTGGCAAAAGCCATCGGCGGCAACGCCGAAGTTTCAAACCACTGTGCGTCCAGCGCGTCGTCACCGGCGGCCAAACCAGACCCAACAGGTACAGCGCAATAGGCCAGAACCAAGACGTGGCCGAACACGTGATCGTCATGCGTGGCCGCAGAAATCAAGCGGCCCGGCATACAGTGTGATCCGGTCTCTTCAAAGACCTCACGGACTATTGCTGATTCCGGCGTTTCGCCTTGCTCGATGAAGCCGGAGGGCAAGGCCCACAAGCCGGCACGAGGTTCGACGCCCCGTTTGATAAGCAAAACGCGGCCACTCCGAAGCAGAACGGCCGCGACAGCGGGTAGTGGATTTAAGTAAACAACATGGCCGCACGCCAGGCAATTAGGCCGCGAACGTCCTTCAATGTGGCGTAGAACCAGTCGCCCGCCGCACCGCGTACAATAACGAATTTCATCCGACATGTCTCCGCCGTCATCGTGGGTAGTCATATCAGTCGGAAGCAGAATCCAAGTTCAGTTCATCGGAACCCAGCAAACCTAAGCGTCCTGCCGCTTCCGATGCAGCCTTCTGTTCAGCTGTTTTCTTGGACGTCCCTTCTCCTCTGCCGTAGGAGACACCATTAAGAATAATCTCAACAACAAAGCGCTTCGAGTGATCCGGTCCCGACTCTTCAACAAGCCGGTAGATCGGACTGTCCCACGAATTGGCCTGGGCGTGCTCCAGGACGAGACTCTTATAGTTGATGTACTCATCCTTGGTCACAATTTCACGCCAGTTGTCAAGCAAGTGCGTCTCGATGAATGCGGCAGCAGCCTTGACGCCGCCGTCAAGATACAGCGCGCCGATTAGCGCTTCGAACGCGTCTTCAAGAATAGAGGCGCGATCGCGGCCTCCGGCGCGTTCTTCGTTGTCGCTGACGATTAGCGACGCACCCAAGCCGAGTCGTTTGGCCGCGCCCACTAACGACGTACCTGAAACGATGACCGACCGTAATTTTGTCAGCTGACCTTCAACCATCCCGGGAAACAGATGATAAAAGTACTCAGCAATCACAAAATCGAGCACCGCGTCGCCAAGAAACTCGAGACGTTCATTGGATTCGTGGCGACCCAAGTTCTCTTTTGTCAAGATGCTCCGATGGCGCAATGCGGCCACCAGAAGCAACGGATCCTTGAAGCGGTAGGCAATGCGGTCTTCGAGCTTCCGCAACCGCTGCCAGATGTCGGCGGGGATGTCCCCCTGTCTTCTGAACAGCATGTCGCGCAGCCAACTCATGCCAATGCTTACCCTTCTTTGCGGAACTCCGGTTTGGCAACGATCAGAGAAGAATTATGCCCGCCAAAGCCGAAGGCGTTGGACATGGCCACCGGCACCGGACGGGTGACGGCGACGTTGGGTGTAACAAACAAATCACAGGCCGGGTCCTGATTCTCAACATTGATTGTCGGCGGAATCAGGTCGTTCTTCGTGGCCAGGATTGTGGCAATCGCCTCAATCGCTCCTGCCGCGCCGAGCGTGTGGCCGGTCATGGATTTCGTGGAAGACACGGCGAGTTTTTCGGCTTGCGCGCCAAAAACCGAGCGAATTGCGCGGATTTCGGTAGGGTCACCGACATCGGTTGATGTGCCGTGTGCATTGATGTAAACGATGGACTCGCGATGAATTCCCGAGTCCTTGAGCGCGGCTTCCATGGCCCGACGGGCGCCGTCGCCGTCTACGTGAGGAGCCGTAATGTGGAAGGCATCGCCACTCGCACCGGCGCCGAGAATCTCGGCGTGAATGGTGGCACCACGATTCACCGCGGATTCGAAGCTCTCCAGAACCAGCACGCCAGAACCTTCTCCGATCACGAAACCGTCGCGGTCCGAGTCAAACGGACGGCTGGCCTTTTCGGGAGCATCGTTGCGCGTGGACAGTGCCTTCATGGCGTTGAAGCCGCCCACGCCAAGATGCGTGATTGCGGCTTCTGTACCGCCTGCCAGTATCACATCGGCCTCGCCGGCCTGAATCAATCGTGTAGCGATATGAATCGAGTGGCCGGCCGTGGCGCAAGCTGAGATGACCGCGAAGTTCGGTCCGCCCAGACCGTATTGAATCGAGATCTGACCCGAGACGATGTCCGAAATCATCATCGGCACGAAGAACGGGCTGATGCGCTTTGGCCCGCGTTCGAGGTAGACTTTGACCTGTTCTTCAAACAGATCAATTCCGCCGATGCCTGAGCCGATAATCACGCCGATGCGCGTCTTGTCCACAGGCGAATCCGCGCCGATAAGTCCGGCATCCGTTAACGCCTGATGCGCCGCCGAAATACCGAATTGCGTGAATCGCTGGAAACGGCGAGCCTCTTTGGGATCCATGAGGTCACCGATTGCAAAGCCTTTGACCTCGCAGGCGAATTTCGTGACGAACTCCGCCGGATCAAATAGCGTGATCGGAGCGGCGCCGGAACGACCGTGCGTGATCGCGTCCCAGAAACTCGCTACGTCGTTGCCGACCGGTGTGACAACGCCTAAACCGGTGACGACAACTCGCTGTCTTGCCATAGTTAGAGGGAGGTTTAGGCGTTCGCCGAGGACTTGCTCTTCAGGTAGCTCAACGCGTCGCCGACGGACTTCATCGTCTCAGCATCCTGATCCGGAATCTCAAGGCCGAATTCTTCTTCGAATGCCATGACCAGTTCGACGAGATCGAGGGAGTCCGCGCCGAGGTCCTCGACGAAGCTGGCGTTGTCGGTCACGCTGGCCAAATCCACCTGCAGGCGATCGGCGATAATCTTCTTGATCTTGCTTTCCATTTCGGACATGTTCAAGGCCTCCGGTTGAAAGAATCGAACGGTTTGTTCATTTTGCTACATATGCATGCCGCCATCCACGACCAGAACCTGACCGGTTACATAGTCGGAATCGGCGGATGCGAGGAATGCGCAGACTTGCGCGATATCTTCGGGTTTTCCAAGGTACTTTAACGGAATGACAGACATGTACGCGGAGCGCGTTTCGTCAGTCAGGCCGTGCGTCATTTCGGTCTCAATGAAGCCCGGTGCGACGGCGTTGGCGCGTATGCCACGGCCCGCAAGCTCTTTCGCCACGGACTTGGTGAAGCCAATCAGGCCGGCTTTCGACGCGGAGTAGTTCGCCTGGCCTGCATTGCCCATCACACCGACGACGGATGCCATGTTGATAATCTTGCCGTAGCGCGCCTTCATCATCGGCTTCGTGGCCGCTTGCGTACAGACAAATGCACCGGTCAAGTTGACGGTCAGGACTTTCTCCCAGTCGGCCAGCGACATGCGCATTAACAATCCGTCGCGCGTGATGCCGGCGTTGTTGACGAGGATGGTCAGTCCGCCAAGTTCGTCCACGGCCCGTTGTACAAACGCCGTGGCGCCGTCGCGATCCGTAACGTCGAGCACTTGCTGTATCACTCGCACGCCGCACTCAGCGGCAAGTTCCCGAGCGGTTTGTTCAAGATCAGGGGCTAACACATCCGTTAGAGCCAAATCCGCGCCATCTGTTGCGAGTCGGCGTGCAATGGACTTACCAATGCCACGTGCCGCTCCCGTTATCCAGGCGACTTTGCCACTTAGTGGTTTACTCACGCGGTTGCCCCCGTCCGAAGTGCGTCTAATTCTCCTGCGGTGCCCACTGTTTGTCCAACCGCGCCGTTGACGGTCCGCTTCAGCAATCCACTCAAAACGTTGCCCGGACCCAGCTCCAGCCAGCGCGTCGGCGCGTGTTCTTGCATGGCGAGCAGTCCTTCGGTCCAACGGACGGGCGATAGAAGCTGTTCAGACAGTTTGACGCGAATGCCGGCCGCATCGGAGTGCGCGAGCCCGCTAACGTTTGAGGTAACCGGCACAAGCGGAGTGTTGATCGCGGCCCGCTTCAAGGCGTCGTCCAACTTATCGGCGGCGGATGCCATCAGCGGTGAATGAAACGCTCCCGAGACGACCAGTTTGCGCACCAGTTTGGCACCGGCTGCCTTGCAGAGCTCCATAGCCTTCTCCACGGCGGGGACTTCGCCGGATATTACCAACTGGCCCGGCGAATTGTAATTGGCCGGGACCACGATGCCGATTGAGGCTAGGCCTTGACAAATCTCTTCGACCTTGGCGTTGTCAAGTCCGACGATGGCGGCCATCGTGCCCGGGCGCTCCTCGCCGGCCGATTGCATCGCGGCGGCGCGCACCTTGACCAATTCCAGTCCCGTCTCAAAGCTAAACGCGCCCGCCGATGCCAATGCGGAATACTCGCCTAAGCTGTGGCCCGCAGCAATCTGCGGAGTAATATTATGCTCGGCGAGAAGTTCGGCGACGATGACGGAATGCACATAGAGTGCGGGTTGTGTCACGCGCGTTTGGCGCAGTTCGTCTTCCGGTCCATCGAAACAAATCTTCGCCAGATCGAACCCGAGGATCTCGTTGGCCAGCGCAAAGCGCCGCTTGACGTGATCATAACGATCGAACAGGTCACGGGCCATGCCAACAGTTTGCGAACCCTGTCCGGCGCACAGAAATGCAGTCTTATGTCCGCTCAAAATCCAGTTCCGTTGTGATTCAAAACCGTACCACCATGCCGCCCCACGTGAAACCACCGCCGAAGACGACCGAAAGCATAACCTGCCCGTCCTTGAGCTTGCCTTCCTTGCGCGCTTCGTACATCGCCAGGGGGACCGACGCCGAAGAAGTGTTGCCGTATTTGTGAATGTTCAGGAACACCTGTTCCATCGGCAATCCCATGCGCTCGGCCGTCGCTTGAATGATGCGCAGGTTGGCCTGATGCGGAATCAACCAATCAATGTCGGCCGGTTCCAGCCCCGCCTTTTTCACCGATTCGGCGGCCGTCCGTTCCAACATCCGCACGGCATGTTTGAACACCTCGTTGCCATTCATGTACATGAATGCATTCGTATTGGGCTTACCATCAGCTTTGGCCGCCGTTCCATGGCCGACAGAATAGAGTAGTTCAGTATGTGCGCCGTTTGAACCGATTATCGCCGACATAATGCCGCGATCATCCGTCGTTTCAGTAACGACAGCCGCGCCGGCCGCGTCACCAAACAGAACGCAGGTTGAACGGTCATCCCAATTGATCATTGGCGTGAGCATCTCGGTGCCGATAACCAGAACATTCTTGGCCCGCTTGGCGGCGATCAAAGTGTCTGCGTTATACATCGAGAAAACAAAGCCGCTGCACGTCGCACTGACGTCCCACGCCGCCGCTTTCTTGGCGCCGATGGCTTCCTGAACAAAGACCGAGGTTGCCGGAAAACGCATGTCGCCAGAGATCGTGCCGATGATGATCGCATCGAGTTCGCCGGCTTCCATTTGCGCATCCTCAAGCGCTTCCCGAGCGGCACGAATGCAGAAGTCCGAGGTCTTCTCTTCCGGCTTCTTGATACGTCGTTCGCGGATTCCCGTGCGCGTTGTGATCCACTCGTCGGACGTGTCCACCATGCGTTCCAAATCGGCGTTCGTCAACACGCCATCCGGAATTCCGATTCCCAATCCGGCTATCCGCGAAACAGGCTTGACGCCCTTACTCATCGTCATTATCCTCTACTTCAAGCTCGTCGCGCTTCTCGGTTCGGCCTTTGTAACGCGCCATCCCGCGGGCGAGCATGCCGGCGTCGAAATGCTCCACGCCGCCGCTTAGTGCTCCGGGCAAGTTGCGCTGAACCATATTACGCGCTTCGCGAATCGCGTTCTTGATCGCCTTAACCGGAGATCCGCCATGACAGATAATTGAGACACCGTTCACGCCCAGCAACGGAACCCCACCAATTTCGGAGTAGTCATACTCGCGGGCAAGCTGCGCTAACGCTTGCGACGGCGGATTCGATCCGTTGGAACCAGCCATGCGGGCCATAAACGTGTGAAAAATTGACTCACTCAGTTTCAAGACGACGTTGCCCACGAAACCGTCGCAGACGACGACGTCGGCCTTGTTCTGAAAAATGTCGCGCCCTTCAATGTTCCCAATGAAATTCAGACCGCTCTGCTCAAGCAAATAGTGCGTGGCCAGCACCAGTTCATTCCCCTTGGTCTTCTCTTCACCAATGGACAATAACGCAATGCGCGGCGCTTCCATGCCCATGAGCAATTCCATGTATGTCGCGCCCATAATCGCAAACTGCAGCAGGTTAATCGGTTTGCAATCGGTATTCGCGCCGACATCCAGCAGAATGGAAAAGCGGCCTCCACCCTGCGGGAAGAGCCCGCCAATGGTCGGACGGCGAACACCTTTGATCAAACCAAGCTTCAGATAGCTGGCCGCCATTTGCACGCCGGTATGGCCGGCGGACACAATGGCCGCAGCTTCACCGGATTGGTGTGCATCAATCGCCATCAGCAGCGAGCTGTGGGGCTTCGAGCGCACGACTTTACCCGGCGAGTCGGTCATCTCGATGACTTCGGGAGCATGGACAACGCGCAAACGGCCGTCGTCCGTGGTGCGGTTTAGACGGCCAAGTTCCGTGCGCAACGCGGCTTCTGGGCCAAACAGTGTGACCTTGACATCGGGCAATTCATCTGTCGCCAGACAAGCAGCCTCGACGGGCACGCGCGGGGCGTGATCGCCCCCCATTGCATCCAGGGCTATGACCATGGACGACAAGAGTAGTTGCGGTTAGCTGTTCTTAACGGGAAGGACAAAACGGCCATTGTAGTAGCCGCAGGACGGGCAGACACGGTGGGGCGCAATCGTGGCCTTGCAATTCGAGCACGTCGCCAACGCCGGGCCGCTCAGGTTGAAGTTGGCACGGCGGCGGTCACGGCGTGACTTGCCGACGCGTCGTTTCGGTACTGGCATGTTAGGTTTCCGTTTCTATGGTTAATGAAAAACTAATTCGTCGGGCAATTACACGGGCCGTCGTTGAGATTGGCGCCGCAATTCACGCATAGACCCAGGCAGTCTTCGCTGCACAGATGGCGGCCTGTGAAGGCCAGGATTAAGAAGTCGCGCACGTCTGAAGACAGGTCGAGTTCGACCGTGCCTTGCCGGACGTACGTGATGTCATCGTCGTCAACGGGCTCGCCACCCGGGGGCTGACCCATGACAAAAAGCAGCGGATTCTCAGTCTCAATCGAGATCGTTGTCTCGCTGAGGCAGCGATCGCAGTCCGCAATGGCTGTCGTGGCCAGCTTAATCCGCAAATCAAAATACGGATCATGCCGATCCAGCCGGGCCTTGACATGAATCGGCTCAGGAAACTCGGCGGGACTCAGGTCCAGTTCCGAGGGCTTCAGGTCTTCAATGATCTCGTGAATCCCGTTGGGATAGCTGGGCAAATGTATCTTCACGGCAGGAGAACTGAAGTAATAAAGATAACAAGACTTTGGGTGAATATCAAGCCACAAAACCGCTACAAAAGAGTCCAATATCCTGAATCTAAGCGTAATATCCTAATAAACTTAGAATCCGACCGCGGCGGAGGGGATCACTTTGGTTCTTCAGGCGACCCGGGAGCGTCATCGGTCTCGGGGTCCGTCAACCTGGTTTCCAAAGAATGTATATGGTCGCGGATTTTGGCCGCCTCTTCATAGGCTTCCATTTCCACGCACTCCTTGAGCTTCTGATGCAGGTAGGCAATCTGTTCAACGATGGAGCGATTGACCGGTTCGTTACTGACTGCCGCTCCATCCATGACCTTCTTCGATACAGAGATCGCGGACTTCGTTTTCAGCGCAAGCGCGATGGCATCCGACGGGCGCGCATCAATGCGTCGAATCTCGCCATTGGCGATCTTCATCTCGACTTCAGCGTAAAAAGTATTGTCACGCAAGTCGCATATGGTCGTGCCGCGGACCTCAATGCCGCTCTCCAGCAAGATCGCCGCGAAGAGGTCGTAGGTCATCGGGCGCGCGTACTCCAGTCCCTGCAACAGAAGCGAAATGCTCTGTGCTTCCGCAGCGCCAATAAAGATCGGAAGCCAGCGTTCGCCGTCCTTCTCCTTCAAGATCACCACATAGCCTTGATAAGGCGGGCAGACCGAAATTCCAATGACTTCTACCAAAACCATGTTCTTTCCTTTTCGACGGTCGAATCCTGTAATGCGCCGATTACTCGGCAGCCGCCTGCTGCTCAGCGGCCGGGTTCCGCCCTTCCGGCTCCGCATTCTTCGGAGTGTTCTTGGGCGCAGAGGTGCCGGGGATGCGCTTGAGTTTGCCGGTGGGAGTGTACGGCAGGGCGGGCACTATGGCCGCACGCTCCGGGTGCATGAAGCGGGGCAGTTTGTCGGTCAAGTGTGCCGCCACTTGATTGAGGTCAATCGAGCCGGCGCGCGGTAAGATCGCAGCATTGACTTCATGTTCAACTTCATCCGTCGGAACGCCATACACAAACGCCTCGGCAATCCCGTCCAGTCCGCGCAGGCCGTCTTCAACTGCCTTGGCTTCTACGAGAAAACCGCCGCGCGAAAAAACCGAGCGGTCACATCCAGCCAGATAAATGAAGTCATTGGCGTCGATTCGCCCCCAGTCCCCCGTCGCTTGTACCGTCCGCACAGGTTCACCCTTCGCCTGAAAGGTCAGCGAGACGACCCGAACGGGCGATGGCGCGCCATTATATAATATGCGGCCCAACCTGTCAGCCGATGCCCGCTGATCTTCCAAGTCGTGGACCAACAGCTCAGCGCCGCCGATAGGTCTTCCGACCGATTCCGCCGGCCAAACGCCCGGCACTGAATTGACAGTCAAGAAGCCCGCCGCTTCCGTCGCGCTGTAGCCGCACCATACTGCGGCATCCGTGGCATTCGCCAGCATCTGCGCGTACTCTTCCGACAGATCGAAATCAGTGACCATCACCGCGGATATTTTTGCTTTCACTCCCAGCAGCTTCTCAGCGTTCCAGGCTTGGCGATCAGAAGCTTGACACAGCAACAAGATACGTTGCGAGTCGAGCTTTCGAGTGACTTTCGGCAGGAACTCGGCAGGATCATCAATCACCAACATACCACCTGCCGATAGTACGGCGCACAGCCCAAGCGCGAACGCCGGTGACTGTGCCAGGTTACCCGTGAACCAGAGCTCCGCGCCAGACTTCAGGCGCAACGCTTGGATCAGCGATTGAGCTTGCCAACCAATCGCCGCGCCGCTATGGTGATAAACTCTCGGCAGAGCGCAGGTGCCAGCGCTGTGCAGCAAGAAACCGCCCTCGGTCGTCGCGTCGGTCGCAGTAGACCGCCTGACGGTGCTTGCCGGACCAGTTTCTCCACTCCACTTGAGGTACGGTAGGCGTGACCGCACTGCCGAGGAGTCAAGGGCTGAACCTCCGAAGACGCCTTGGACGCGCAGGGCATCCATCAATTTGCAAAGCAGATCAAAATCCTGCCGAGGGTCAACGAGGAATGGGGCGACGCCTTCCGCCAAACAGGCGAGTATGACCGCAACACAACCTGGCGTGCGTTCACAGGCAACGGCCACAATTCCATCCGCCATGACCCCAGACGAAGCGAGATTTGCACGGACGGCGGAAACCTCTTCGGCCATGGCAGAAGCGCTGACCTTCTTGCCCTGATAGACCAGCAGCGGGCGGTCTGAACGCGGACTGAGGAGCTCGTCCACCCAACGTGCCGCCATAAATGTCTGTCCGGGTCCGCTGGTCATGTGACCAATTCACCTAAGCGGTCTAATGAGCGGTACTGCACGGCCTCCGTGACGTGGTGCAGTTCGATTTCTTCGCAGCCGCCCAGATCCGCGATGGTGCGAGCGACCTTTCGAATACGATGATAGGCGCGCGCGGAGAGGCCCATGCTCTCGACAACCTGTCGCAGCAGCTCCAGGCTGTGGCTGTCAATCGGCGCGAACTGCTCGATCTCTTTATTGTTCATTTGCGCGTTGGCGTAGAGATTCGAGCGGTATTTCTCGTAGCGTTCGCGCTGTTTGCGGCGGGCGAGTTCCACGCGACTGCGAATATGCTTCGTGTCATCTTGCGCGGCAGGCGCCGACAACTCATTCCACGTGACGCGCGGGACCTCAACGTGAAGATCAATGCGATCCAGAAGCGGTCCGGAAATGCGCGATACGTAGCGGCGAATCTGCTCGGGCGTGCATTTACACTCACGATCCGCGTCTGTTGCAAAACCGCAAGGACAGGGATTCATGGCCGCGACGAGCATGAACTGCGCGGGGTACGAGAGCGTAATTGCCGCGCGGGACAGCGTGACGACACCGTCCTCGAGCGGCTGCCGCATAACTTCCAGTACGTTCTTGTGGAACTCGGGGAGTTCGTCTAAGAACAGCACGCCATGATGCGCGAGTGAAACTTCGCCCGGTCGCGGAATCATGCCGCCGCCGATCAACCCGGCATCGGAAACCGTATGATGCGGCGAACGGAATGGCCGATTGGCTACGATGGCCTGGCCATCCCGGAGCAGGCCCGCGACCGAATGGACGCGAGTCGTTTCGAGCGCTTCGTCCAGACTGAATTCCGGGAGAATCCCGGGCAGACGCTTGGCCAACATCGTTTTCCCAGAACCCGGCGGGCCGATCATCAAGACGTTGTGCGCACCGGCCGCTGCAATCTCGAGCGCGCGTTTGACCGAAGCCTGCCCGCGCACGTCTGAAAAGTCACCGACGGGCTCGCGCGACTCATCAAACAATTGTTGGTGGTCTACTGTGAAGCGCGCAATCGGCAACTGGCCATTGAGAAAGTCCACGGCGTCACGCAACGTGCCAACCGGATAGACAGACACGTCGGGAATCAGCGCGGCTTCGCGGGCGTTGCCGTCGGGCACAATCATCCGCGCTACGCCCTCGCGAGCCATGGCATGCGCCACAGGCAGAACCCCGCGCACGGGACGGACATGGCCGTCGAGCGCTAATTCGCCAACTACCGCGACATCCCGCAACGCATCGGGGACCAGTTGCCCGGATGCGGCCAAGATGCCCAGCGCCATCGGCAGGTCGAAACTGCTGCCCTCTTTGCGAATATTAGCCGGGGCAAGGTTTAGGGTGACCTTGCGCAATGGCATCGCGTAGCCGGAGTTCTTAATCGCCGCGGCGATGCGTTCCCGCGCTTCTTTCACGGCATTGTCAGGCAGACCGACGACTACTGTGGAGCGTTCGGAGGCGTTTTCGAGATGACACTCCGAGCGGACGCGATATGCATCCACCCCCAGTAACGCCGCTGTGATCACCTCGGAGAACATGGAATTAGCTACAACTTTCGGTCATATATGCGCCACCGCTTATAGGGTTTGGAACCCATGGATTGCGCGGCGCTGTTCATCATCTCGTTATCTTCCAGCACCCACGAAAACTCGCCCCAGCCATAGCCGACCGATGTGCCGGCTTCGTAGGCGCGCAAGTACAGCACGGTGTCAATGCCCTTCTTGCGGAACTCCGGCAGAACGCCCATGGCCAAAATGCGCGCGCGGCCCGTCTTGTGCTTATTCAGCAAGAGCCTGATGATGCCGAACGGAAAGAGCTTGCCGTTGAGCTTCTTGAATATCACATTCAGGTCCGGCAGTCCAAGAATGAACCCGACGGTGCGACCGTCGTCCGTCTCCGCGAATTGAATCAGACGCGCGTCGAGAACCGTCTTCAGGCCCGCAGCCATCACATCAATCTCGGCGTCGGTCATGGGCACAAAACCCCAGTTCTCTTCCCAGGCGGAATTGTAGACGAGTTTGAACCGCTCCACTTCGCCGCGAAAATCCTTGGCATTGAAGGTCCGGAAGCGAATCGCCAACCGTTCTTCCAACTTGCGACCGATTGTCCGCACGCGCTCGGACAGCTCACCTTCGTGCATTTCGTAGGCGAGCAGGTCCTTTTCTTTGGCAAAACCCTCCGCCTGAATCAGATCCGCGTAGTACGGCGGATTGTGCGTCATCATCACGGCGGGCGGTGTGTCAAAGCCGTCCACGAGCAGACCGCACTCTTCATTCGTCGAGAAGTTCATCGGGCCACGCATCACATCCATGCCCTGGTCCCGCAGGAACGAGGCAGCGGCCTCGATCAACGCATGCGCCACTTCCTGGTCGCGAACACATTCAAAGAAGCCGAAGAAACCGACACGGTCCTTCCAAAACTCGTTGTGCGCGCGATTGACGATCGCACAGATACGCCCTGTTACACAATCGCGGTCATCAACGGCCAAAAAGCTCTTGACAACCGCGTGTTGATGAAAAGGATGTTTGGGGGAGAACAGGTTCCGCTGATCGAAAAGTAGTGGCGGCACCCAGTGCGGATCGCTACCCTGTACTTGCCAGGGAAACTTGAGAAAGCGGGTCAGCATCACCGGATCCTGAACCGGAACTATGCGAATCGGAATGAGTGGCCTCCGCGCGGAATGGAATGATCTTGGATATCTTGGCGATCTTGTCCAGCGCGAAATCGAGCTGCGCATGAGTATGCGTGGACATGACCGAGAAGCGAATCAGGCTCTGGCCGGGCTGCACCGCAGGCGGCACAACCGGATTGATGAAGATACCCTCATCCTGCATCATCTTGCAGACCTTGAACGAATTCACCGCGTCACCAACCACAACCGGTATGATCGGCGTGTTGCTATGACCCGTATCGAGACCCAGATTCCTGAGTCCGTTGCGCAAGTAGTTTGCGTTGCTCCACAACTGAACACGGCGCTCAGGTTCTTCATCAATGATCTTCAGTGCTGCCAAGACCGCGCCGACTGTCGCCGGCGGCGGACTCGCCGAGAAGATCAAGGCGCGCGCATGGTGTTTCAGGAAGTGAATGATATCTTCCGAAGCGGCCACAAAACCGCCAATGGCGGCCAGCGACTTCGAGAAGGTGCCCACGATCACGTCGGTCTCGTCGGTCAGTCCGAAATGCCCGGCTGTGCCGTCGCCGTGGGGGCCATATACGCCGACGCCGTGGGCGTCGTCAAGAATCAAATCAACGTTGTACTTCTGGCACAACTTCACGACAGCAGGCAGATCACAGGTATCGCCCTCCATCGAGAATACGCCTTCCGTGATTACGATAACATCCTTGCCCTGGTGAACCCGCAACAGTCGCTCAAGATCGGCCATGTCGTTATGCCGGAACTTGGCGATTCTGCCAAAGGATAGCCGTGTCGCGTCAATGATTGAAGCGTGCGAAAGGGCGTCCGCGATCAACCACGTATTCCGCGTCACCAGCGTCGCGATTGCTCCAAGGTTGGCCTGGTAGCCTGTCGTGAACAGCAGCACCGAGGGCTTGCGCAAGAATTCCGCGAGTCGTTCTTCGCATTCACGGTGAATACTCAGCGTCCCGTTGAGGAATCGGGAACCCGCGCAACCCGCGCCGAAATCGCGCACTGCCTGCTGCGCCGCTTCCTTTACTTTCGGATGATTGGTCAGGCCCAGGTAGTTATTTGAACCGAGCATGAGAATATCGCGGCCGTCAATTTTGACAACGGCATCCTGGTCCGTTTCAATCGCGCGGAAGTAGGGATATATTCCCGCCGCCATCACTTCACGTGCGGTTTTGAACTGGGCTACTTTCTCGGAAATTCTCAAACCACTACTCCAACGGCTGACAAAAGTTATAACTCAACGACTCAATATTTGCGACTGAACATGTCGGACAGAAAAGGAACAAAGAAACCACGCCCCTTAAAGACGTTCAATATACCGAGCACCGCCAAAACGACGCAGAAAAACAGCACGAAATCCCAGATGAACCGGAAACGCAGCAAAAGCGCCAGGATTTCAATGAAAAACAGCGCCATCCCCAAGCGGACATGGCCCGCCACAAATGCGGATTCTTCGCGCTTGAAGAACGGCACAAAACAGACGACCGGGACGTACGCCAGCACAGCAAGGAGCTTCTCGTCCTCGCTGACTTCGTACTGCTCGGCAGGCGGTGGGGTAGGTGCTTCCTCTGGCATAATCGGCATTGTGGCACCCCCGACGGGACTCGAACCCATGCTCCCGGCTCCGGAGGCCGGTGCTCTATCCACTGAGCTACGGGGGTAAAGACGATCGGGCGGGTGCGACCCGCTTTAACCCGATAATATAATCAGATTAGACCCAATATGCAATACGGGGTGCGGGATACTAATGTGCTATTTCTAATGAGTTTCTGCTGATCAGCGAGACTACCGACCCAGCCGGGTGCTGAGCGAATGATCGTAGATTTCGCTGGCCAGACTGAGAGGCAAGGTGATCCAATCGTTGATGACAATCAGCTCCCCTCCTACCCTGCCGAGCATCTGCAGAGGCACTTCCATCAACTGGCAAAGCTCCTTGAGCTTAGGCCAGTTGTCATGCTCGACACTTACGACAACGCATCCGGCCGTCTCGGCGAACAGGGTGTCCACGACCCGCTGTTTCCATGGAAACGTCAACAAACAGCCAATGTTCCCGGCCATGCATGACTCGGCAACTGTCACCGCCAGCCCGCCTTCCGAAATGTCGTGGGCCGAAGCGATCACTCGTTGCCGCGCGAGCTCGGGCAGAAGGCGTATCAGTTTGACATGGTTTTCAATATCAAGGCGCGGAGGGGCTCCTGCCGTGACGCCGTGCATTGTGGCCAGATATTCACTGCAGCCCAAGTCAGGTCCGATTTCGCCTAACAGTGCGATGAAATCCCCTTCGCTGCGAAATGAAATCCCGACATGCTTGCTAACATCGTCAATCACGCCAACCATGCCGATCACAGGAGTCGGGCGGACCGGGCCAGCGGGAGACTCATTGTAAAAGGACACATTACCGCCGGTGACAGGGATATCCAGGGCCGTGCAGGCGTCAGACATCCCGGTGATGGCTTCGTGGAAGAAGAAGTAATTCTGCGGCTTCATCGGATTGGCGAAATTCAAGCAGTTGGTAATGCCAACGGGAACCGCACCCGTACACGCGACATTCCGGGCACCTTCGAATACTGCGAGAGCGGTTCCGCGCCGCGGGTCCACCGAGACATAACGAGAGTTGCAGTCCACGGACAGTGCCAGACCCTTGTTCGTGCCTGGTACCCGCACCACACCGGCGTCGGTGCGCCCGCCACCCTGCGCCGTGGATGCTCCAATAGTATGATCGTACTGCTCAAAGACCATTCTGCGACTGCAAATGTTCGGTGCACCAAGCAAGGCCACGAGTGCGTCGTTCCAATCCGACGGATCGGGCAGATGCGTTGGATCAAACGACAAAAGCGGGTCCAGCGACTCAGGACGCTCATGCTCGCGCACGTTCTGCGGGGCGCCGCCGCCTAACACGAGTGATGCCGCGGGAATACGCCCGACCTCCACACCGTCTTCGATAATTGTAAAATCGAGGTCGTCAGTTACGTAACCCACCAGATCGGCGTGCAGGTCCCATTTCCCGAATATTTCATGCGCATGATGCTCTTTGCCGCGTTCCAGCACGACCAACATCCGTTCCTGCGACTCTGATAGGCAGATTTCGTAGGCGTTCATGCCTTTTTCGCGGCGCGACACCTTGTTCACGTCGAGCACTATGCCGGTGTTCCCACGCGCCGGCGTCTCGCTGCAGGAACAGCAAATTCCTGCGGCGCCCATGTCCTGCACACCAACTAACGCATCCGTTCCGGCCAATTCAAGCGTTGCTTCGAGCAGGAGCTTTTCCTTGAAGGGGTCGCCGATCTGCACCGACGGGCGCTTCTCCTTCGAGGACTCGGACAGGTCTTCTGAAGCAAACGATGCGCCGTGGATGCCGTCGCGTCCAGTCGCGGAACCTACAACGAACACGGGATTCCCAACGCCTTTGGCCGCGCCCGTAATGATCTTATTCACTTCAACGACTCCGACTGCCATCGCGTTGACCAGAGGATTCTCGTTGTAGGATGCATCAAAATAGACCTCGCCCGCGACCGTCGGAACGCCGAAACAATTCCCATAGTGGCTGATTCCACGCACGACTCCGTCGAGCAATTGCGCGGTGCGCGGATGAGAGGGATCGCCGAATCGCAATGAGTTCAAGGCCGCGATAGGGCGCGCGCCCATCGAGAAAATGTCGCGCAGAATGCCGCCTACACCCGTCGCCGCGCCCTGAAACGGCTCGATCGCCGATGGATGATTGTGGCTCTCAATTTTGAAACAGACGGCCATGCCGTCGCCAATGTCAATCAGCCCCGCATTCTCTTCACCCGCTTCCACCAGTACACGCTTGCCCGTGCGCGGGAGGCGCTTGAGTTCGCGAATCGAGTTCTTATACGAACAATGCTCGGACCACATCGCGGAGAATATTCCCAGCTCGACAAACGTCGGCACGCGATTCAAAATTCGTTGAATATGCTCGTACTCGTCGGCCGTCAGGCCGTGCGCCAGTGCGGTGTCCAAAGTTACGGGCGGATAGGCAATCGTCATACTACCGTTCGTGATTTTCGTTCGTGAAAAAACTCGAGCACTTTGTCAGCCAGTTGCGGGCTGATCCCCTTAATGGCCGTCAACTCGTCGCGCGTCGCGTCGGCCAAACGCTGCATGGTGCGGAAGTGCATCAGCAATAACTTCCGCCGCGCCGCGCCGATGCCGGGGATGTCCTGCAATTCGGACGCCATAGACTCTTTTTGCCGCACAAGACGGTGATACGTTATGGCGTAGCGGTGCACTTCATCGCGCACCTGCTGCAGCAACTTGAGCGCGGACGACGTCTTGGGCAAATTGAAAGGCTCATTGTCGCCGGGCCGATAGATCTCTTCGAGCTTCTTGGCCAAACCGATGATCGGTACGTTATCGATCCCGAGGGCGCGCAGTGCCTCAACGGCATTCGAGAGTTGGCCTTTGCCACCGTCAATGAGAATCAGGTCCGGCATAGGCTGTTTCTCTCTCTGCAAACGGGAAAACCGCCGACTCACGACTTCGCGCATCGACGCAAAATCGTCAGGACCTTCAACCGTTTTGATTTTGAAACGGCGAAACTCCGAACGCGCCGGGCGACCATTCTTGAAAACCACCATACCCGCCACCTGATGATCGCCCATCAAGGTCGAGATATCGAACGCGACGATTTCGCGCGGCGGATCATGCAATCCGAGCCGCAGCTTCAACTCTGTCAAACTGGCCGGAATCCGTTCACGCTTGGTCTGCGACCGCAGGAGCTCCTGCAATTGGAGATCGGCGTTGCGCTGCGCAAGGTCCACCATTTGCACTCGCTCGCCGCGGGCCGGAATGCGCACGTCCACTCGGGCATCGGCCTGTGAGCGCAGCCATTCATAGAAAGGCTCGGCATCGCTCGGCTCGCACGGCAGGACCAGTTCATCGGGCACGGCCGATTGGGCGTAGTAAATCTGCAAGGCCTGGGCAAGCACGTCGGGCAATGGGGTGTCTTTGGGCAGCCGCACCGGATAGTGAACTCGGCCCAGCATGCGGCCGTCGCGTACTTGCATGACGACGAGACAGCCATCTTCATCCTGAATGGCCAGACCAATGATGTCACGATTGATCGGCTCGGGAGAGATGATCGTCTGCCGCCGGGTCAGGTTCTCCATGGAGGCGAGCCAATCGCGCAACTGGGCAGCCCGTTCAAAGCGCAAATCCTCGGAGGCTTCGTCCATGTCGGCGCGGAGACGGGCGATGATGTCACCGCCGCTCCCTTTCATCACAGCCGAGAAGTCGCGTACACGCTGCATGTATGCATCCGGCGACTCGTTGCCGATGCAGGGTGCATTGCATCGCCCCAGATGAAACTCGAGACACGCCTTAAATTTTCCGCGGGCCACAGATTCTTCTGTCAGCGGCAAGTTGCAAGTGCGAATCTGCAGCATGCCGCGCAGCACATGCAGAAGTCCTTTCAAATAGCGCAAGTCGCCGTATGGACCGAAGTGGCGCGAGCCATCCTGCTCGGGCCGCCGTGTTAAAAAGATCCGCGGAAACGGCTCATTGACGATGCGCAGGTACGGCTGCGACTTGTCGTCTTTGAGCATGACGTTGTAACGCGGCTTGTGCTCGCGAACGAGATTACTCTCGAGTATCAGCGCCTCGTACTCTGTTTTGGTCGTGATGACCTCGACATCCGCGATCTTGGAAACCAGAATCTCAAACTGCGGCCGCCCGTCGGAAGTCTTTTGAAAGTACTGCCGCACGCGGTTGCGCAGAACCTTCGCCTTGCCGATGTAAATGACTTTGGCGCGGGCGTCGCGAAAGATGTATACGCCAGGATCCTTGGGCAGATTGTCCAACTTCTCCTGCAGATCCGGCGTCATCTGCTATCCGTGCTTGGGATGCTCGACGACTTCAACCAATACACCGCCGAATGACGACGGATGCACAAATCCGACCAGCGTGTTTTCAGCACCGGGGCGCAGCGTCTCGTTGATCAGTTTTGCGCCTGCCTGCGCCAATTCAGTCAATGTCTGCTGTCCATCCAGCGATTTGATCGCCAAGTGGTGCAAACCTGGTCCCCGCTTCTCTACAAATTTGCTCACGTTGGCGTCAGGACTGTCTCCGGCCAGAAGTTCAATTCTAAAATCACCAATCTGCAGAAACGCGACATGAGTATGCTGTGAGGCCACATGCTCGCGGTGCGTCAGCTTCGCGCCCGTCAAACGCTGCCAGTCGGCGATAGCCTGTTCCATGTCAGGAACGGCGACGGCGATATGATCTAATCCTTGCATAGTCGTTATTAATTCTGAAAGAAATTGTCAAGGCTGTCTATCAATGTGTCCAAGTCGGCGCGTGGTTCAAGCGGCACGGGAAGAGCCCGTTGCAGCACTTTCCCGTAGCGAGTATTCAGCAGCCGTGTATCGGCGAGAATTGCGACACCTCGATCCTCGGGATGACGGATCAATCTACCAAGCCCTTGCCGCAGACGAATTGCGCAGGCCGGCACGCTGATACCATAGAACGGATCGTCACCGCGCTCGGTCGCTAATTCTCCGCGCGCCTCTTGCCATGGGTCCGTGGGCACGTCAAAGGGCAGTTTTACTACGACTACTATTTGCAGCGCGTCGCCGACCAAATCAATCCCCTCCCACAGCGCCGAGGACCCAATCAGCATGCCGCCCGACGATTCACGAAAGGCCTTAACGATTTCGTGAGTGTCCCGGCCGCTGCGCTGTTGCAGGAGCACACGATTGTGCTTGCGAGCTACAGGCGTCAATCGCTTGATCAGCCCATCCGCGCTGGCGTGGGACGTACACAAAACCAAAGTATTCCTCGGCACATCCGATAGAATGCGCGCGAGAATCGCCGCGACCTGATCGTGATGCGCGTCCGTCTGCTTCGCGTCGGGCAGGAAGCTCGGACAGTAGCAGCGCATCTGTTTGGACAGCGTGAACGGCGAATCAAGCACCGCACGAGAAACACGCACCGTATCACCCTGCTGAATTCCCAGCGTCTTTTCAAGGACGGCAAATTGTCCTTCGTGGGTCAGCGTCGCCGAGGTCAGCACGGCGCCGTGCGTCTGCGTCCAGAGAGCGTTCTGCAGAATTGCGGCGACTGATATCGGTGCGGCGGATAGCGACACGCCGCCCGCGCCGCGATTCCCTGCGCCTTCATACCAGTATACATAATTCGCATGCGTGGCCGCCATGGTCATGCGGCCCGTATCCAACAGTTCGTTCAACGATGCGGCCACCGAGCGCAGCTCAAGCATGCGCTCCTTCACATCACGGCGCGTTTCATCGTCGGCAAACAATGCCCGCAGCACTCCGTCGAGACGCTCGCTCAACTCTTCAAAATCCGATATCAGGTCGGCAAACGCGTTCGCGAGGTGCTCTTGCGTGGGGGTGGCCGCGCGAAGGCGTTTGCGCGTATCCTCGTTCAACTGCTGACCAAGTCCCTCCGCCGCATGCTGAAAGGCCAGGCGAGACTTGCGATAAAGGGCCTTAACCAGAATGTCCAGCGCTACAAGTTCCGTGCTGACTTCGTCGTCGCGTGATTCTTTCGCGAGCTTGGTCAACAATCCGCGCGAAGAGCGCTCATCAGACAATCGCGAAAGAACGTTTCGCACGGCGACGGGGCTGAAACTCAACGAATATGCCGCGACGATGGCGCGCTCAAACTGATGCGCTTCGTCCACAACCAAGCGACGCTCAGTGCCCTCGCCGCCCAGAAAACGCGTAAAGTCGGTCGCCAGCAACGCATGATTCACGAGCAGCAAGCGCGCTTTCTTCGCGTCATCCAGCGCCTGCCGATAGTAGTCGCCGCGGTTCGCGCCGCATCCGGCTCCCGAACATGCAGCGGCATCCGAGCAGACCATGGACCAAACAAGAGGCTCGTACTCCGGTCGAAATCCACCGATTTCGCCGATGTCGCCGCGAGTGGTCAAGTGTGACCAGCGCAGCAGCGGCAGAAGTTTGTGGCGGTCGCCGTCACTCAGGCGGCCATCCACGTCGCGCAGCGCGGCCCGCAATCTACGCTTGCACAGGTAGTTGTCACGGCCTTTCAAGACTGCCGCCGGTACGCGGCGCTGCGTGGACCGGGCAATGTCCACAATCTCTTTTGTAAGAAGTTGCTCCTGGAGCGAGCGCGTGTGGGATGAGACAACCACCTGTCTATTGCTGTCTTCGTCGCCGGCCAGTGCCCATTCCAACGCGGGGACCAAATAGCCCAATGACTTGCCTGTTCCCGTCGGAGCTTCAAGGAGCAACACTTCCTCATTGACGAAGGCGTTTGCGACGGCCGTCGCCATCTGTACCTGTTGTTCGCGCGGAGTGAAATGCGGCAGGTTGTGACTGAACAGACCGTTGTCATCAAGTTCCGCAATCGAGAGTTCCGCCAAATTGTCCGGTTCCGTCTCAGCTTCAGCCGTCTGCGGTGGTGCTATGTCTAACGCAAGTGAGCGCAAGCGGTCAAAGAACTGTTCCGAGCGATGGTGGCCGTTCCCCGCGATGGCAGCAATCTCTGCGGCCAAATCACCCCAGACCCGATCCGGCAAGAATCGGATCATTTCAACGAGTATCTCGCCTGTCGCCTGCGCATCATCCGACGCCCTGTGGGCGGAGTGCAGAGTAACGGCAAAGGCCGAACACAAGCTACTTAGCGAAAACCGCGGAAGCTCCGCCCAAAAAATCCGGGCAAGCTCCGCGGTGTCAAGTAGTGTGTTGCGCGGAAAGCGAAAATCCGTACCTCCGGAGGCGACGAGAAAACTGACGTCAAAGGAGATGTTCTGTCCGACGACGGGCGAGTTGCCGATGAACTCGAGCAACTCGCCGCGTATGTCGGAGAATTTTGGCTGTCCGGCCACGTCACGATCGGTAATGCCGGTCAGTGAGATGATGAAGGGCGGGAGTTTGCGGCCCGGGTCGAGCAGCGTCTGAAACGTGTCAACCACGACGCCATTTTCAAACTTAACCGCACCTACTTCAATGATCTCATCGTCGCCCGGAGAAATGCCGGTCGTCTCAACGTCCACGGCAACGAAGCAACCGAGGCCCAGCTCGGTCAACCACGCCGCGGGCCGCTGCTCAGGACTGGTCGTCGCTGAAGAAGCGGATATTGAGGTTGCGCGCGGCACCGGCTTCGTCAAGTCTGCGGACAGGGGTTGTATATGGCGCGTTCTTGAGCAGTTCCGGAGTCTCGCCGGCCTCGCGGTCTATGCGCAGCATGACGTCAATGAACTCGTCTAACGTCTCTTTGCTTTCAGATTCCGTGGGTTCGATCATCAGGCACTCAGGAACGATTAGCGGGAAGTAGACGGTTGGCGGGTGAATCCCGAAGTCGAGCAGGCGCTTCGCGATGTCCGTTGTACGCACGCCTTTGGCCTTCTGGTTGTTTCCCGAGAAGACCGCTTCATGCATGCACGGACGGTCCATGTGGATCAGATAGTTCGGAGACAGCTTCTTGCGCAGGTAGTTCGCGTTAATAATTGCATTGTCACTAATCGCTCGCAACCCATTGCCGCCGAGACTCTTAATATAAGTTAACGCTCGGACGAGCATTCCGAAGTTCCCGTAGAACGTGTGTACCGAGCCAATAGAATCGGGTCGATCCCAATCCCACAGTGCCTGGTCTCCCTTCTTGGCCAGCACGGGCAAAGGCAAGAATTTCGAGAGCTTGTCCTTAATCGCGACGGGACCGCTGCCCGGACCGCCGCCGCCGTGCGGCGTCGAAAAGGTTTTGTGCAGGTTCATGTGACACGCATCAAAGCCCATGTCGCCCGGTCGGGCAATGCCCAATAAGGCGTTGAGATTCGCGCCGTCCATGTAGACCAGTCCGCCCGCGTCGTGAACGAGGTCTATGATCTTGGCAATTTTCGTTTCGAAGAGGCCGAGTGTGTTCGGATTCGTGATCATCAATCCCGCAACGTCCTCATCCAACGTCCGCTTCAACGCCTCGATGTCCATGAGACCGTTCTCATCCGACGGAAGTTGAGTGACGCCATAACCGGAGAGGACGATTGAGGCTGGATTGGTGCCGTGCGCGCTGTCAGGAATGACAATTCGCTTACGCACATTGCCATTCTTCAAGTGGTAGGCGCGGAACATCAACAGCGCAGTGAACTCGCCTTGAGCTCCGGCCGCAGGCTGCAACGTGATCGCATCCATGCCGGTCACTTCAATCAGCGACTGCGACAGCTCCCACATCAATTGCAGCGCACCCTGAGCGCTGCGGGGCGACTGCCACGGGTTCAGCCCGGCGAAACCCGGCAAGGCGGACATCTCGTCATTGATCTTCGGGTTGTACTTCATCGTACACGACCCAAGCGGATAGAAATCGCGATCAATGTGATGGTTGCGGGTCGAGAGATTCGTATAGTGGCGCACCACGATGTTCTCGCTTACTTCCGGGAGTCGCGGAGCGGACTCGCGGGCGAGACCAGCCGGTGGCGTGTATCTCGGCAGATTCTCCGGTGTGGCGGGTACCTGCAGGCCCGTACGACCGGACTTGCTTTGCTCGAAGATGAGCTGGGTTTCGCTCTGCAGAGCGCGAACGTCACGGCTCACTTGGCACCTCCTTGCAGCCACGTCGCCGCATGCTCGACGTATGCATCAATCTCCGCGACGGAACGCTTCTCGGTCAACGCGACCAGGATGCCACGGTCGTCCGACAGACCCATGCGGGTCAACGGTACGCCGGCCAGTATTCCGCGAGCGGCCATGTAGATTACAAACTCCTCAGCACTACCGGGAACTGTCATTAAGAACTCCCTGAAGTGCGGACCGCGGTGCGGGAGGCTGAAGCCCGCCACACTGCGCAGCTTATCCATCATGTACATCGTTCGACGTGCAGATGCTTCGCCAATCTCGCGCAGGCCCGTCGGGCCCATCATAGACATGTAAAATGTCGCGCGAGCCGCAAGCAGGCCCTGATTCGTGCAGATATTCGATGTTGCCTTGTCGCGCCGAATGTGCTGCTCACGTGTTTGAAGTGTCAACACATAACCGCGACGCCCATCAACGTCCTTCGTCACACCAACGATGCGACCGGGCATCAATCGAATCAACTCATTGGACGCGGCAAACAGACCCAGGTACGGTCCGCCGAATGACATGTAGTTGCCGAGCGGCTGACCCTCACCCACGACGATGTCCGCGCCGAGCTTCCCGGGCGGCGTCAAAACGCCCATGGCCATTGGATCCGTGACGAAGATGACCAACGTGCCGTTGCTGTGCGCGCGGGCGACCAATTTCCGTACGTCGTCAACAACTCCGAAGAAATTCGGGTATTGCACGACCAAGGCGGCTACGTCGTCGCCCAAGAGCATGGATAAGGCTTCGTGTGACTGCGAGCCGTCCGGACAACGTGCGCAGTCAAACTTGATCCCGAGCGCGACATTGTTCGTCTCAGCCACCCGGCGATAAGCCGGATTCACCGCTTCGCTCCAGACGACGCGCGTGCGCTTGGTATGGGCGCGGGCCATACTGATGGCCTCCGACAGCGCCGTGCCGCAATCGTAGAGGCTGGCATTGGCCGCGGGCATCGCATAAAGCTCGCAGACCATGGATTGGAACTCGTAGATGACCTGCAGCGTACCCTGCGCGACTTCCGGCTGGTACGGTGTGTAGGCCGTCACATATTCGCTGCGCATGCCCAAAGCATCCACAGCGGCGGGGACATAGTGATCGTAGGAACCTGCGCCCATGAAGCACGCGCGATTCATGGCCGACTGATTCAGCGCGGCCAACTCCATCACTTCGCGGCGGACGTCCCACTCTGATTTTCCGTCGGCGATGGCGAGCGGACGATTCAGCCGCAGCTCGGCCGGGATCGGCTCAAGCAATTCTTCTAAAGACGAGACCCCGATGTCGCGCAGCATCGCACTGCGATCATCGGGGGTGTTCGGAATATAGCGCATTCGTTGAGTGCGTGTGGGTCCTGTTCAGACTACGCGCTGGTTAGGTCTTTGTACGCCGCCGGCGTCAGAAGATTGGCGGCTTCGGAATCAAACTTAGATGGGCGGATTTTGACGATCCAGCCGCCCGTATACGGCTCACGATTGATCACTTCGGGCGCGTCAGCCAGCGCCGTATTCACTTCTACGACTTCACCGGTGATCGGCGAATACAGATCCGCCACGGCCTTGACCGCTTCGATCGTGCCGAAGCTGTCGCCCTGTAGCGTTTTTGTACCAACCTCGGGCAATTGTACGAATACTACGTCGCCCAATTCACCTTGGGCGAATTCAGTGATCCCGACCGCAGCGACGCCGCCGTCGAGTTTCACCCATTCATGTTCCTTGGTGTAAAGATATCCATCCGGGATATGCATTGCAAGACGTCCTTTAGGATGATTTCAGTTATGTTCAAGCCTGTGCTTGCTGCTCCATGTATTGTTCTACCCACTTGGTGTGCACCTTGCCCGTCTTAAAGGCCTCGGTGTCAAGCATTTGCAGGTGAAACGGTATCGTCGTATGAATCCCCTCGACCACGAACTCCGAAAGCGCCCGGCGCGTGCGCGCCAGAGCCTCATCACGCGTCGAACCGTGCACGATGAGCTTGGCAATCAGACTATCATAGTAAGGGGGTATCGTATAGCCTTGATAGACATGCGAATCCACGCGCACACCCGGACCACCGGGGAGGTTCCAGGTCGCCACGGTCCCCGGCGACGGCAAAAAGCCACGCGCGGCGTCTTCAGCGTTGATGCGGCATTCAATGGCGTGACCACGAATTTGGATGTCCTTTTGCTTCGGCAATTCTTCACCAAGAGCGACCAGGAGCTGCCACTTGACCAGGTCCGTGCCGGTCACCATCTCCGTGACAGGATGCTCGACCTGAATACGCGTGTTCATTTCCATGAAATAGAACTCACCATTCGGAGCCAGCAGGAATTCCATCGTTCCCGCGCCTGAATAGTTGATCGCGGCCGCCGCCTGCGTGGCCGTCTTGCCCATAACTTCACGGAGTTTCGCGTCAACGGCGGGCGAAGGCGATTCCTCGATCAACTTCTGATGGCGCCGCTGCATGGAGCAGTCGCGTTCACCCAGATGAATACAGCCGCCGCGACCGTCTCCAAGAACCTGGACTTCGACATGACGCGGTTCGATGATGGCCTTCTCAAGATACAAGTCGCCGTTACTGAACGCGGCTTCGGCTTCCGCACTGGCCATTTCAAACGATGTCTCCACGGCATTCATGTCGGTCACTAACCGCATGCCGCGTCCACCGCCGCCGGCGACCGCTTTGATCATGACCGGCAGACCAAACTCCTCGGCCAATCTGCGCGCCTCGGCGGCATTGGCCACCGGGCCGTCACTGCCGGGAATCACCGGACACTTGGCCCGGATCATCGTGCGCTTGGCTTCCGACTTGTTGCCCATCAAGTCAATGACCTGCGGATCAGGTCCGATCCAAACGATTTCGTGGGCCATGCAAATGCGCGCGAAATCCGAGTTCTCGGCCATGAACCCGTATCCGGGATGAATCGCGTCCGCGCCGGAAATCTCGGCGGCGGCGATGATCGCCTTTGGCGAAAGATAACTCTGTGCAGCTTGCGGCGGACCGATGCAGATGGACTCGTCCGCAAACCGAACATGCAGCGAATCCCGATCAGCCGTGGAAAATATGGCCACGGAGCGCAAGCCAAGGTCCTTGCAGGCGCGAATCACGCGCAAGGCGATTTCGCCGCGGTTGGCCACCAGTACTTTCTTGAACATTATCCCGCCCGTTCGATGCGGAACAAGACTTGACCAAACTCGACGGGCTGTGCGTTGTCCACCAGAATCTCGACAACGCGGCCCTTGACTTCGCATTCGATTTCATTCATCAGCTTCATCGCTTCGATAATGCAAAGCACTTTTCCGGGCTCCACCATGTCGCCGACTCGAATATACGGCTCGGCGTCAGGCGAGGGCGCGCGATAGAGCGTTCCCACCATCGGTGCTTTCACGTCCACGGTGTTCGCAGACGGCGCACGTGTTTCCGACGCGGCCGCGGGCGCGGTCGGCGCGGCCAGCGGGGCCTGCATCGCGGCCATCTGCTGCGGCGCGTAGCCCATCTGCGGCATGGCCATCTGCGCCGGCATCATCGTGATCTCAGGGTGACTGCCGTTTTTCGAAATGCGTATCTTTAGGTCATTTTCAACAAGCTCGAACTCAGTAATCGGACTGCGCTCGATCATGCGAATCAATTTCTGAATCTCCGCGATATCGAGACGCGGTTTGTCTTTCGTCGGACGAGTGGACATAAGGGCTCCTTAGTTGGGCCGATGAACGAACTTCACGCGATTCTCCCCTGCAGTCTCCGAGCCTACCGGTACTAACCGGTCGGCGGGAAACCCGGCTGCCGCGAGAACGTTCCGGACGGCTTCGGCGCGCGACTGCGTCAACATCAGACGCTCTTCGGCCGAGGCAATGGTCTCATTGGTTTGTGCACGTATCTCAATCTGTCCATCCGAATACTCATACTTCAATTGCGAGGCCACACTCCGCAGATAGGACAAGCTGTGCTCATTCAACTGCGAAGAGCCACGCGCGAACTCGATCGCGCCGCCGGTCGAGGCGAGCCGTTTGCCCGCGCCTGCCGAGGCGCTTCCGTGTTCCTCGAAGAACACTTCAATCAAATCAAAGGCGTGTAGAACACCTGCTTCAATAACGTCTTCCACCGGCGGCTGCGGTTTGGAATCGCGGACGGCGGCAGGCAACCGCGCGTCCGAGCTGACCAGCAGTTCGCGGCGACTCCGGCTACCCGATTGCGGCCGCGGCTTTTCGACAGAGGGTTTGTCCTGAGGTTGGGCAGTCGTGCCGGACTGCGCGTCGTCCCCTTGCCGGACGAAATCAGTTGATGCAATGCGGGTCCGGACAGCCGTCGAATCGGGCGTCGCCGGTTGGGGCGATGCGGCCGCCGAAGGCGATGGATGCACTTTAACCGTCGGAGTCGGTTGCGCTTTGCTTGCAGGAGCCGCCATCTGCTCAATCACAGCGCCGCGATAAAGCACGGCAGCCGAGGCAAAGAGCAGGAGCGAATAGATCAAAGCGCCCTTCGAATGCTTGACCATTTGCTGCCGACCTCTGACCAACCAGAACGCTAAGAAGCCAAAGGCCAACAGCGCGGCACAAATCGCCAGTGTCAGACGCAGCGGGTCCACGGACTATCCTGCTCGTTTCACCCGGTCGAGATACTCCCCGGTACGGGTATCCACGCGCACTACATCGCCGGTTTCACAAAACAAAGGCACCGCCACTTCAGCGCCGGTTTCAAGTATGGCAGGCTTGCCCGTGTTGGAAACCGTATCGCCTTTGAAGCCCGGAGCCGTCTCTTTAATCGTCAATTCGAGGAAGTTCGGCAACTCGATGGTCAGCGCTTCGGTGTCGAGGAAATTGACGCGGCAGACCACGCCCTCTTTCAACCACTGAGCCTTGTCTCCCAGCCAGTCGCCGCCAAACTGGAACTGATCGTAGGATTCCTGATCCATGAAATGGTAGAACTCGCCGTCGCTGTAGAGAAACTGCAAGTCCTTGCCATCCACGCGCACGGTTTCGATTGAGGCGCCCGAGTTAAGCGTGCGTTCAATAACGCGGCCTGTCCGGGCATTGCGCAACGTGATGCGTACGAATGCACCGCCCTTACCCGGCTTCACGTGCTGAAAATCGGCGACTTCGAAAATCTGTCCTTCCATCTGCAGGGTCAAGCCCTTGCGAATATCCGCTGTTGATGCCATTTTGATTGTTATGTGAATTGGTTAATGAGTCATAAACTTAGTTGACCGGCGAGAAGCTGATCAAATTCCTCTTCAGAAAGCACGCGTACCCCAAGCGCCAGCGCCTTGTCGAGCTTCGACCCAGCCTTCTCCCCTGCCAGGATAAACGATGTCTTCTTCGAGACCGAACCGGTCGGCTTGCCGCCCTGTGCGATAATCACGCGCTCAATCTCTTCACGCGAATAGCGCGTCAACGATCCGGTCACCACGATCGTCATCCCCGTCAGTGCCGTGCCGCGTTCAACGGCCAGATCACTACGAAGCGCCAATCCGGCGAGCTCGAATTTCTTCGAGATTGTATGCCACGCCGGCGATTGGAAGTACTCAACGATAGCCTGAGCGACGCGTGGACCGACATCCGGCAGCATCTCGAGATCCGCTGGTGCGGCCGCCGCCAGGTCGGTCATTCCCGCGAAATGGGACGCAAGTGTGCGGGCAGTGGTTTCGCCAACGAATCGAATTCCGAGTCCGAAAATCACGCGATCCAAGCTCCCCGATTTTGCCGCGTTCAGCGCTGATACCAGCTTTTCTGCGGACTTGTCGGCAAAGCCCGGAAGCGCCAACAGCTTGTTGGTCGGGAGATTGAACAAGTCACCGACATCGCGCACGAGTCCTTGGTCCACCAAGGCCGCGACCGTCTCCGAACCCAAGCCAGCAATATCGAGCGCGCCGCGCGATGCAAAGTGCTCGATTTGGCGTTTGATGACTTCGGGGTCGTCGGGATTTGTACAACGCAACGCGACTTCGCCGGGTACCCGTTCAAGCGCCGCGCCACAAACTGGGCATGACTCCGGTTCGACGATTCTCCGGGCATCGCGCGGTCGGCGGTCGAGCACTACTCCGGTTATCTTCGGAATTACATCCCCGCCGCGCTCGAGCGTGACCACATCTCCCACATGCAAATCAAGCCGTGCAACCTCTTCGAAGTTGTGCAGCGTCGCCCGGCGCACCGTGACTCCACCCAGCGAAACCGGTTCTAACTCAGCGACCGGAGTCAAGACGCCTGTTCTTCCAATCTGGAAGGAAACACCGCTCAGCGTCGTGAACGCTTGACGAGGTGAGAATTTGCAAGCAAGTGCCCAACGCGGCGCACGAGAGGTGACGCCTAACTTACGCTGCTGCTCAAACGAATTGACCTTGACGACAACGCCATCGATTTCGAAGGGCAAAGTATCGCGTTTGGCTTCCCATGACTCCCAATATCCTTGCACACCTTCAATCGTGGTGTGAACAGCGCTTTCGGCGCTCGTTGGCAAACCAAATTCTCTGAGGCGATCAAGCCCTGCACCATGCGATTCGATCGGCAGGTCCGGCGACTCATACGCGTAGCACACGATGCGCAACGGGCGGCGCGCTACCAAAGCGGGATCAAGTAATTTCAATGAACCGGCCACGGTATTGCGTGGATTGGCAAGCGGCTTTTTCCCTTCCGCCACCTGCTCTTCGTTAAATGCCAGGAAGTCGTCGGTGCGCATATAGGCTTCGCCGCGCACATGAAGTACTTCTGGTATCTTAGTCCGCACCGTTGTGGTTTGTAGAGCCAACGGCAGCCCGCGCACCGTGCGGATATTGGCGGTAACGTCATCGCCCTGCTCCCCGTCCCCACGAGTGGCGGCCCGAGTCAGTTGACCGTGTTCATAGGTCAGCAACAGGGACACACCGTCGAACTTCAACTCGCAGGAATACTCCGGCTGTTCGCCTTCCAGACCGCTGACGACGCGCCGATGGAACTCCTCCAGATCACGCTGATCATACGAGTTCTGCAGCGACAGCATCGGAAAAAGGGTGACGGACCGACGCGAATCCAGCGGTCAGGGCCTCGCCCACCCGCTGAGTAGGGCTGTCACGAGTGACCAATTCAGGGTGCTCGGCCTCAAGGTCGCGTAGCTTCTGAAACAGCCGGTCGTACTCGATATCGCTGATCTCGGGCCGGGCCTCAGCGTAGTACAGGCGGTCGTGGCGGGATATCTCCCTGCGCAGAGCCGCTATTTCTTGCTTAGGACTGGCCATCTCAGAATTTTCAGGGGCAGGGGCGGCCGTGAGGGAACGTGACGAGCATTGGAAACTACTAAAAATTCTGAAAAATGGCAACTGAAACCGGCGTATAGCGTCTTGAAATCGCCCTGATTTGGCCTGGGGCATGCGATTTCAGATTGCTACTAAACGTTTATATTACTATATTTTATGCTTCGCTTTCCGATTGAGGTGTAGGATATTGACCTGGCTCGCGGCTGCCTTGATTGCGTTGCCATCTGCTATGTGGCTGTTCGGACTGCTTTTGTGGCGGGCCCGGGCAGATAACCCCGTTGCGGGTGCCACCGCGATACAGGCTGGTGTCGTCGTTGTCGCTCGCAACGAAGCGCCTACCATTGAAACGTGTCTCAGGGCCATTCTGGACCAGAAACCGCCGATTGCACGGGTTATGTTGCTCGATGACGGTTCCACGGACGAGACGGTCTCGCTGGCCCAGGGCCTCGCCGCGCGGGATGCCCGGCTGGAAATCCAGGCTATGCCGCAGTCTCCTCGTCCCCGCAGTCCCAAGAAGGAGGCGCTCGCGACCGGATTTCGGGAGCTGGGTACACCGCAAGTATTTTGTACGGATGCTGATTGTGTCGTACCGCCGACTTGGTCTGGCGCCATGATCAAGGGTAGGCCGGATGATGTTGGTGCTGTGATCGGTGCCTCCTTTCCTCCGGCTCCTGCGACGACGGCTGAACGGGTGTATCGGTGGGAGCGCTTGGTTGCCAACGCGCTAATGGCTTCGGCCTGCGGCTGGGGCAAACCGGCATCGGCGTGCGGTCACTCGATCCTCTATTGCGCGGAGGCCCTGAAGGCCGTGGATGCGCCTGTGCGGCGTGACCTGCCATCCGGCGACGACGACTTGACAGTTCAAGCAATTTCTCGTGCAGGGTGGCGCGTGCAGTTTTGCGATTCGCCGGACAGCGTTGTTGCCGATTTAGGCGGACTACGCGGATCGCGGTGGGATCAAGCGGCGCGACATCAGAGCGTGGTTCGCTTCTATCCGTGGTATTGGAGGCTGTTGTTTGCGGCAACCATCGTTGCGAGTCTTGCCGCGATTGTGGTGCTGCTTGGCCTGCCGGTCATGCAGTCCCGAGTCGTTATGGCCGGTGTCGCTCTTAAGTTCTTGCTCGATTCCGCGACCGGTGCTGTGATCGCAAGCCGCTTACGGCTCAATATCACGGTCGTTGAGATCATTCTGGCGTCGTTGCTGCTTCCAATCTGGACCGTCTGGCGCGCTGCGTCCGGGCTCATGGGCCGCGCAAGCTCGTGGCGCGGTCGTTCTTCGGTCACACAAATCGCGTAGTTCATCCTATGTCGCAGTCGAACTCAACATGCGTCGAGTCCGCTGAACTGGTCGGCCCTAAATCTGGATCAGTGCTGCCGCGTTGGTTGAAACTTGTTGCGACGGTTGGTGTTTTGGCGCTGCTGGTCTGGCAGGTAAGATGGCCGGAGCTTCTGACTGCGGTCGGGCAAATCAGCGGATGGGGCGTTTTGGCCGCGATTGCTCTTTGGCTTCCAAATCAGTACTTACAGTATCTGCGCTGGAAGTTAGTCGCGCGTCGTGCTGGATCTGCCGTGCCGGCCTCCGACATCCGCGCAAGCTACTGGCTCGGCCACACGCTGGGCTTTGTTACGCCTGGTCGCATCGGCGCATACGGGCGCGGGCTATTCTTGAAAACCGTGCCTGTGCGCGAGGCCACTGCCTTGACCGTACTCGAACGGATCTACAGTGCCTTGACTGTGAACGGATTTGGTCTGATCGCCTTGGGCTTACTCCCCGCTCTTGGCTGGCATGCGCCGTGGGCCAATTGGGGGCAAACTGTTTCTACTGCAATGGTCGGCGTAGGCGCGGCAATATTGACCGTCGGGCTTGTACCGGGCCATGCGGCACGCATGTTGGTGCCGTGGCTGAAGCGCCGTTCGTGGGGAAATGGAGTCGCCGGGGCATTGACGTCGGTGTCGTCAGTCGGCGCAGGCGCGTCGTTGGTTTATATGTCCTTGGCAGCCGGTGCGCTTGCCGTTTCACTTGTCCAATTCGTCTGCCTGTTGTCCGCATTAGGTACTTCGGTTCCACTATTGGCAGGAATACTGGCTGTGCACTTGAATTTCTTTCTCAAGGGGAATATTCCCCTTACGCTGGGAAATCTGGGCGTTGGCGAGTGGACAGCTCTGTTGTGTCTACGCGGCCTGGGCGTGCCCGACGCGCAGGCGGTGGCCGCATCCCTGTTGTTGTTTGGATTGAATGTCGCGATTCCCGCACTCATTGGCGTTCGGCATCTGCGCCGCGTGCTGACGATACACCACGACTGGAGCCGCCGCCTTGGGTAATCTGCTCATCATCTTCGTTGCCGCAGTGGCAGTTGTTACCGCTGGATATGCGGTAATGATGCTGTTGTTTGCATGGGGATTGAAACGGCTCGCCCGGAATCAAATCGCCGAGCCAACGCAGTGGCCGTCCGTGAGTGTCATCATGCCTGCGCGCAATGAAGCCGGTGTGCTCCCTTGGACTTTACGTTCATTGATGCGTCAGGATTACAAGGGCGAGTGGCAGGTCATCGTCGTTGACGACCGCAGCGACGATGCAACGCCCGTTGTGTTAGCTGATTTGGCGCGCGGCTATCCGCAGTTGAGAATTGTGCGCATCGTTGAGTCGGCCGGCGGATCACCGAAGAAGTTCGCCTTGTCTCAAGGCATTGCGGCGGCGACCGGCGAGATTATCGTGACGACTGACGCCGACTGTCAATACGACGAGGGCTGGCTGCGGGGTCTGGTGATGCATTTGGCCGATGGCGTTGGCGTCGTGGCAGGATTGACGATTTTTGACCTGCCGGAGTATCGAACGGTGCCTGCCTGGCAGAAGATTCAATGGCTGGACTTCTTCGTGCAGAACTTTCTTGCGGCCGGGTCCCTGGGATGGGGCCACGCGGCGAGCTGCAACGGCAGCAATCTGTGCTTCCGCCGCGAGGTGTACGACCAAATCTCGGGCTATGGCGCGACTGCAGAAGTCGTTTCGGGTGACGATGTTCTGTTTGCCCAGCGGGTTGCCGCGGGAACGTCGTGGAAAATGGTGTTTGCCACGCGTCCGGAAACGATTGTGAGATCACTGCCCGTGGCAAACCTGCGTGAGCTACTGCATCAGCGACTACGGTGGGCCTCGAAAGGCCTTACTTACCGCGGTAGCATGCTGGGTTTTCTGTTTGCCGTCTATGCGTACTATCTTGCGCTGTTGGCGTTGCCGGTGGCGGCTGCCTTTCAACCACAGTGGTGGAACATGGTGGCCGCTGTTTGGGGGACCAAGCTCGTCGTGGACAGCGTGTTGATTGTCACGGGGGCATTTACCTTCCGACAGCAGCGGCTGTTGCCACACTTCCCGGCATACGAACTGCTTCATATAGTTTTTACACCGTTCATTGGTTTCGCCGGGCTGCTGCTGCCCTACCATTGGAAAGGTGATTGGTACCGTACCGCAACACTCCCGGGAAGCATCACCCGTCGGTGGTTGAAGCTCCCGGCGCGGTCGAAGAAATCTGCATCTGACATGGCGGCTCAACGATGATTGAATTGGGGCAATTTACTCCCCGTCTGGCGTTGGGCTGGCAGACGCTATGTGAACGCAGCGGCGACGCGGCGATCACATTTGACGATGGTCCCGATCCGCAGACCACGCCGGCGCTGCTGCGGACTCTTGATGCACTGAATCTCAAGGCAACGATGTTTGTAATCGGTCAGAAGTGCCGTGGCAATGCGACATTACTCCGCGAGATTACGGCAGCGGGCCATACGCTTGCGTGTCATGGCTACGCCCACGAGCGCCATTGGTTCAAGAAATCGTCTTTTGTGACGGCAAGCATCCGCCAGACGCTGTTCTTGCTGCAGGATTACGGTCTACAGATGGCGCCGCTATTCAGGCCGCCGTTTGGCGCGATTGATTTCCGCATGCACCGGCGTGTAGTTGAACTCAAATGTACACCCGTATTGTGGTCAGCGCATGTCTCGGATTGGAAACAGCAATCTCCCATTGAATTGCGGCAGCGGATGGCGGCCAGTGTTCACGATCGCATGATTCTGCTGCTGCACGACGGTCACGAGACATCACCTAATGTGCGGGAGCAATTGCCGTATCTGCGGGACGAGATTGAACGCCGAGGGTTACACTCCGTGACATTGGCAACGGCCGCGGGGAGCCTGGTTACGGCATGATCGGGACGACTTTGGCGGTCGGGGCGGGTTTGCTGCACGGTGTGGCAGGAGTGCTTTTGGGTGCGGCGTTGCTGCGCCGAGACCCGGATGAACCCACCGAACTTCCGCAGATCTCGATAGTCGTACCGGCGCGCAACGAAGCCGCGAACCTGCCACGATTGCTGAGGTCGCTGGCTAAACTCGACTACCCGGTTGACAAGGTTGAATTGGTGCTCGTCAACGACGATTCGACTGACAACACGCGCGACGTTGCTGTGCGATTAGGCGCGGACCTGCCGTTTCGCGTGCGCATCATAGACGCGGTTCATCACGCTGGCGAAACATTGCCGCCGACCAAGACGCTGCCGTTGGCCCAGGGAATCGATGCTGCCCAAGGCGAGCTGATTCTGATGACCGACGGCGACTGCGAAGTCCAACCAAGTTGGGCACGCGATATTGTTCGGCATTTCGAACCCGGCGTCGGGCTTGTGTGCGGAATCACGCTGCCTGACTACGACAAAGCTGGTGACCGCATCACGCGCTATGAGGCCGTAGACTGGTCTCTGTTGCTGGGCGTCTGCGCCGGCATGTGTCGGCTGGGCAGTCCGCTGGCACTCATCGGGAACAACTATGCAGTTCGGCGGACGTGTTACGATTCAGTCGGCACATTTCGCAAGATCGAGCACAATCGCATTGACGATATCGCTCTGTTTCGCGCGGTCGCGGAGTCTGGTAAGTGGACCATTGCTTTTGCCGTAACGCCGGGTGCGTGCGCCGCGACTTTGCCGATCGGTGGGACGCGTGACATCGTCAAGCAGCGCTATCGTTGGATGGAGGGCTTCGCTGCGGTGAACCGAACGGGAAAGCTCTTGTTTGGATTTGGACTGACGACACATCTGCTGTGGCCGTTGGCGCTGCTCCTGGGTTGGCCGGCGGCCTTCATCACGATCGCCGCAATCCTGATCGGTGATTGGGCCGTGATCGCCGCTGGGCTGATACGGCTTGGCAAACGAGGTTTGCGAGGGTATGCACTCACCTATCCTGTCTGGGCGTGCCTTTACGGCTGGCAACTCCTAGTCGCAATGTTCGTACGACCGGAAATCAAATGGAAAGAGCGCAAACTTGCCTAAGTTCGCGCCCGAAGATAACAAGAAAAAAGCGGCTGCCCCATCGGGTAGCCGCTTTTGCGTCGTGCGATCCGTCACTCAGTTTATCTTATAAGTCAAACCGAGGCCGACTTCGTGCCGTACAAAATCCTTGACCCGCGCCACGGCCTCCACATCTGACTCCGTGGTTCGCTGTTCGTAGGTGAAGTACAGGTCAACATCCAGCGCGGCGAGCGGCGCCCAGGTGATGGAGGGCGTAAGTTCCCAGCGTGAATCCAAACGGCCCCGATGAAATGGATCCAGTTCAATGGAGCGATCGGTCGTGTAGATCCGTCGGCGGATTCGCGAAGATAGTGCGGCGTCGAGTACGTCTTTGTTCGCGACACGAATCGGAGATCGCAACGTCAGACGAAAATCGTCTTCATTGAAGTCTCCGTCACCGTACTCGTTGTCCTCGACCACACCGCGGTCATCCGCCGGAATTGTTGTGAAGGACTGATCCTTGCCAACATTCTCGGAGACGCGCCGGACATAGCGTCCGCTCAGCGTGGGTCCCCATGGGGTGGCATACCGCAATTCGGTTCCCAGCTCGGTATATTCGCCGTCGTATTCCGTGAAGCGTTCATTGTAGTAGTTCGACCCGAACCCACCAAGCAGAGACAGCCACACCGATTCAACCGGCCGGACAGCAACGTCGCCCGTGTATTCCCAGTTCTCGAATTTCGCCGCATCGTACAGGCCCAAATCGCGATCACGATAAACGCGCAGATAGAATGATGGAATCGTGAACAAACCGGCGCGGACTTGCCAGCGGTAGCCCTTTATGCGCGGTCGAATCGCGGCGGACAAGGAGTGCGTCTGGTAATTTGTGATATCGTTCTTCGAACGCTGCACCGCTTTGAAGCGATAGGTGGCATTCACCATCAGATTTGATGGAGCGCGCCAGATCAGCGACGGCGCCAGAGTGAACTCTGTCTCCGCATCATCCACCGTTTCCAACGGAGTGCGGAAGCCCGGATCATAGCGACGAAAGGCATCCTGGTCCGGGCCCGACAGCCGCAAAAGGTTGTCGTTGTAAACTCCGGCCACACCCACCCGCAACCCCCAGTCAAGGGCCGGCAATTGACTACGCTTGCGGGCCTCACTTGCCGTCGCGCTGGCGAGGCAAAATGCGAGAAGAGCCAATATCAACGACCGGCGACTCACTGACCCTGTTCTCCGGCTAAGTCGGTCTTAGGCAGAAGAAACCGCAGTAATGCGGTTCGAGTGTCCTCGGGCATCCGGAACTCATAGACATGCTCGCCCGCCGGAATTTCAACGAAGAAAGTCTCCGCACGGCTCGGCATGTTCGGCGACGGCGTCTTGTAATGAATCACGTCGCTTGATCCCGCCGACAAATTGTAGGATTTTTTCATCTTGCCGTCTTCAAGGACGGCGACTTTCCACTTCTGACTCCCCTTTATCTCGGGCGTGAACTCGATTCGGCTCAGGACTTTGAGCGTGGCCGGGCCGACCAACCTAAGCGCCGCGCGGTCCGTATTGCCCACGCGATAGTAAGGGTAGAATAGCTCGTCAGAGATGAGTTCGACTTCGGCGGAGTATTCAAACGGCGTCATCGCAACCACTGCCGTGCCGCCGGTAAATTCGTTGGTCTTTTGCGACAACCTTACGTAGACCCGGTCCGTCGAACCATCCGGTACGCGGAGGTTGACAGTGTGCTTACCAGATGGGATGTCTATGATCTTCGAACGCAGCACGCCGACGTTCGGCGTCTGACCGGACTCGCCCTCGACCTTTTCGGATATCTTGCTGGTGTGGTGAATAGAGCGCACGCGCTTGCTGCCCTCCATTCGCACTTCAATCGTGTAATCCGGCTCGGCCGAAGCAACGGGCAGCTCCATGCGAGACATTATCTTGAGTTGGGAAGGTCCTTCAACGATAACGCTGATCTGGCTGTCCTTGTCCAAGACAAAATATGTACGCTCTTTTCCGGCGACGGTCAGTTTGGTGCTGCGGTCAAATGTGGACGGCTTGAGATAGTCAAAGCCTGAATCGGCCGCCCACGCCAACGCGCATAAGAGCAGTGAGCAGACCGTGATGTAGAATTTCGTGCGCATGGGGCTTATCACCATTAGCGATGAGGAACTAAAGAAGCGTCTCCGGATCAACACCGGCATCGGCAAGACGGAAGTACTTAGCGTCTAACCTTACCAACACAAACAACGCGCCGAAGGCAATAATCAATGCGGTTACAGTGACGCGCAAATCGTACTTAATTGAAGTGAACACATCGCCGCGGCCCGGGTCGGACAGCGGAATTTTCGGCGCTCCCAAGCCATAGTCGCGTGAGAGTTTTGACGCGTCACTAATCTGGACAACCGGCAGGCCATCCGCCGCAGCAGCATGCAGAGCGCCGCGACCCGGCCAGTTGCGAACCGGTAACTGGCGGTAGGTCCCGCTGGACAAGAGCTGGGCGTTCTCAGCGTGCCCTAAACTTGCTACGCCTTCACCCACATTGACGTATGCCGCGAAGGGCTGGTCGGGCGACGCAGCCTTGAACGTCTTCCACCACAAGGAGCCAGCCATGACGCCCGAAGCACTTTCGAGCAATGGGACGCCGGCACGTTCCGCCGCCGCAGCCAATTCAATCCGTCCCGTGGCCGAAAGTCCCTTAGCGTTGTCATCCAGCCCGCCGCGCGACGAAGCGACGATTCTTGATTTGACAATCCCGCTGTCATTCAGGAACTTCTGCATATCGAGCCAGGTGTTGCGCGGATCGGTGGCACCCCACCACGTCGAACTCAGGGCGCAAATCGTATACGGTGTAATGCCTAAGGCATCACAAGCGCATAGCACTGCTAAGTTCTTGCCCGGACTCGAACCAGTCATGGCAACTGCTACTCGATCGCCTCGTTTGAGCTTGGCCTCGATGAGCATTTCCACCGCTACAGCGGCCAAATTTGGATTGGCGCTGCTCAGCTTCTCTTCAAAGCTCGCAATGTCCGTCGTAATGGTCGAGAATTGCTGCCCAACGATCGCGTCTATGCGGGGATCGCCGTACGATTCCAGCACTTCACCACCGCCGGCGTCGCGTTGCGCAAGCGCCCTCAACGCGTTATTCATGCGGTTGGCGGCGATCAGTTTTTCCTCGTAGTGATCGCGATTTGTCACCACGCGACTGTATTCCGCCCATATGTAAAGACCGTAACAGATCGCCGCCATGGCCACCAATGTCCAGATGGAACGCAAACTCGGTCTAAAGGCCATGGTAAATCTCCCCTCCGGTCAATAGCATGACCAGCAGGCGGACCAGCGGAGCCGCAATCAACATCGTTGCGAGCGTCTTGACCACTCCTTGCCGCTCAAACCAATTCGCGATCAAACCGGGGATGATGAAGCCAATAGCCTCAAGCCGGACATCCGAGATCCAGACGTCCGTCAAGATGACATTGCGGCTGATATAACCCAGTATGAAGCCGAACATGATGGCCAGCACCATGCGACGGCGGCCGTACACGAACATGAAGCGCGAGACCAGCCGAATGCAAAGAAAGGCGAAGAATGCTACGACAAAAGTTCCGGCGAGTTTAGCCGGGTTGTCCAGGTGCAGCGCAAGATAGCCGGGGACAACGATGCCCCCTGCTGCCGCGCCAACGACCTCATGGAACAGCAGGCTGATCAGTACACCCAGCCCTATGGTCAATTCAATCATGTTCCGCTTGAGGGACTTGCGATTCTGTTAGATTCCTAAGCCGCATTCACACCCGTACGGGTGCGGCGGCGCTGTGCGAAATACGTGGCCACATCCAATCCCCCCTTGCCAACATTGCCCATTGCGAACGCCGTTCCGATACCCTTCACGCGTTCAAACATCGCGTCATAAGTTACCTGCGGGTCAGCCATGCCGATCTTGACCGCTTTGCTTTGGTCAATGCCGTAGTCCGGCAAGCTGTTGTACACGCGTTCGAGATTCTCCCCGTTCAGGAAAAAGTAATCAAATTCGTCACGCAGGTTGTCGCGCACCATTTCCAGCAATTGGATCGTGCGGTCATATCGGTCGGCGCGAGTATTCAGCATGAAACATACGGTGCCCAACTCCGTGGACAAAGTCTTCACCTTTTGCCAAATGGCTAACGTGGACATCGGATCATTGGCCGCAAGTGCGTTGATGAACTGAAGAACGTTGCCATTCTCCTCGGCCTCGATGACTCGTAAAGCACCCGGGTCAGGGAAACAGGTATACATACCGTGCAGAGCCGTTTCCCGTGGCACGTGATAGTGTTCGCAAACCGCCAGCGCCAGTGCAACGTTGTCCGCGTGCTCGATATAGGAAAACTGGCCCAGCTCGAGATACGTTACGCTGTCCGTGTTGACGCGATATAGGCGGCAATCGGCGCGTTCAGCCTCTTTGCGCATCATCCAGAACATGGCCTGCTCCGCCGTAAAGGCGATGCCGTCTGGCGGCAAGGTATTGCAGAGCGAGCGCGTAACATTCTCCAGAGTTGGTCCCATCTCCAGAATGTGGTCGAGCCGCGTGTTCGTGATCACACCGACTGTGGCATTGACGAACCGGTGTTCGCATATCCACTGGTATTCCGGGTTTACGGCCATGCACTCGATCACGATGGCCTGCGGCTTCCGCGTGAAGAAATACTGAAAGACCTTGACTTGCTCAATAATGTTCGCACCCGCACGCCGCTTGATCGGGATTTCCAGACCATCAACGTCAATGATTCGGGGCAGCGTCCCCGTCGTCTTGGCGACCGTGCGAATACCGCCCGCACGTAAGCCCGCCGCAATCAGCCGGGTTACCGACGATTTGCCGCGGGTGCCATTGACATGGATGCGAATCGGGATACTGCGAGCCCGACGCTGGTGCTGATAGTACTCAGCAACCGCATAGGCCAGGAGGGCGATGAAGGCAACGGTGAGGAAGACCATCGGGGCGAATCAGGGATGTCTAGGCAAGGTCGCCATTGCGGTGAGGAAAAGTATAATGTAACAAGGAGTTCCGGTCAAGTCAACCCTTTTTTGCGGCCTTGGGGTCCGTATCGGTCGCCACGGTATCCGTCTGAACGGCATCCGGAGCGACGACCCAACTGACCAACGAGTCTTTGGTGACGTGCGCTCGAAAGGTATCTGTATCGGCAATCATGTAGCCACGCAACGGGCCCAACGACTCGACTCGAAGGCCTGACTGGTGAATAAACTTAATCTTATCATGCGGATACAAGAGCAAGCTTGAGCATGGCTCAAGGCCAAGAAACCACTTGACATCAGTTGTGTCAAATACCGTAAATACGGCCTCTTGTGTTGGAAAATCTACGAGATATCTGAGAGAATCCGCAAACTGCTCGCGATATTCAAACCACGCCGAAGTCCGAAACTCAGACACAGGCTCTCCTACCCGAATGAGGCTGGCGTGCTTCCCGAAACTCAATTGACCCCCAGCGTGCCACTGTGCTGCCAGCAACGCACCGACCAGCAAGAGGAGGAGTGTCAAGGACCAATGGAGGAGCCGGTTGCCGGCAATGCTCGCAAACCAAGCGGTGCGAATTTGGGTTCGCGTCATGCCAACGGTCATCCGTTCACGGCCGCCTCTGTCCAAACTGCCCGTTCCGGGTGCCGCTGATCGTTGGACCCCCTCAAGCTCCTCTAATGTCCGAAGGACCTTGTCGGCGTTCATTCCGGCGGCCTTGGCATACGTGGCAATGACCGCCCGCCGGATTGGATTCGGAATCACGTCGAGCCGCCCAGCTTCGAGGGCGTCCAGATACTCCGTGGGCAGGCGCGTTTGCGCTGCGATTTCGGCTAACGAAATCCCTTGGTACTCGCGAGCCTTCCGCAGCTCGTCACAGAAAACGGTCGTTGGAGAAGATGGTTGCGATTCGTTCACGGATTCGCTCAGTCGGCAATCCTACAATATTGTCGTAATCCCCGCTAAACTCCAGCACGAACTTCCCGGCGTCGCCTTGGATCGCATAGCCACCGGCTTTGCCCTGCCACTCACCGCCCTTCACGTAGTCACGAATGTCCGCACGCGTCAATTGAGTGAAGCGAGTTCGGCTAACAACAGTCTCGCTGTGCAATACCCGCACTGCTCCGCCACAATCAAATCCCGCCAGGCAGAAGCCAGTCAGGACATCATGCCAACGGCCAGAGAGTAACTCGAGCATACGCTTCGCGCTGTCACGACCGGCGGGTTTTCCCAGAATCCGGCCGTCACAATGGACAATTGTGTCTGCACCCAACAGGACGCGGTCGGACTGCCCAAACCAGGTTGATGCCCGGACCTTGCGCTCGGCATTGTGGCGAGCCAGTTCTTCCGGTGAATCAGCCAGCCATTCCTCGAGCGCGTGCGAAGGCACAACTTCAAATGGCAGGCCGATTCGGGCCAGCAGTTCACTCCGGCGCGGTGACGCCGATACCAAGGTCAGCCGCAGGTCCAACTACGATATCAGTAACGCGACGGCGTGAATCACGCCCAACATCGGCGCAATGCGATTGAATCGAATCAACGCCGTGCGTGCGCCTTCCATCTTGGGCTGGCGAATCCGGCCCCAAAAAAACGCCAGCGGCATCAACACACCGAGCAGCATCACCCAGAAATAGGCGCGACTGTAGAGCTCGCCCAGCCACGGCCACAGGCTGACCGTGCCAAACAAGAAGAACGTAACAGCCGTGATTGCCAGCCGTTTCCGGTAGTGCTGATGGACCTCGACAGCACTTGATCCACCGTGATTCTCAAACAGATCTTCTTCGATATCCAGTGTAGCCCGCACGACGGCAACAAACAGGGCGGCGATCGCGGCTGGAAACGCGCCCGTCTCGGGATGCCCCAGAGCCGCCGCAACAAACATTGCCGAGGCCGCAAACATCAGGGGCACCTGAATATGGCGCAGGAGGCGAGACGAGGGCGGAGTTTTGACATGCCAAATCAAAAGCGCGGGCAAGAGCAACAGCCAGGGAAGCGTGCCAGCCACGCCTTGACTACTCATAACAACTCCTGCAATCGCTATGAGTGCGGCGCCGCCGATCAGCGGCATCCAGAGCGTGGAGGTCTGCCGACGCGGGTGCGCCGGGCCAATGCGCCAACCTATAAATGCCAGGAGGGCCGCTACTACGGCCGTCGCCACGATAGAGGTTTCGGGTGAAGGAGTCGCTGTCTTGATGACCAATGCCATAGGCACAATGCCAGTACAAAAGACCACGGCTTCCAGCAGCCACAATGGAACAGGCAAGCGGGACTCTGAAAGGAACGGATGATTAAGCATGCTTGAAGGGAAGTTCAATTTGCAGTTTTGTTTTTAGCAGGTGCAGGGCTTCGGCCATGACTTCTTCCTGCGAGATACCGAGGCCGCGGCCGGTATCAATTGTAGCTATGTTCAATGCGCCACCAGGGGCACCACACCAGGATTCGTAGGCATCATTCAGTTGTGCCAGGTAGTCCGGGTCAATCGAACGCTCGTACTCCCGCCCCCGGAGTTCTATGCGCCGCAGCAGCGAGGGGACGTCACTCTTTAGATAGATGATGAGGTCCGGACGTTTCAATTGATCCGTCATCGCGTCAAACAACGACCGGTAGTTCTCCCAGTCACGCTCCGACATGAACCCACGGGCGTGCAGAGTTCGAGCGAAAATTTCCGCGTCTTCATAGATCGTGCGATCCTGTACGCATGACTGATGATGGCGCTCGATACCTAATTGACTCTCGAACCGTTTGCTAAGAAAATATACCTGCAGGTGAAACGACCAGCGGCTCATGTCCGCATAGAAATCTGCCAGATAAGGATTGTTGATCACAGGCTCCAGCTCGCAGCGCCAGCCGAGTTGCTGGGCCAGCCGTTGCGCCAGGGTCGTTTTCCCGGCGCCGATGTTGCCGGCGATTGCAATGAAATAGCGGCGCAGGAACGGATCATTCATCAGCAGGGTCGTCCAACAGGTAAAGTCCGAGAGGTTCGTGTGCCGTGCGCGTGCGCACACGCGCGATTGGCCACACGGCAAGTTCGATGGTCAAGGCGACCGTGCAAGACATCAGGTGCCCGCCCCACGTGCGACCGGTCGCATCGGCGACGACGGCATGCAAGTGCCAAAACGGGTCACCGTTGCGTGACGTGAGATTGCCGTTTAATGCGACAAGTTCGACAATACCGGGCACAGCGAAAGTCTGGTACTCGCGGCTCGTTAAGTCATAGTAGGCCAGTACAACATCCGCGACGCCGCCGATTCCAGTGCAAACTGCGGACGGCCAGCCGTGTTGCGCGCACAATTGGTACAACGCGGCAGGAAGCGTGTCACCCGTCGGGACTCGATGCAAGTCCACCGGTCCGACCTTGCTATTGGGCGCTTGCATCGCGGGTGAACCCTTCATCAATTCTCTGGCTGGCCAATTCGGGAAACAAAGAATGTAGAGTCGCGGTGTCAAACGATCCATCCCGATGCAATGTTGCAGCTTCAGGATGCGACGACATCGGCGCCCCGTCCAGCAGGGTCAGAGGCAGACCATAGGAACGCGTCAACGCAAGTCCGGTTTCAAATCGGCTGAGACGTTCCGGTCCGCCGGCATGAAGAATGCCAGTCAGGCGCTGCTTCACACAATTACTGATGACTTCAACCATGGTCGCAAGGTGAATCGGGCTGCGGTACTGGTCGGAGAACAAGCTGACTTGGCGGTGATTCAACAGCTGATCAAGCAGTCCGTCGGTAAAGCTCCTCCCCCACCCGCTGTTTCTGCCGACAATATTGTTGCTGCGCAAAATCAGCGTGGCCGGGAATCCCGCGACAACATCCTCGGCATCACGTTTGGTCTCTCCGTAGACATGAGTTGGTGCTGGCAAATCGGTCTCGGCAAAGCGGCCGCGCTGTCCATCAAAGACCTGATCAGTGGATACGAAAAGAAAATACGCGTTGTAGGCGTGCGACCATTGCACGAGTTGCGCCGTGGTTTTGACGTTTTGCAATCGAGCCTCAGCGGGCTGCCGTTCGCAGTCCAATACACGAGACAACGCCGCGGCATGAATGACAACAGTCGGACGAAAACCCGCAAACAGCGCGTCCAATTCCGAGAATTTCAGGAGGTCGAGGCAGGTTTCCGGAAACGGCAAAGATCGCGGATGCGATCTTCTTATGCCGAGGACATTATGTTCCGCGCGGGCCAATCCAAGTCCAAGGGCCGCGCCCAGTAGACCTGAGGCGCCGGTGATCAGAATCCGTTCGGACATTCCTGCCGCTACCAGAAAAGGCGAACGCTTAGTTGCCCACCGTCGCGAATTCGTTGAGGTTCGATCTGCCAGCCGACACGGTTAGCGCGTTCCGTTTTCGACTGCGTGTCCAATCGCGCGGCATGGAAAGCGCTCACGAGATGATTGACGCCAATCAACGCGACGGCGTAAATGACGCGATTCAGCGAACGATCAGATGTCACGCGCATCTGATCCATGTGCGCACGATTGTGATCACTATCCCACATCCAATACTCCGAGTCCGTGTCATAAAGTGAGGCAAAGCTGCGGTCCGCCAATCGCTGCTCGTTATATTCAAACACGTTCATCCAATTGCCCACGTCAATGTAGAACTCTTTGCCATGGGATCCGCGCACTCCGGCATGCGCAGCGGCAAACGCTTCATATTCGTCACGCATTTGGGTGCCGTGATTGCGCAACGACAGAGCCGCACCAACGAACAGCAGATCGGCGCTGAAGAAAGCGAGCGCATGTTTGGGGCGGCCGAGCTCGTATTGACCCCAGCCCGGAATAATCAGCGACTTGAGAAACGCAGCCTGACCCTTGTCACTCGCCAGCACGTTGGACGAAAGGGCGAAAGACAAGAGCAGGAGGAGACCGATGCGGAGCGGCGTGCGCATAGTCACTTCGGTTAGCGGGCCGTGGGCAGCGGCACGCTAAGAGTTAGCATGCGCGTGAGGTCGCCGTTTATGTTCGTCTTGATATCGTACTTGAGGTCAAGCGATCCCATTTGCGCGGACTCGAGTTTGCGGTTGTGGCTGCGCACAGCAAAGGCGGCGTCCAACGCGGACAGCACGTGATTGACCAACACAATTTCCATCATCGTGTTGCCCTTCTCGAGCAGGTCATTGGCTTCGCCGCGCATGTCGCGGTAGGTGAGAAACATTGCGCTTGTGCCGTCGTAACTCACGGTTGCCGCATCATCGCCGCCGAAACCTGCGCCCCAAATGTGATCCTGGCTCCCGATGGAAATGTCCGCCTGCGAATCGTAAGCGTCATTCCAACCGTAGCCGAACTGCTCAAAGTACTTGCCGATCATCTCGTAATACTGCTGAACATCAAGCGTGTTGATGTCGTGCGTATACGGGGCTGGTAAGTGCTCGGTACGCTCGTCCCAGCTCAGGTCACGCCATTCCGACAGGTCACCTTCATACTTAACGCGCGCGAAGACTTCATTCGCGGCGACCTGGTACTCGCGGAACATGTACACGTCATAGTTGAAATTGCCGGCGGTCCGGACGTTGTTCTTCCACGGACCGGCGTACGATTCAAACTCATCCGTTTTGTCATTGCCTTGCCCGTGATACTGCGCGAAGAGCGCCCAGCCCGCCACTTCGACGGCAAACCACGGCAGCGCACGCAGCCATGAGCCGCCGTACAGTTGACCTGTTCCCGGTACGATCAAACTGAACATAACGGCCCGGCCAATGTTCTTCTTACCCGGCGTCATCGGAGTGGCCGTTTCATCGGCAGCCGTTTGCTCGAACGATGGCGACGCAAATTGCGCCCGATGCGGCGACAGGCCTAAACCCTTGGCTGCGCTCAACGCCGGAAGGCTCAAGCAGGCCATGATCAGCAGAAGTCGAGTCCAACTCGAGAATTGCATGACAGTCTCCAATTATGATGAATGCTTCAATTATGCGAACAATGCGAACACGCGCACGACGAAGGATGTCGCGCGGGCGGAATGATCGGCGTGTAGAAGTCAAACAATATCGTCAGGTAGTAGCGAACCTCATCGCCATAACCTGTCCGCACATCGTCTTCTACAACATCGAATTTGTCAAGTCCGTAGGCCACATCAAATGACACGGCCGTCGGATAGGAATAGAACGAATGCAATGCGAATCGGAGCCCCGCGCCAATATCTTTCTTGGGCGACCTGTCTCCGTAGTCGCCGACCCATGCGTCACCGACGTCGGTAAATACAGAGCCATAGACTCGATTCAATGATATAGGCCAAATAGGCAGCGCGGCCCGCTTAATAATTGGGAAACGATAGGTCAATGTGCCGACCGCTGTACGCGTCCCGCCTAAGCTGTAAAATGAGTAACCGCGCATGCCGGGCAGTCCGCCCGCGTACTGATGGAAAAACGGATCTACATTGGAATCCATATAGCCGCCGCGCAAACGCAGCTCGGCTGCGTGGCTCTTGATCGGCGACTTGAAATAGCGCTCGACGCCAAACTCGAGAAGATTGTAGTTATTAGGATCGTAGATCTCACGCAAACCAATTGCGTCGCCGCCGATCTCGATGTCCTTTATGAAATCGTGATTGGCGCGCGTGAATTCAACGTAACCGCGATAGCCTGCGGCGGGACTAATGTCCGTTAGAATGCCGGGACGGCGGGCGTCCATGTACAATCCAGTCTTCCACGACCAGCCGCGGAAATAGGTCAAACTGACGCTCGATTCATCATCGAAACGATTGTGCGCAACGTACTGGTCGTAAGTCGCCCGCGTCTTGACGTTCATGTTGACCGTCAGCGGCACGCCCAAACCTACGCTGATTTCGTTCAGGTTGTAACGATATCGAATACGGTACTGGTCAAAAATCGGCTCTAAACCGACCGGGCCGTCCTCTTCGCCGATGATGCGGCTGGAGTCCGCGAAGAACGAAGTCAACCGCCGCTGAACGTTGAAGTACTCCGCGAAAATTGTCGGGTAGAATTGTTTGTACTCCACCAGACCGTAAAGATCATACTCGCGTTTCTGGTTAACGGCTGCACCGCCGATAAAGGTCATCTTGTCAAGCACATCGTTCAAGACAAGATACGTCCCGGGCTTGAAGGTATTGTAGTCAAAGGCGATGCGCGGAAACCAATACAGGCTTTCGAAACGCGGACGATACGGCTCAGATGATCGCGGGGTTCCGGTCAACGCAACGTCTTTACGCGGGACGCGGGCCAAGTAGTTCAAACGATCATCCAAAGCGCTGCGCGGCACGCGGACCGGCGCGAAGCTATCTAATACGCAGATGCGAAACCCGTCACCGCAAAACTCGGAGTAGGCGAGTTTCCCACTCGTGACTGCGGGATAAAACGCGCTGCCCAGCACCACCGTAAGCTGCTCCTTGCTCTCGTCGTCCAGATTCAGCCGGTAGATGTTGGCGATCCCGGACTCGTCGTACGAAACGTATAGCGATCGCCCGTCCGCGCTCCACGACGGATCGCGCAATTCGCCGCCGTTCCCGCTAAATTCGTCTTCGAGCGACAGCGAGTTGTCCGTCCGGTTGTACGCAAAGATGCGAATATCCCGGCCGCCGCGTTGGTGATGTGCCACGGCAATGCGGTTACCATCAGGAGACCAGCGCGGCAGATAATACTGCTCATGCGGCACAGAGGGAAGCCGCGTAAGCAGGTCTTCCGCCTTGAATGGCTTGGATTTCCGGCTGACATCAGGCATCCGTGCCAGAGCGATTTCTCGTTTGCCGGATTCATTGATCGTGAAGAGCAGTAATTGTCCGTCGGGACTTACGTCTACCGACTCGGCGCGCAACCCCTTGCTCAGTCGTCGTTCGTGCTTCTTGGCAAAGTCGTAGTAGTACAAATCGTGCAACAACGCGCCATGCGGATTCGCCGTCGAGCGGCGGGCAAAGACGACGCCGCTGTCGTTCGGCATCCAGGCCGGCGTGCCTTGCACTGCGCCCGCGATCAACACAATCGAGTCCGTCGCGACCGTGTAAAGGTAGAGCGAAGATTGACCAAAATACTCACGACCCGCGTTAGAGATAAACAGAAGTCGTGTGCCGTCATGTGACCACCGGGGATACGCACCGACGAAGCCTTTCTTGTCAAGCGTATCCGCTTGCGTAAGGTACGGCTCCAACGCCGCGCGTTCGGCTCCGTAGCGCTGCTCGAGGTCGTTCTTCCACTCGCGGTACCAGTCTACACCCGGCTTACCCGTCACGGACCCGATTGCGTCATTTAAAGTCACTGGCAAGGGGTTCGCCATCTTGCGCGAGATCTTGCCCAAGGTTTCGGCACCCTCCGAGTGATCCGCAATGTAGCGGACCAACGCGAAACCCTGATTGTACACGCCTTCCGATTCCAAGCTCGTCTTGCCAAAGAAGCCCATGTCTTCGAAGCTCAGCAAGCGATTCGCCAGAGTGGCCTGACGCAGAAGCATATCACGGTGGCTATCCCAGAAATCGTAGCCGCTGCCGTCAAACTGATACTGCGCCGTGCCTTCCGCGAACCATGCGGGAATCGTGACGGATGGAAGCGGCCAGCTGATCAGCGTATTGGGATAGCCATACAGCACGTCCGGTCGGCGTTCCGGCTCATAGCCGAGGGCTTGCACATAAAAGGCCGGGAAACGTCGTGTCCACTTGCGCGTCGCCCCGAGTTGAATCATGTGCGTATACTCGTGGGTCACAACATTGCGCAGCCAATTCTGCGTGCCGCGGAAGTCCCAAGCCATCGAAGTCGCAAAGAACTTGATCTTGTTGGACTGGAAGTACGATCCGGCGTTGGCAATGTCGTCTTCATCGGAGAAGATCAGGGAGACCTTCGTATCGGGACGGTAGTCGTACACTTCACAGAGCGGTTCGTGAATCTCCTCGGCGATGTCCGCCGCGAGATAGGCTACCTCTTCGAGACCTTCAGTGTAGTGGATGATGAAGTTCTTCGTTTCGAATGTTCGCCAGATCAGATTCGGCCGGTTGAACTCCGCGGTCTGCGCAAAGGAAAGAGTGGCTGCACTTAGCAGAAGGGCGACAATCCAGATTCGCATCAACGCACCACCGCGATCTTAATTTCCGCGCTGCGGTTTTCGCCCGCGCCGTGGGCCTCCACCCTGCCGATATATACGCCGCTTTGAACACTGGTCGTGTTCCACGGAATCTCAAACGCGCCGGCAAAACTCGACGAACCTGCAAGGTCCGCGACTTTGCGTCCAGCCAAGTCAAAGATTTTCACATCAGCCCGCGCCGCAAAGGGCAACGTCAAGCGGATGTTCGCAAGCGATGTCGCCGGATTCGGCCAGACATACACAAAGTTTTCGCGCTCGTGCACCTGTGGTCGCGCCGCGCCAATAATAATGATGTTGTCCGGCGCTTGATAGATTTCGTTGGCGGCGCCATCGGCCGAAACAGGCAACCGCATTAGCGAAAACATTGTACCATCGCTGTGACGCTCGTGCATCAGAAGGTGCCGCCTATTGACGCCGTCGGCCAGCCGCACTAATTCAGTCTGCCCGTTGATGGCCAAGGGAAAATCAGGATACACGTGAGTTTCGTGATCATAGGCCGCGACCCGGCCACCACGCGTGGTGCCGTCAGCATATTTCTCAACCCTCACTTGCAACAAATCGGGCGAACTGTCGAAGTTCAGATCGTGCGCGGTGGTCATGCCATCCTGCAGTGCGGTGAAATCCTCGCGGGGCGTGTTGTCCGCGCCGTCCGGTCCACCTCCGTCCATCCGGCCGTCTCCGTCCCAGTCCACTTGCGGGGGCATACAGCCGTCACCATTTGTGTGGCCGTTGTCCACGTCAGCGTAATCGCACAGGACTTCGCCGGTTTCGCCATCAAGGTAACCGAAGGTGTCCACAAAGACCACCGTGCGGGCATTTTCTTGTACAACTATGGGACTGACTTCTTGAACGCCCAGTTCTGTAATCCACCGCGTCACCAAAGTATCGGCCACGTCGAAACGTACAATTTTGTCCTGCATCCAGGCCAGAATTGACGGAGTCGGGTAGGTATGATAGTTGGTGAAGTGTCGAATCGCCAAGGCTTCGTCAAAGGCACGAGCCGCGATGAGTGTCATGGCGCTGTCGAAAATGGCGTATCCCGTGGTCGGCGATGGTGGAACTCTTGGCCAAGATTCCCCCGTGAAAAGCAGGCGTTCGCCGCCCGATTGGGTAGTCACATGAAAAACGCGATTCATGACTGATGTAGAAATCGGCACGTCGCGGAAAGTAGAATCGAGACCGCCTTCAGTCCATCCAACGGTTCCTACCGGATTTCCGATAAAACACAGCCGTTCCGCGTCATTGGCTCCGATCGAATACGCCGTGTCCAGGAGCACGCCATCTGGAACGACCATAACAAGTGATAATCCCGAGGAGTCGTCCACAACGAACAGCGTGTCATGCGACTGGGCATAGAATTCACGCTGGCCATCGCCATCCAAGTCTGCAATGGCCCAACGCGCTGCGGTGTCGGCAACGGATACGGGGAAGCCGTCTTCCACGAGGGTTCCACGCACCCGACATGACATTATACTATCTACATCCGTGAAATCACTGATTTCCAGAAATGTAAAACTATGGTCGGTGAGTCGCGCCGACGGCCGCGTGTTGTCATTGAATCGAACGTTGACCGATCCGCCATTCGCTTCGCGAAACGAGCGATTGTCGCGGTACCAGCAATCATCCTGAATTCCCAATTCTGTCCCGGAGCCCGCCGTCGCAAAACCGTACTCGCGTCCAATGTCCTGTGAGCCATCCCCCTCGACAAGGTCCACGCCACGGTTTGCAGGGTCTGCATTCACTCGATTTTCGGCGATCTTGTCCGCGATAACGTCTTCATCGATCTTCCAGAGCAGTAGTCCGCTGCCCGGAAGGCCGAAGTCATAGTGCGATGCGCGAACGGGTACACGGAAGCCTGGTTCGATCGCCATGTCGCCATCGCGTTCGATTCGCATCTCGCGTCCCCCACGATCGAATAACTTCACGTGGAGAAGTGAATCGGCGTCGGCATCTCGATTCTCGAGCAGGTAATACTCGCGATCCGTGACGGCAATTTTGGCGATTCTGGGCGCACTGGAATGACCAAAGCGCGCCAGCCGAAGAGTGTCGCCGGTACCGGAAAGTTCGACTGCCTCAGCCGAGTCCCAACCCATATACAGCCGGGACCACGCGTCAGGCAATGCCGGGACCATCGCATTCACATTTCCCGAGCCCTGATCCATCATGCCCCAGCGGCCGATACCACTCGCGCCCGTTTCCGTGTTGAACAGATCTGGCATTCCAAGCCAATTGCCAAACAGTTTAATCATCACGCCGTTCAGCGAGAGTTCAACGCCAAGCTCCAGGACCTCGGGTTGATTCTGTGCTTCAGGCAGCAGCAGACCACGCGTTACACCCGCTGGCACGCCGCCCGGAAAGCGATTCAGATCATTGGGCGAAATGTAGGCCGAAGGAATGTCAAACGGCGTGTTGTCAAAACCGACGTTGAAATCTTTTCCGACGCCGGCATGAACAACAAGAACGGCATCGTACTGCGTGAAATCGGCATCGGGATCCGCTAACGTCACCGCTTCGACAAATAGTTCGACCAGCCGCAAATTGAGCAGCGCGGTGTCGCTGTTGAAATTGTAGTGCCACATCGGATAGGCCAGCCTGTAGGCAGCGTTATCCGACGCCGGAAAAATGTCCCGCCGAGAAAACGAAATTGCGTTGTTCGACACCGTTGAGTAGTAGTGTTCGAGAAACGCCAGATGGTCTTCGAAGTAAGCCTTATCATGCGGCAGTGGGTCAATTCGCAGAGTGTCCGGGAACCCTGAACCGAAGCTGCCGTCGCCAGTCGTGCCTGTTAGATCGTCCGGCTGAAAGTCAACCCGGATCAGACAGAGGCGAATCGGCTCGCCCGCGGGCCACGGAGCGTCCAAGGTCGAGGCGCTGCCCCGTTCCCAGCGAGCTGGCGCAAACGGTGCGGCCCAGGCGAACGCCTGAGCCAGCACCATGGCCGCACAATAGAAGTATATTCGTTTAGAAATCAACCGAGAGGGAGTAACGCATCGTATCCGTGAGCGGGTGATTCTCACCGGCCGTCAGATAGCTGAAGTCGAAACGGTATGTGCTATATTTGAGAGAAACGCCGAACGTGTACGGAAACACGCGGCCCAAATGGTCATTGTAGTAGCCGCCACGCAGGCCAACGAGTGTTGAGTACCAGTACTCCGCGCCCATGTGCCAGATCAACGACTTCGCCAGATCGCCGTCACCCCATGCCGAGAACAGCGCTTCATAGAACTCATCTGAGCGGCCAAATTCGTCACGCTTAACGAGCTCCTTGTCAAGGTCCGACAGAATGGTCAGCTTATTGAATTCCTGATCGAGAATCTTGTACGCAATTCCGAACTTGAGAGTTGTAGGCAGCGGATCGGCCTGGGCGCGGTCAATGTACGAGACTTTGGGGCCCATATTCGAAAGATTCGCGCCAACCGACAAACCCGACATAAACGGCGCCTTGTAGAGCATACCGAGGTCGGCCGCAATAGCCGTGGCCGTACCCTTACCGGCTTCCGCACCGGCGCCGGTCGGGGACAGATTACTGTAAGCGAGCTTCAAACCGACGCCCATAGAGAGGTTCTCATTCACGAGCGCACCGTAACTGCCGGTGATAGCCAGTTCGTACGATGAAAACGTGCCCAGCTCACGGCCAGTCACGTCCGTACGAACGGTCTCGCCGAGATTCAAGAAGACGAGATTTGCGCCGAACGTACCCCACTCGGGAACTTCGTACGTTCCGCTGACGAACGCGTAATAGAGATCCGACAGATTGAACTGCGGAAGCCACCGCGAGTACATCATCGTCACTTCATTACCGCGCTGAAAGGCCAAGCCCGCCGGATTCCACCAGGTCGCCGTGGCGTCATCCGCCAAAGCTACGAACGACTCGCCCATACCCGCAGGGCGCGCGCCGGGTGCAATCTTCAAAAAGAGCAGCGTCGCCTGACTGACGCTGGCCGCCTGCACCGGAACAGCCATCATGGCTGCTGTAATGCTGAGCGCGATCATCCATCTCTTCATGTGCTCTCCTGAACTGTATCTTAGTTTGAATTGTTTATCGAAGTATCACCAACTTGCCGGTCGCTTCGGCGGTGTAGCCGCGCTGGTGCCGGGCAATCACTTTGTACAAATAGACCCCATTGGCCAGCTCATGCCCGTCGCGATCACGCCCGTGCCACGGACGCGTGCTGTTGCTATTGTAGAGCTGCCGCGTGCTCAGACCGTCAAGCTCGTCCACCAGTTTCCCGGTCATCGTGAAAATCTTGACCGTCACATCCGCCGTGCCATCCTGCGTTAACGAATACGTGAAAAAGGTCTCGGCGGTCATCGGGTTCGGCCAATTCAGGATGTCTTGTATGGCATAGCCCGATTCGCCCGACTCGCCCACGATAAAATCAAACGCGTAGTTGTTCAAATTATTGAACGAATCCCACGCTTCAATCGTCAACCGGTGAGGACCATCCGAAAGCGGGCCAATGGTCCGCGACAGCTCGCCCTCTGTGTAACTGTCCACGTCGTAGTTAAAGAACTGCGTAATGTCTTCGGCTTGCGCGTCGTCTATGCGGGCTGTAATCTTGTGGCCAACTTCGCCGGAAAGATTCAGTCCGGATTCGTCGTCAAGGCGAACGATCAGCACCGGGGTGCGGCTGACCTGATCGCCATTGCGAAACGACGTATTCTCCAACCATGCGCCAATCTGCGGCGGCACGGTGTCGGATGTCGCGGCGGCGGCATTGGCGATTCTCAAAGGTTGCTCGATGCCGATTCCGTCAGCGGAGTCCGGCTCGCTGTCCGATTTCCCAAAGAAATATAGGCTGACTTTGGCATTCTCGCCGCCGTACTGGATGTCACGCGGCACACGGAAAGTCACGTCAAATCTGCCATTCTCAATCGTCGAGCGGCCGCGGAATATCGCGTTGCCCGGCAATCCGTAGTAATAGGGATCAGCGGACGGAGTGCTGCAATCTGAAATCAGCGGGAAGTAATAGGCCGCCGAGTCTTCGGAATCGAATACGCGCGCCTCAACAATGCCTTGGAAATCCGGCCAGACTTCTTCGTCGAAACGTCGGTCATCGCCGGGGCGCGGTTCATAGTCGTTGGCAAGCGCGCTGTTTGTACGAGACACATACCCACTCAGGTGGAATAGGCCGCCGGCCTGCAGCGAGTCGTCCCGTTCTTCCACGAAGGCATAGTACTCAGGCGTCGCCAATCGCAGCACCGGGTCGCCGAACGTATGATAGAGCCGGTTCTCGCCGCGCAACGGCTTTGTCAATAGCAACGCCTCACCCAAACTGCGGCGCCGGTCAATTCCCTGACGGAATATCTCCGTGTAAAACTCTTCGGTGAGCCGCTGGTTTTGTGAAACGAACGTGAATCGGGTCGCGGCGACACAGCCGATGGCCCCAACTCCGTCGGCGCCTACCAGCAACTCCGGAAAGCACCGTTCATTGGGTCGGTCAAAACCACCCCATGTGCAGGTTCCTGCGACAATAACGGGCCACATACGGTTGTTGTCGAGCAGCCCGAAATCACGATCCATGACGAACAACTGCTCATCCGTCCAGACGCGCTCGTTGCCGTGGCCAACGTAATTGATTAACAGCGTGCCGTTGTTAATTGTTTCGATCAAATCGCGAGTGGCATCCGGCTTTTGCGATGTGGAAGCCGATTGCCGGAACGGATACAGTATCTCGTAGATCTTCCGGAACGTGAAGTAGTTCGGCAGAACATTGTTGATCAGATTCTCCGAATCGCGTGTATGGACGGACTCGGCGCAAAAACCCGATTTCCATTCGTCGTCGGCCACGAACGTGGCCGTGTTCTTCCACGGACCGTAAAGCGGATCAGCGGCGTAGTTCACGGTCTTTTCAACAATTGCCGCAACTTCTTGAGGCGTTTGCACGGGCCAGCGGCCTGATATCATGTCAAGCAAAGGTGCCCCATCGTCAAACTCGACATAGTAATCGTCCGTACACACACCAGACGACTCCCATGGCGGCATCCAATTATCGTCCGAGCTCGACACAAGATTGCGATAGTCGTAGTCACCATCGCCCACGAATAGCACATAGCGAGGAGGCTCGGCCGAACCGTCGGAGCCGCGCCAGCGCTCGTGGGCATAGCGCAGGAAATTGCGAATGGCCGTTGGATCGGTTACGCCCCACGAGAACTCGTCGTAGACATCGCTAAGTTTAACGCGGACGGCCGTCAGCGGTTCTTCTTCGTATTCGGCATGCATTTCGACCAGCGGTTCGAGGTCGTCGTACCACGTATCGTATGTCAGAATGATGATGCCCGCTTCATTCTCCGGTTGGCGCAATCGCGAATAGTCGGCCGCATCCGTGACGTGACGGCCACGAAAGATCGGCGTTCGAATCCGGTTCGGATTCGTCCCGAAGTATCGCCGATTTGCCGCGGACAGGGCCGAGTCCGTGAAACTTGATCCGCGCCCCACTCGTATAGAATCGTGCGCGCTGATTTCCATGAGATACGCATCCGCGGCTAAACCGGTCACATACCGGTATCCGCCACTGAGTTCAGGCGCGGGAAATTCGAGCGCGCTGCTGGTGGCTTGCAGCGTCCGGTCATATTCACACTCGATATAGTTCAGCAGTATCTGGCGGCTTGTATTGTTGACCAATCGCACAACGTTATTGCCGGGCACGAACGTGCCTTCCGGAACCGCAATCGTCATAGAACCCGAGAAGGTCCCGCTGCTCACAAGTGTGTTGTTCACGTAGACATTAAAACCCAGACCACCGCCAGAAACAGTATCCATCCTGAGCTTCAACGTGCCCGCACCTGAGCCGACGCTTTCGAGATTCAGCGCAAACGAGCGATCACTGGACGGATCAAGTGTCGCCATGTACCAAATCACGCCGGAGTTTGACTGCCACGCCTGCACCGCGTAGATGAACTGCTCTTGATCCAAATAGGCGCGGCCTTGCACGAACTCAACCGTCTGCGCGTTGCTCAGGTTCGGCAGGCTGCTCATCCGACGTCCGGCTGAACCGCTTGGGTCTATGCCGATCCAGTAGATGTTCTCGGTAGAATAGGGGCTCGCGTGTCCCTGGTCGCTCAGCAGGCTGCCGTCGCAATAGTCAAAACCCTTCAGCCCTTCGGCGAAAAAGAGAATGCGATCCCCTTGATCCAAGCGGCCGTCGCCGCCATCTTCAACAAGGATGGCATTCTCTCGCAATACGGAATCCGGTACGGATAACAGCCCGGCGGGCAAAAGCCTGCCGCCATTTCCAAACAGCTTGATCTGTGACGAGGACACGCCTAACACCGGTACGCCCTGGGATTGCAGCCACTCGACGGTTACCGCATGCAGTGCTGTTTCCGTGACACCAAGTTTGTAAAGTTGAAAAGCCGGCCAAGATTCCGCCGCATCATCCAACGCCGCTCGGCGGGTCTCCGGCATCTGCCACCATCGGGTCGCGTCACGGCCGTTTACGGCCAACTGCGGCAACAGCCCCGCTTCCCGCACATACGGTGCAGCAGGCTGATGGTTGCCGACAAAATCAACAGCAATATCTATGTCATTCAGGATTTGCGTGCCATTTAGCGTCGGATCGGCCAGCCGCAGTTCGACATGGGCAATCTGAAATCCACGCCACCTCTCTATTCGTGCAATCCGGGCACGAGTCAATGGCAAGTCCTGATCTTCCTGACCACTCTCGCTCTCAGGTAATGCGAGCGCCGAGACAGTCATGTTCTGGTGGCGCACCCGCAATTCCGGCTCGCTGCCCACGGGACAGGCGACCAGAATCACTCCGATCGGAATCAGTTGGCCATTGCTTGGGCGCCAATCAGCATCACCCAACAGCACCTTCCAATTCGCCGCATCCACTGGCTTGGCGTCTCGGCGAAGCGACCACCGAAGCTCAATGCCCTCTTCTGAGGATTTCTGCAACGTAGCCCGCGCAAAGACGCAGGGTACCGCCAGAATCAGCAGCCCTAATGTGCTCAACCAGAGTAGCGTTCGAGGATGGGTCAGGGTCATACAAAAAATGCCGAACGGAGTTTACCACCCGTTCGGCACCAATAGGCGAACTTACGGAGCTGGTACACACCGACGTTAGAGGAGTCGTTTAGCATCACTAAGGACGAAAGGCAGGCCAAGGCCTGGGGAAACCTCTAACGAAGGGTCATTCAGCTCCTGATTAGTCCCAACCGTACACCGTTAATATAAACATTCGCAATGGCTTGCGCAAGTCGGTCCCACCAGTTTTCAAAATCAGGTCCACCGCCAGTGGAATTCTAAGTGTTTATTTCTACTTAGATTCGTTCGGCGGCACTCCCGCCACTCTATAATATGGAGACCATGGACCGTCCGCCACGAGCGGTGGACCGTTCAGGGGCTGGTCCATTTCGGCGAGCACAACCTCCATGGCCTGGAAAGCGATTGGGCAGAATTGCCGCCCTACTTCGCTTTCAATCCACCCCAGCGCTTCCTCGCGGGTCAGCGGGCTGCGGTAGGGGCGTTCGTCACAGAGCGCATCAAAGCTGTCGGCGATCGTCATGACGCGGCTCTCGATCAGGATTTCGTCCCCGCGTCGGCCGTCGGGATACCCGGTTCCATCAAAGCGCTCGTGATGCTGCAAGATGATGGCGCGCACATGATCAAAGCGCGGAAGCGGCGATAGTATGTTCGCGCTAATGACCGGGTGCCGCGCAATCTCGCTGCGTTCGGACTTCGATAGCTTGCCAACCTTCTGCAACACCTTGTCCGGCAACGCCAATTTGCCGATGTCGTGCAGCAGCCCCGCCAGTAGAACTTCTTCGCTTGACAGCTGACCACAGCCCAAGACGCGAGCAGCACGTGTGGACAGATCGGCGACCCTCAAGCTGTGTGCATAAGTGACGGCGTCGCGGCACTCCAAGGCGCGAAGAAGAGTCGCGACTGCGGCCCATTCCACGCTCCCGAAAGACGAGGAAGGATGGTGTATAGCGTTATATTCAGGCGATAAATGCATCGCCTGAGAAATCGCAAAGCAAAGGCCAATCTCAGTCGAGAAATGCCGACGAGTCCTCGCCAATTGCACGCAGGAACACAACTTCGAGTTGAGAACTCCCATGCCGATGCTGAAGTTCCGCGACATTTCCCTGATCCCGCACTTCGCCGCGGTGGATCAGGATAATTTCGTCGCAGAGTAACTCCGCCTCACGCATGACATGCGTGGACAGCAGCACACATTTCCCCTGCTCGCGGCTCATCCGCATAAACTGAACAATTTGTGCCGCGGCCAGAATGTCCAAGCCGCTCGTTGGCTCATCAAAGATGAGGACAGGTGGGTCATGCAGAATCGTTCGACCAATGCTGACACGCTGCCGCTGACCGGTCGAGAGCTTCTCACATCGGCGATCAATAAACTCGCGTAAATCCAGTAGCTCGATAATCTCGGCCACTCGCCGTTCGGCCTGCTCATGCGCAAATCCATGCAACGCTGCAAAATAGTGCAGCATTTCCCGCGCGCTCAACCGACCATACACACCCGTCGTCGCCGACAGAAAACCGATGGACCTGCGCACCGCCCGCGGATTCGCGACTAAGTCGTGGCCGACGATGGTCGCGCTTCCTGCCGTCGGCGTGAGCATCGTCGCCAACATGCGAAGCGTCGTTGTCTTCCCCGCTCCGTTCGTTCCGAGCACGCCGAATATCTGGCCAAAATGAGCCGAAAACGTCACGTCGCGGCAACCGACCACGCTCGCACCCGTAGAATCATGGTACGTCTTGCCTAAACCGGCAACATTGACTGCCACATCACTCACGCAAACCTCGAATCACGGACGAGCGGTTTTGAACAGACTGCATCCATTCAGGATTGTAAATCTCGCCACGCTTTGTCGAATGCACGAGATCCAAGTCGCCGAATCCCGAACGGTCCATGAACACGAACAGCACGCCGCCTTCCACGCGCTCATAAGTCCATAGTTCGTGGTCAGGAACCTGTGCCTCGGCATAGCGACGGTCAATCGCATCGGGTTCGCCTAATTGAACAAGCACGCGGCCCCGATCCGTCCGCCAGCCTTCACGATCAAGAAATCCGTAACGACGATTGGCTTCCGCAATGCGCGCGAAGTAGCGATTTGCGGCCTCCGGGTCATCGGGCGACTGTCGGCGCCAGTGCTCCAATAAATAGCGCCGCTTGCCATCCGCATCCATATCCCGCGCACGCCGCAGTTCCTGCTTTGTCAGGACATACTCCATCAAGTTCAGAGCGCTGTCGGGATTAATCGAGTGCAAGATATCACTGCCGCCGGTTGCCACCGCTGAGTTGAAATCTGCGTCCAACGAAAGTTCGCGCCCCTGTTCAAAGTCCTCCGGACGATAAACCCAGAACTTACGGCTGACCCGGCGCTCGGGCTGGCCTTCCTGCTGAACCAAGACTATTAATGTATAAGTGCCGGTGCGCAAAGTGTAAGCAGGGAAACCGTCAGCCACCACCATAGAGGATCCTGGGATCGCCAGCCGGCGCGTCGCGGGCTTCTTGGCGTCAAGGCCGCTCGTGCCGGCGATGACCATGCGCGTCACGGTTACGGAGTCGTTGTGCCTGGTGGTGTCGAGACCATAGCACTCCGCATAGTAATACAGCATGGGCAGGCCGCTGCCGTAGAAATTGGAGGGGTTAGGCACAAAGCGCACGCCGTTGCGGGTGAAGGCAGAGGGATTTGCACCAAACGCCAACTCCGCACCAAGTGCCAAGTCCGAAATGCCGCTCTCCTCGACAATTGCCGGAATCGTGACGTCACGCACAAAATCCGTGCGTTCTGACCATTCGGTTTGGAGCAGCACCACGCTAAACTGATAGTCACCGGGACTCAACAGGTAGCGAAATACATAGGGGAAATAAGCGTCACCGGCCATTACCCGCGTGGTATCTCCGCTGTCCTCAGTGTCGAGCGTGTCCGAACGCAACATGGAGCCGTCCTGCGCAACCGAGCACACCAATGAAAAACGCGCCACAGCGCTGTCGGCGCTGAGACGCGAATAGATTAAGGCTTCCCGCTGTACGCCTGCGTAGACCTCGCAGTACGTCAAGGTGTCGTCGCCATAAAATGAGACGATATCCAGATCGAGGCCGGCCGCCTGAGCGCCGACCGCCGTAATCATCCAACATACTATCAAACAGGCCAGGTGTCGCATGACGACCTCCTATTCGGTCACTGCGGTCTCAGCCTCAGAGACGACCGGCGCGGTAGGCTTGAGAAGCCGAACAGAGACGGTTTTCGAAACTCCTTCTTCCTGCATCGTGACCCCGTAGAGATTGTCGGCAATCTCCATTGTCCGCTTGTTGTGCGTGATCATGATGAATTGCGTATGGTCGCTATGCCGGTGAATCATGCGCGTGAATCGGTCAATATTCGCGTCATCGAGCGGTGCGTCTACCTCGTCCAAGACACAGAACGGCGAGGGCTTAACCTGATACAGCGAGAACAGCAAAGCGATGGCCGTCATCGTCTTCTCGCCGCCGGACATCAGCGTCAGCGACTTCAAACGCTTGCCGGACGGGTTGGCCCACATCGTTATGTCAGCTTCAAGCAGATCTTTACCACTCAGAATAAGGTCCGCTTCACCCGCCGGGAAAAATTCCGTAAACAACGACTGGAAATTCGCCCGCACTGCTTCAAACGTATGCAAGAACTTTGCTTCCGCCGTTTCGTTAATCTTGCGGATCGTCTCTTCCAAAGTGGATTTTGCGGCGAGTAAGTCCGCGCGATTCGCCAACATTCCATCGAGCCGCGCCGTCTCCTGATCGTACTCTTCGACCGCCAAAAGATTCACGGTTCCCAAATTCTCAATCTTGCCGCGCAACTCGGTGATAATGTCCGCTCCAGTTGTGACAGTCCGTAATTGCGCAAGCGACTCCGCAGCTTCGGGGCTCTCTAACTCAATGCCGAATTGGGACCGGGCGTTGCCCAGCAGCGACTCCAACTCACCCTCCATCTTCGCGATCGATATCTCGAGTTTGCGCTGATCTTCCAACGCGGCTTCTCGGCTGTTGCGCAGGCGCTTCAACTGGTCTTCCATGTCGCGAACCTCGCCCGACGCGGCATCCTTACCGCGCTGCGCGGCGTCCACCAACTTGTAACGCTCATCGCGGGTCACAAACAACGTGCGCAGACGATCTGCGATCTCGCGTAAATGAGTCTCACTCTCTGAGATCGTATTGGCGGAATGCTCGCCGACTTCGGTGTTTTGGCGAATGGTGTCGCTAAGTTCGGCTTCACTCGAGTTAATGCGCTCGGTCTCGGCATCCAACAATTGGCGGCGATGCTTTACAGCGTCCATTGCGCGGGACCGCTCGTGGAAGGCATCGCGTGCCGAACCGTGTTCCTGGCGGGCCTGCCAGACCTCCTCCGACATCCGCTCAATCTCCTGCTGTACCGCGCCGACTGCCTTACGATTCTCTTCTAACGCTCCTACGAGCCGTTCGACATCTTCGCGCAACGCATGCTCCGCGTTATCACTCTCTTCGAGCAGACGCACGGCAGCCTCATCGCGCTGCGTTAGCGCGTGATACAATGTGTCCACTCGAAGCTGTTCGCCGCGAGCGCGATCCACGCCCTGACGCAGGGTCTCAGCCTGCTTCATGATCCGATCAAGCTCCGACTCCCACTCCGCATGGGCCGCCCGGGCCTGCTGCAATTGTGCTTCAAGCTCGCCGCGTTCAATCCGCGTTTGTTCAAGGGTCGCCTTCAGCCCGTCAATTTGACGGGACAGGCCGAGATCACTCGGCGTATCATGTTCGCGTCCGCCCGCGTAACATAGGCCGTCGCCGTCAAGCCAGTCACCATCGAGCGTGACCGCCCGGCAGTGATGCGTTGTCAGAAACTCCTGCAGCGCCAGCGCATCGTCAAGTGTCGCGACAAGCAAACAGTCTGAAAGAAGCGCCTTCGCTTGAAATGCGTCGCCTTCTGAATCCACAACATCGGCAGCCCAACCAAGGCTCCGTGACGGGGCGGCCGGCGGCAAAGCTGCAGCGTTCACGATGGGAAGTTTGAATCCGCACTTTCCGGCATCCGCAGCGGACAACGACGCGATGGCTTCGCGAAGTTCGTCCTCAGAACGCAGGATCACATGGTAGGCGGCGTTTCCAAGCGCGGTGTGAATGGCGCGCGCAAAACGCTCTTCTGCTATTGTCACATCGGCAATCAGGCGGGCCGTGGCAATCGTTTCGCGCAGCAGTTTCAACTGTTTGGTTCCGCGCGGACCGCGTTGCTCAAGCGTCTCGAGCAGCCCAATATGCGACGTCGTGGCGTGGGTCAGACGGTCATTCTCGTGCAGCCTGCGTTCAACCTCGGCGCGACGCTCGGTCAGATCGGACTGCAGCCCGCGATGATGGTCCAACCCCGATTGCGCCTGCGCGGCAGCGTCCATCGCTGATTGCAGGACAGAAGCCAATTCGGTTTGGCGCCGCTCAATATCGGCGCGCTCGATCGCAACCTGCTCGCGAGTCTGGTGTGCGGAGTCACGTCGCCCCTTCTGCCTCGCGATGCCTTCAAGCAATTTGGCGCGTTCGCCTTCCAGACTCGCTTGGCCGCGATTCAAGCTGGCCAACCGCCCGTCGGTTTCTTTGTACTGTCCTTCGAGCTGCTTCAACTTCGCCTGGCACCGCTCGAAACGCTGCTCGGCTTCGTTGACCGCAGTCTGGGCCGTTTCATGCTCTGTGGCCACATCCGTCAAGTCGCGGGCCAGACCGACCTTGCGCGGTTCAAGCGAACTGAGGCGGTCCTTGGCCAGAATAATTTGCCGCTGTGCGCGGTCCAACGACTCGCGCGCACCCGCAAGTCGGGCTTCATATCCTGCTTTATCTGCTTCCAAGGAAGAAATCTGGGCGACGGTTTCCTGCAATGATTGGCGCAACTCGCCAGGCTTATGATCGCTCTCCAATTGATCGCTGCGCAACTGTTCAACCTTTGCTTCGAACTGCCGCAAGTAGCTGTTGCTGCCTTCAGAATGTGCGGTGGCATCGGCCAGCGCATTCCGCATGGGATCGAGCTCGCGATGCAAACGATCATATTCGAGCACAACGAACGCGGTCTCGGCTCGCTTCAGCTCCGCGTTCAATTCCTGGTAGCGTCGAGCGCGGCTGACTTGTCGTTTCAACGAAGCAACCTGCCGTTCAACTTCCGAAATGATGTCCGCCAAGCGCAGCAGGTCTTCTTCGGTTTGCGCTAGCTTCGCCAAAGCCTGACGACGGCGCAGTTTATACTTGGCGATTCCCGAAGCTTCCTCGAAAAGCTGGCGGCGGCCTTCGCCTTCCTCGCGCAGGATATCCTCGATCATCTTAAGTTCGAGGATGGTATAGGCGTTCGGACCTAAGCCACTGTCCTGCAGCATGTCCGTTATGTCGCGCAGTCGGCAGGCGTTTCCGTTGATGAGATACTCGCTTGTACCGTCGCGGTGCAAACGACGCGTGATCTCGATTTCGCCATAGGGCAAATTTATCCGGCCGGACGTGTTATCGAATCGCACCTGCACTTCGGCCAAATTCATCGGCTTGCGCTTCACCGTGCCGTTGAATATCACGTTTTCCATGCGTTCACCGCGAAGCACCGACGAGCGCTGTTCGCCCAGCACCCAGCGCAGCGAGTCGACTACATTGGATTTACCGCAGCCATTCGGACCGACCACGCCCGTCACACCCGGCGCGAAGTGTATCTTGGTGTCATTGGCGAATGACTTAAAACCGGATATTTGAAGTGAGATTAATTGCATGCGAAGATTGCCCCTATTGCGCGAGGAGTTCCATCAGCAGGTCTTTGGCCAGTTGCGGATCCGCCTGACCTTTGGTAGCCTGCATCACTTGGCCCATGAAGAAGCCGACCATGTTGGTTTTACCAGCCCGGTACTTTGCCAACTCTCCGGGATTTGCGGACAAGATGCCGCTTATGATCTGGCGAATGTGATCCGTGTCCTGAATCTGCTGCGCACCTGACTCAGCGATGAGGTCGCTTACGCCGCGCGTATCCGTTAACATCGTGCGCAGCAAGTCACGACCGGTCGCGCGGTTTATGCGTTTGCTTTCCACTGCGCCGACTAGGTCCGCCAAGCGATCCGACGACACCGGAAATTGAGTGATGTTCCATTCCTGTTCGTTCAAGATGCGCTGCACTTCGCTTTGCATCCAGGCGGCAGCTGTTGCGGGTTGAAGACCCCGCTGCATGAGTCGCTCAAAGTAGTCGCTTAAGTCGCGATCACCGCCAAGCAGGTACACCGCTTCAACATGCAAAGCGTACGCATTGCGATATCGCAGTCGTCGCGATTCCGGCAGTTCGGGCATCTTTGAGCGAATGTCAGCCAGAGCACTTTCGGCAACCACCAGCTCGGGGAGGTCCGGTTCCGGGAAATAGCGATAATCGTCCGAACCTTCTTTCACGCGCATGGGAATCAAGCGTTCTTCCTGCTCGTTCCACTGCAGTGTCTGCCGGTGAATCTCGCCGCCCTGCTCATAAATCTCAATCTGACGACGCATTTCCGCCTCGATGGCTCGCTCGACATTGCGAAAGGAATTGAGATTCTTCATTTCACAGCGTTCACGCAGCCCCGCCTCACCATGTTTACGGACGGACACATTGGCGTCGCACCTCAGCGAACCTTCGTCCATGTTACCATCGCAGACGCCGATGAACCGCAGCAACTCGCGCATGGCGGATAGGTATGCCCCGGCTTCCGCGGGGGACCTGAAATCCGGCTCCGAGACGATCTCAACCAGCGGCACGCCACAGCGGTTCATATCCACAATGGTTGAGCCGTCGGGCAGGTGCATGGACTTGCCGGCGTCCTCTTCAATGTGAGCGCGGGTGATGTTAATCCGCTTCTCAACACCGGCGACGTTCACAACAAGATGTCCGCCGAGGGCGAACGGGTGATCGAATTGTGAAATCTGATAACCCTTGGGCAGGTCCGGATAGAAGTAGTTCTTGCGATCAAACCGTGACCGCAAATTGATCGTCGCTCCGAGCGCTGTAGCCAAGCGCGCTGCCTGCGCGACAACCTCGCGATTCAAGACTGGAAGCGCACCCGGCGTGCCAAGACATACCGGACACACGAGCGTATTCGGAGCGTCACCATAACGGTTCGGACAACGGCAAAACGCCTTCGTGCGAGTCATCAACTGCGCGTGGATCTCAAGCCCCGCGATCAGTTCGAAATCACTCATGCCGGACGGGGGCGTAGATTTTCGAGAATAGCGCCAGCCTGAAGCAAGAGCTCCTCTTCAAAGTGCGAGGCCATCCACTGCAATCCTATCGGGAGTCCATTTTCGTCCGAACTCCACGGCACCGACAGCGCCGGGATACCGGCGAGATTCGCCGGCACCGTAAAGATGTCGGACAGATACATGGCTATCGGATCGTCCACCTTCTCACCGAGCTTGAAGGCCGTGCCCGGCGTCGTGGGCGTAAACAGGACATCCACGCCGCGCAGAGCCTGCATCATTTCGTCGGTAATGACACGCCGCACCTTTAACGCGGTCTTGTAATACGCATCATAATAGCCCGACGACAGCACATACGTCCCCATCATGATTCGCCGCCGGACTTCGCGGCCAAATCCCGCACCCCTAGACGCATCGTAGACGGCCGCAAGATCCACTGCATCGGGATGCCGGAAACCGTAGCGCACGCCGTCATAGCGCGCCAGATTGGAACTTGCTTCAGCCGTTGCGACAATATAGTACACCGGAATCGCGTAACGCAGACTGGGTAGGTGCACTTCCACGCATTCGTGCCCGTTTTCTTTCAGGGCGGCGATTGCATCCTGCGACGCTTTGGCGACGGCAGGGTCAAGGGCACTGTTATCCAGAAACTCGCTAACAAGTCCAACCCGAAGCGGTTTCGTTCGCGCCGACAAGGTGGATGCCACTGGTACGGGTGCATTTGACGATGTCGCGTCGCGGGGATCACTGCCGGCCATCACGCGCAACACATCGTATAATTCGGCGCAGCTGTTCGCGAAGGGAGAAATTTGATCCAGAGATGACCCAAATGCCACAAGGCCATAGCGTGAAATTCGGCCGTAGGTAGGCTTCAGTCCACAGACGCCTGTGAGTGCCGCAGGTTGGCGCACGCTGCCGCCCGTTTCGCTGCCCAGGGCCGCGTGGCAAATTCCGGCCGCGACCGCCACCGCACTGCCGCCGGATGATCCGCCCGGCACGCGCTCGGGATCGTGTGGATTTAGCGCCGGCCGAAAAGCTGAATTCTCGGTAGACGATCCCATTGCAAATTCATCAAGGTTCGTTTTCCCGATAATCACTGCGCCCGCGTCCTCCAGCCGCTCGATGGCCGTTGCGGAAAACGTAGCGGGGTGGCGATCCAGAATGCGCGAGCCGCAGGTCAGCGGCTCATCTTTCACGGCAATGTTATCTTTGACGGCCAAGATGTAGCCGCCAAGCGGCAGATTCGCCCCCTGCGCGAGCGCTTCAGAGACAAGCCGCGCCTGACGCAAGGCACGCGCATCGAGCAACGTCAGAAACGCTCCCAACGAGTCCAGCTCGCGCGCTGTTGCAAGCGCTTGCAGTACGACGTCAGGAAGCCTGCGGGGGTTCCGGCGTATCGTTGCGGGGCTGGGAATTCGCTGGAGCATTGAGAGTCGGAGGAGTCGGTGGAATCTTCGGGGTTGTTGACGACTGCGGATCGGTGACTTCGCGCTTGATGTCGAGGTAGGACCGGCGCATCTCCGCGATGCCGCGGCCAAGTTGCCGTGCGGTTTCCGGAAGTCGCTTGCCGCCAAACAACAGCAACACAACCAACAGAACGAGAAACAGTTCACTCGATCCAAGGCTCATGAGCGTGGCCTAATAGGAGTGTTCGATGCGGGCCGATGCGCTTGCAGCTTCGGCGAAGGCCCGCATGATCGGCAGACCATCGGTGGAACCGAGAATTTCCTCTGCTGCGCGATCGGGATGCGGCATCATGCCCAGTACATTGCCTGCGCGGTTCGTGATACCGGCAATAGACAAGGTGCTGCCATTGGGGTTACCCTCAGGCGCGTCGAATCGCACGGGCTCAACGTATTTAAACACGATTTGCTGATGAGCAACGATGGCCGCAAGGGTCTCGGCGTCCGCCGTGAAATTTCCTTCGGCATGCGCCATCGGCATGCGCAGCACCTGCCCGTGCCAAAGCGAACGCGTGTACAGAGTGTCACTGTTTTCAACGCGCAAACCGACCCAGCGGGAAATAAACTGCAGCTTGCTGTTCAACATCAATGCGCCAGGAAGCAAGCCGGCTTCGCAGAGAATCTGGAAGCCATTGCAGATACCAAGGACAGGACCACCGACGTCCGCGAATCGGCGAATGGCCGGCATAATCGGGGATATTTTCGCCAATGCGCCCGCCCGCAGATAATCCCCATAAGAGAAACCGCCCGGGACCAACACGCCCGTGCAATCTCCAAGGTCCGTGTCTTTGTGAAACACGGCATGCGTCGGTGCGCCAACGACGTTGCGCATGACGTGTAAACAGTCCCGATCACAATTGGAACCTGGAAACGTAATCAGCGCGATACTCACAGCGGTTCTATCCGATAGCTTTCAATGATCGGGTTTGCCAACAGCTTGTCCGCGATTTCGTGCAACATGGTGCTCCCCTGCTCCGCCGAGAGACCGTCGAGTTCGAACTCGATTAGTTTCCCGACGCGCACGTCGGCAATACCGTGATATCCGCGTTGTTCAAGCAATTGCATGATCGCCTGACCTTGCGGGTCCAGGACGCTGTCCTTGAGCTTCACAATGACTCGTGCTTTCACGATTTTTTCCAGCCTGTCGGTAAGGGTTGAGGCTCTTCTTCTTCGTCGTCCTCCAAATCGCGGGCGCGACGAGCTTGCAACTGTCCGTAAAATGCGGACAATGCAAACAAGACGACCATCAGCGGAAACGCGAACAACGGAGGATTAATTGCAGCTAAACCGATGGCCGCTGCCAGAATCAAGAGGCGCTGCAAGTTCCGGCCCGGTTCGCGCAGCGTGAACTTGGGCAATCCGGCAAGTGGTAAATGGCTGACCATAAGGAAGGACGTAACGACCAGCAGCCCGGCGAGCCACTCAACGTTTGCAATGCCGTCCCACAGAGCATAGTTCATCAGAACGAAAGTCGCCACAAGACAGGCATGCAGCGGCGACGTCAAGCCTTCATAGCCGCCGCCCAGAGTGCGCGTGCGGACGTTGAAGCGCGCCAGTCGAAAGGCTGCGGCCAAAACGGGCAGCGCACAAACGCCCATGCCCAACAGCGAATCTTCGCGGAACGCTGCGGCATAGCATAGGATGGAAGGGGCAACGCCCATAGAAACAACATCAGCCAGCGAATCAAACTGCAAACCGAAGGAAGATGATGCTCCGAAAAAGCGCGCGGCCTTTCCGTCAAAAGCGTCCATGACAACCGCCAAAGCAATGAGCCAGGCGGCGACTTGGATGTGACCATCAATCGCCAACAGCATTGAGCTGAAGCCGAAAATCAAGTTGAGGCCCGTCAGGATATTCGCTAAATTGCGCAACTTATTTCCTTCATGATGACGTACTGAATCTTGCGATGATCGTTTCACCGGCAACCGTGCGCTCGCCGACATGCACCGATAGGTTGGCCGACGCAGGAAGAACGACTTCCATGCGGGAACCAAAGTAAATAAGACCGTAACGTTCGCCAGTGCGTAATGCGTCGCCCGCCTTCACGCGACACGAAATCTTGCGCGCCACCAGCCCCGACAATTGACTGAAGCGGACGGTGCCGCGGGATGAGGTCAATTCAAGGTCTATCCGGGCATTCCCCTTGACGCCTTCCGCGGAGTTGGCATGCAAATAAGTGCCCGGCCTTTCGGACACTCTTGCGACCGTGCCAGAGTACGGTGAGCGGTTCACGTGGACATCAAACACCGAAAGAAAGATCGCGACAAATCGCTCGCCGGTTGGCAATGTGTCCGATTGTACAACGACGCCGTCCGCCGGTGCAACAACGATGTCGTCACCTGCAGGAGTCACTCGTTCGGGATCGCGGAAGAACAGAAGTATTCCCACGGCCAGAAGCAATGATACGATGCCAGCGGCACTTAGAAACGGCGCATTAGACCGTAGACCCCAAGTCAGCGCCGCCCCACCCACGAGCATGGGAGGCAGGACGAGCAGCCAGGCTTCACGGGCAAAATTCAATTGTCCTCCCGATTAGGCGGCGCTGGTCAATCGTTCAAGCAGTTCGCGATAGGCGCGCTCGACTCCGGATTGATCTTGCAGCGCGCGGTCACGGTCCAACTTTCGATTGGTCTTTCGATCCCATACGCGCAAGGTATCGGGCGTCAATTCGTCGCCGATGCAAAGGTGGTCGCCGGCATCACCAAACTCCAACTCGAATTCCACTAACAGGAGACCCCGGCGCTCGAACAACGACTTCAAGACAGCGTTGGTCTTTGTCGCAATTCGCTGCATCGTGCGCAGGTCATCCGAGCGCGCATAACCCAGCGCGACCGCGTGGCTCTCGTTGACCATCGGATTGTTCAGCGCCGGGTCCTTCAGAAAATACTCGACAACAGGATAGTCGAGGGGCCGACCGTCGTCTAACCGGAAACGCCGCGCAAACTCGCCCGTGGCGATGTTATAAACGATAGCCTTGATGTCAAACATGTCCACGCGCCGCACCGCCATCTCCACGGGCGATTGTCGCTCGACGAAGTGCGTGGGCACATGATAATTCTCGAGGTACTGGAACAGAAAACTCGATACACCGCAGTTGATCTCGCCTTTTCCCGTAAAAGCGGTCTTACGCGATTCGCGCGGATTTCCGGCTTCATCGGTGAACTCAAGAATCGCGTAGCTTGGCCGATTCGTGGCGAAAAGCTTCTTAGAGCTTCCCTGTACCAGCAGTTCAAGTCTATCCAGGTTCATCGGGTCCTCACTTACTCCGCAATTCCCAGCCGGTGCAAGATCGCATCGGACATGGCATAATTCGGCTCGAGCCGCAGGAGCTCGCGCAAATGCTCTTCAGGTAACACCGCGGTAACAGTACTCTCTTCAAGCAGCAATTCCAACATCGGGCGACGCTGTGTAATCGCGGCGCGGGCGCAACGCTGGACGGCGGCGTAGGCGTCCTCGCGGAGCCAGCCACGTTCGATCAGCGCATGCAGCACTTTTTCAGATGCCAACGCGCCTTGCGTCAATTGCAGCGTCCGCTGAAGCTGGGCAGTATCCACCTCAAGTCCGTCCATTACGCGCAGTAGAAGATGCAGCATGTAATCCAGTGCGATGCAGGCATCAGGAAAGACGACTCGTTCTGTCGAGGAGTGCGAGATGTCGCGTTCGTGCCACAGCGCGATATTCTCAAGGCCAACCAGCGCGTAACCGCGCAGCATGCGCGACATGCCCGTGAGCCGCTCACACAGAATCGGATTCCGTTTGTGCGGCATCGCGGATGAGCCCTTCTGGCGCTTGCCGAAAGGTTCAAAGGCCTCACTCACCTCAGTGCGCTGCAAGTGGCGGACTTCTACCGCGATCTTCTCAACGGTGCCGCCGATTAGCGCGCATAGGTTGAGAAACTCGGCGTGCAAGTCGCGGCTGATAACTTGCGTCGAAATCTGCGCGGTGCCAATGCCCAGTTGATTCATGACCCGCTCTTCAAGGTCAGGATCAGTATGGCCGAAATTGCCGACGGCGCCCGAAAGCTTGCCAACCACGACGCGTTCAAGTGTCTCGACCAGCCGCTGTTCATGACGTGTGAACTCATCGGCCCACAGCGCGAATTTCAGTCCGAAGACCGTCGGTTCCGCGTGAATCCCGTGTGTCCGGCCAACCGATGGAGTGCGGCGAAATTCTAAAGCGCGTCGGCGCAGCACGATCTGCAAGGCGCGCACGTCTTCAAGCAATAGGGCGCCGGCCTGCTTAATCTGCAGCGCAAACGCCGTATCCACCACATCGGACGAGGTCAGCCCCCAATGAACAAAACGTGAATTCGGCCCCACGTATCGCGCGACAACGGTCAGGAACGCGATCACGTCGTGCTGTACTTCCGCTTCGACCTCGTGAATCTCCGGTAGCGTAAATTGTGCCGAGGCGGCGATTTGATCCACCACGGTCTGGTCCATTTCACCACGCTCGACGCGGGCACGCAGCGCCGCGAGTTCTACACGCAGCCAACTGTCATAGCGCGCTTCTTCTGTCCACAGCGACGCCATCGGTTCTCGTGAGTAACGGGCTATCATCGCCGGTTATATGAACCTCGAGGTATGGGAATCAACTCAATCTGCTTCATCATGATCTTACCGCGCCGGGTAATCTCAAACGTCAATTTGTCGCCCACGCGAAGGTCAGTGTTATTGATGAATTCCTTGGCGTCTTGCGAGCGCTGGATGTCACGATTGTTGATCTTGAGAATGACGTCTTCGACCTGAATATCGGCCCGCTCCGCGGGACTGCCAGGGTCTACGCCCGTAACGATGGCGCCGCGATTTTCCGCAAGATTCAGCATGCGCCACATCTGGCCGCGCATGTCGTTGGCCCGAATACCGAGCCAGTAATTGCGGTCCACCCCGCCCTTTACCAAATCTTCAATCGCATTGACGATGCGATTCGAGGGTATCGCGAAGCCGATGCCGACCGATCCGCCAGTCTCCGTAAAAATCAGCGTATTCATGCCAATCGCGTGCCCCTCCGCATCCACCAGCGGACCGCCTGAGTTACCGCGATTAATTGCCGCATCGGTCTGAATCATGTCTGTGTAGAGGCGACCGTCCGAATCGCGTTCAAAATCGCGATTGAGCGCCGAGATCACACCGACGGCCACGGACGGCTGGTCGTTGACGTCAAAGAGACCGTACGGGTTCCCGATCGCCACCACCCATTCACCGACAATGGCTTCGTCGCTGTTGGCCCATTCGATAAACGGAAGGCCGTTGGCTTCGATCTTGAGCAGTGCCATATCGAGCAACTGATCCGTGCCGACGATCTGTGCCGCATACTTCTTCCCGGCAGTCGTCGTTACGGTAATGGATGTTGCGTCACGCACGACGTGTTCGTTGGTCACTATGTAACCATCCGTAGTGACGATGAATCCTGAACCAAGTCCCGACGCCTGTTTCTTGACCGTGCGCGGCCAGAAGCGTTCATCGAGAAACATGCGAAAGAGCGGATCACGCGGGACAAACGGATTCGCAACTTCCGTCACCTGCTCAACGCTAATGCCAACGACCGCGTCCGAAGTGCGGGCAATCGCTCGCGTCAAGGCATTTTCCCGGGAAGTGTGAATTTCCTGCTGCACACCGGGCAACGCCGTCGGAGCATCGTCTTGCCGGATTACACGGCTCGTGGACTCGACCGAATGCGACCATTCGAGGGAATCAAGGCGAGCAGCGAGCTGATCCAAGGCAACTTGCCGGGCATAGTCGCGGCGCACGAACCAGAATATGGCCAGGCCCGCCAGCAAACCGATCACGAAGAATTGCAGAAACCTGCTCACTCTGGATCAAACCTGTATTGGCTATATTCCCGGCCAGTCGCGATAGCCCACGGCATTCAACGTCAGTCCGCAGGGAGGTGCTTTAGTGCCAGCGAAACGATTGTCCTGAGTCTCCAACACATCGCGCAGCGACGTTGCCCGGCCGCGGCCGCACGCGATGTCCACCATCGTTCCGACAAGCATGCGCACCATGCCGTGCACGAACCGACTGGCTTCGATACGATAACTCCATTGCAAATTCTCTTGCACCCACTCCGAGCGATAGACCGTGCATCCATAATCATGCTTCTCGGTCGGACTTTCATGCGAGAACGCCGCAAACGAGTGCGTTCCCAGAATGGTCCCGGCTTGTGCGTGTAAACGCTTGGCCTCGATTGGTTGCACAAACTGCCAAGTGTACTGTCGGCCCAAGGCGATCGGTTCGAGCGATATGCGATAGACATAGCCACGCCAGCGAGCCGAAAACCGCGCATGAAAATCAGCATCCACCTCGACAGCGCTTAGCAGGCGAATATCAGGCGGCAAGAGCGAATTGCCGGCGCGCACAATTGAATGCGTGGGTCTCTCGACATTGACATCAACGTGCACAACCTGCTGCGCCGCATGCACACCTGCATCGGTGCGGCTTGAAGGGATCACGCGCACAGGGTGCTCGAACAATGGTTCTAATGCTTCTTCAAGACACTGCTGAACCGTCCGCCGGTCCGGTTGCCATTGCATACCGCTGAAGTCCGTGCCGTCGTACTGCAGGTCAATGCGATAGCGGCGGCGGCGACCTTCGCGGATCATCCTTTCGGCGCGGGTAATAGGGTGCTCAGACACAGAATGCAGAACAGAATCACACTGGCATAAGCGGTCGCACTACCGCGTCCTTGCCACAAATTTGGCAAGGGCCTGTCCGGGCGATAGCCGCGGGACCACAGCACGACTGCCAGTGTGTCGGCGTAATGTAACGCGTGTCGTAGCGCCGATTGAAACTCACCGCGGGCATCCACAACCCGGCCGACGAACCCACCGCCGCGCAACCCGCGAAGTTTGCGCGCCAGCCGGCGCTGGTGCAGCCGCATTTGCAATTGCGGAAGCATCGAGAACGCGAGCATGCTGACTTGGGCCGTTTGACCGGCCAATTGCTGTCCGAATACCCACGACATGCGCTTGGCCACGGCTTCCATAAAGACCGCTGGACTGTGCTGGGCGAGCACGACATGAAAACCCACCAGAAGCAGCACAAGCCGGGTTAGGAAGAACACTGTGTGCGTCGCGGCATCGGTCACCGCCGATCCCTCAACGGTTACAAACCACAGCCGAAAGCCCGCATGGATGAGCGCGGCAATCACGAGCAACCACTTGGCCGACAAAATTCCCGCGATAAGATTCTGCCATTGCATCCGCAAAAGGAGCACGGAAGCCGTCAGCCCGGCCGACAGGATTGCCAGATCCGCCCAACGATTCGCCGCCGTCACACACACGCCATATACGGCGCAGCAGCATAGCAGAGCGCCCGGTGGAATGACCTGACCGTTGCGCGCGACAACTGAGCCGAACGATGGCAGCACGAAACCAGTTTATGCGAAAAAGAAGTCCGTCTCGCGCGCGCCATTCTCCGGCGAATCGGAGCCATGCACGGCGTTGGCCTCAATGCCTGTGCCATAGAGCTTACGAATCGTACCGGGCGCTGCTTTGACTGGATCCGTGGCACCAATCACCGCGCGCCAATGTTCAACAGCATTCTCGCGCTCGAGGCGACCTACGACCACCGGGCCGCTGGTCATGTACTTCACGAGATCGCCATAGAAAGGACGCTCTTTATGTACCGCATAGAACTCACCGGCCTGCTCCTGCGTCAATTGCACGTAGCGCAAACCGGAAACATGAAATCCCTCTTTTTCTACCCGCGCCACGATCTCGCCGATGTGCTTCGCAGCTACGGCATCGGGCTTGATGATCATCAGTGTACGTTCCATCGTTCCTTCTATCGTTTTGCTATTTGCCTAAGATCTTTGCCATCGTCGCGCCAATGTCCGCAGGGGAATTCGACACATGAATACCCGCCCGTGTCATGGCCGCCACTTTCTCTTTCGCCGTGCCCTTGCCACCCGCGATAATTGCGCCCGCATGGCCCATCCGGCGGCCCGGCGGCGCGGTTTGTCCGGCGATGAAACCAACCACCGGCTTCTTGAACTCACTCTGGATATACTCGGCGGCCTCTTCTTCAGCCGATCCGCCGATTTCGCCGATCATCACCACCGCATCCGTTTCCGGGTCGGCGTTAAAGAGCTTCAGTGCGTCGAGGAAATTCGTGCCTGGCACCGGATCACCGCCTATGCCCACGCATGTAGATTGACCAATGCCGCGATCCGTCAACTGTTTCACGGCCTCGTAGGTCAACGTTCCGCTCCGGCTTATCAGACCGCAGCGCCCGGCCAGATGAATAAACGCGGGCATGATTCCCATCTTGCCGACCCCCGGCGTAATCAAGCCCGGACAATTCGGGCCAATCAGACGCGAATTCGATCCCGCCAGCGCATGCTTTACAGTTACCATATCCCGAACCGGTACGCCTTCGGTGATCGCCACGATCAACTCCACACCAGCGTCAATGGCCTCAAGCATTGCATCAGCGGCAAACGGCGGCGGGACGAAAATAATTGAAGCATTCGCGCCGGTCAGCGCAACGGCATCGCGTACCGTGTTGAACACGGGCACGCTGTCCAGCGCCTTGGTGCCACCCTTGCCGGGAGTCACACCACCGACGACGTTTGTTTTGTAGTCCAGCATCTGCTGAGTGTGAAACGAACCTTCAGACCCGGTGATTCCCTGGACGATGATCTTGGTATTCTTGGTCAGTAGGATAGACATCTTACTTCCCTCCCTTCACAGCCGCGCAAACCTTGGCCGCAGCATCCGTGAGATCGCCACCGACAATCAGGTTCAATCCGGAATCGCGCAGCATCTGACCGGCCAATTCGGCGTTGTTGCCTTCCAGACGCACCACAACCGGGACGCGCACATGCTCCGACTTGGCCGCTTCGATCACACCTGCCGCCACACGGTCACAGCGGACGATACCGCCAAAAATGTTAATGAGAATCGCCTGCACGTTCTGATCGGCGAGAATAATCTTGAATGCCGCCGCGACGGTCTGGGCATTGGCACCGCCGCCGACATCGAGAAAGTTCGCCGGTTCACCTCCGTGCAGCTTGATGATGTCCATTGTGGCCATCGCCAGCCCGGCGCCGTTCACCATGCAACCGATGTTGCCATCGAGCTTAATGAAGTTGAGGTTCGACTTTGAGGCCTCGATTTCTGCCGGATCCTCTTCGGCCAGATCGCGCAGCTCTTCGTAATCCGGATGGCGGAACAACGCGTTATCGTCAAAGGTCACCTTGGCATCCAGAGCGATAATCTCATCGCCAGACAGGATCAGCGGATTGATCTCGAGCAAATTGCAATCTGACGCGCAATACGCACGGTAGAGTTTCTCGAAACAGACGCAGGCCGATTTGAACGCCTTACCGCTGAGGCCAAGCGCGTAGGCAAGACGCCGACCGTGAAACGGCTGAAATCCGGTGGCCGGATCAATCGCAACTTTCACGATCTTCTCCGGCGTCTTGGCCGCTACCTCCTCGATGTCCATGCCGCCTTCGGTGGAGACCATGAACACGTCTTTCGACTGGGCGCGGTCGAGCAGAATACTCGCGTAAAATTCCTTGTCAATCTTCATGCCCTGCTCAATCAGCAGGCGCTGCACCTTCTGACCTGCCGGGCCAGTCTGGTGCGTAACCAACTGCATGCCAAGAATCTGGCCGGCGAGACTCTTAAGTTCGTCGGCATTCTTCGCCAATTTCACACCGCCACCCTTGCCGCGGCCGCCGGCGTGTATCTGGGCTTTCACAACAACGGGGAAGTTCCCCAGCGCAAGCCCAGCGGTCAAAGCATCCTCAACGGTCAGCGCCGCCGTACCTCGCGGTACCGGCACGCCATGGCGCGCCAAAAGCTGCTTTGCTTGATACTCGTGAATCTTCATGTACGATAACTTATTCGAATAGGTTCTGATTAATCCGGCAATATCCAGGTGCCCGAAGCACCGTCGAGGCTTTCAACAAATCTCTCCAAATCGCAAATCAGCACGCGCTCGCCACCCTCACGCAGGAACTTGATCGCGGCTTCAATCTTCGGCCCCATACTTCCCGCCGGGAAGTGGCCTTCATCCAAATAGCGCTGCGCTTCGGTCGCCTTGAGCTGTTTCAGGTCGCGCTGCTCTGGCGTACCGAAGTGCAATGACACAAACGGAGTTGCCGTTAGAATAAACAGATCGTGCGCGTCGATGTCACGCGCCAGCACGGCCGACGCCCGGTCTTTGTCAATCACCGCATCCACGCCCTCGAGCCAGCCGTCCGTTTCACGATACACTGGAATGCCGCCGCCGCCCGCCGCGATCACCACGGTCCCCGCATGGACCAACGTGCGAATCACGTTGCGATTGAGAATCTCCAATGGCATCGGGCTGCCCACAACCCGGCGCCAGCCGCGGGTACCGTTCGGCTTCACAGTCCAGCCTGATTCCTGGGCCTTCTGCTGTGCTTCGGATTCCGTATAAAACTGACCGATAAATTTGCTCGGATTGGTGAGAGCCGGATCCTGCGGGTCAACGACCACCTGCGTCACCAGAGTTACGACTTCAATCTTGCCATAACCCTTGCGCAAAAACACATTTTGCAGGCACTGCTCAATCATGTAACCCATGCCGCCTTCGGTGTCCGCCACGATCACACCCAGCGGCAACTCGGGCGCACGCTCACTGGCCAACTCAACGCGCAAGAGCGCATTGCCGACCTGTGGACCGTTGCCGTGGCTTACGGCCAACCGATAGCCACGATGCAACAATTCGGTCACACCCTGCAGCGCGCTGCGGGAGTGCTTGAACTGGTTGGCAATCGTGTCCCGTTCGTCCGGCGAAGAAATCGCGTTTCCGCCCAGTGCGACTACGGCAATTCGAGATTCGACCGTCATGACCCTTCAAGGCAGGTTAGTTACAGGAAAACATTAATATAGCACCGTTCGCGTGGATTGTCAAGCGATTCCAGCCATCCGAACTTTTGCAAGTTCAGCGTTTTTAATATCTTCAAGCTCGACCAATCCCGTGTCCGCCTCCTGCCATTGAGCATAGAGCCGTGGCAGTTCATCCCGCACAGACTTATATTCGGCTAACACCGTGCTCGATTTGACCGGGTCCTGGTAGAAGCGCTCATCAGCCAATTGGGCCTCGATTTCGGATTGGCGGCGTTCGAGTTTCTCGATTCGCGCCTGCGCCTTGTCACTTTGGTCACGTAATTCTCTTGCCCGCTGCGAGTGGCGATTGCGGATTTCTGCCTCGAGCCGCTTGAGCTCTTTGTCCTTTGGCCGGGAATCGTCTTCACGCACCGTCCCAGCCATATTTTCCTGTCTGCGTTCCGCACTTTCGGCCCGTGCGGCCAGCCCTTTCTTGTCGAGATACTCAGAAAGAGTGCCGGGCCAATTTCTCATCCGGCCATGCTCGATCTCGAGAACTCGCGTCACTAACCGGTCCAAGAAGAAGCGATCGTGGCTAACGACGAGCAGCGTTCCACCATAATGTCGCAGCGCGTCGAGCAATACGTCTTGAGAGGCCATATCCAGGTGATTCGTAGGCTCGTCGAGAATCAGGAAGTTCGCAGGGCGCAGGAGCAGCTTGGCCAAGGCTAACCGTGACTTCTCCCCGCCTGAGAGAACACTGACTCTCTTGTAGACATCGTCCCCTTGAAACAAGAATGCACCCAGCAAACCACGAAGCCCGGACTGACTCAAGGAACGATTGTCAGCTTCAGCATCTTCCAAAACAGTCGCCGACAAGTTAAGTCTGCTCTCGGCCTCCTGCGCGAAGAACTCCACACTAACGTTATGTCCAAGGATAACTTTTCCGTGCGTCGGTTCTTCCTGCTGCGTGATCAATCGACACAACGTAGACTTGCCCGCGCCATTCACACCGACCAAGGCGATACGTTCGCCGCGCTCAACTTGTAAGTCTACGTCGTTGAATACATTGAGCGCTCCGTAGCTCTTCCCTGTTCCCTGTAACTCCAGCACCCAGCGTCCTGACGCCGCAGCTTCTGGGAAGCGAAAATGAATTCGCTTCGTCGTCGAGAGCTGCTCGGTGTCCTCCAGCTTCTCCAGCCGCTTCAATCTGCTCTGGGCCTGCGTCGCCTTGCTGGCCTTGTAGCGAAATCGCTCGACGAACTTCTCAAGGTGTTTGCGCTCGGCGTCCACCTTGGCTTGCTCGCGCGCAATCTGTTCCATGCGCTCTTCGCGACCCGACTCATAATTCGTGTAGTTGCCCGGATAGATCGTCAGCTTACCGTTCTGGAGTTCGGCGATCTCAGTGACCATCCCGTCAAGAAAACGGCGGTCATGGCTGACCAGAATGACCGCGCCGCTGAAGTCACGCAGAAACCCTTCGAGCCACACCACCGTGTGCAGATCGAGGTGATTGGTTGGTTCGTCGAGCAATAAAACGTCGGGATCGCGCAGCAATAGCTTTGACAAGGCAATTCGCATTTGCCAGCCGCCGGAAAATTCTTCGGTCGGCCGGTGAAAATCCGATTCACGAAAACCTAAGCCGCTCAGGATCGCCGCCACCTTGGCCTCGGCACGATAGCCCTCGAGCATGTGGAACCTATGCTCCAGTACGCCGACCTGTTCCAACAATTCGGCGTCGTCCGGGGCCTGCGATAGTGCCGTGCGAGACAATTCTAGCTGTTCTTGCAAATGTGGGATGTCCGGGAGCCCTGACCACGCTTCCGCGAACAATTCCCGGCCGCGAAATGCGATGCCACTTTGCGGCAAGTAGCCGACGGTCGTATCGCGGGTCCAAGCAATTCTTCCAGTAGAGGCCTGCGACTCGTTCGCAATGATCCGGAGCAGCGTGCTCTTGCCGGCGCCGTTGACGCCGACCAGACCAACGCGCTGACCACGAAACAGCGCCCAATTCACGGACTCGAATAGCGTGCGGCCCGGGAAAAATACTCCAGTGTCTTCTAACTGTACAAGTCTCATCGTGGTCTGGCCAATATCACAGTCGTGCGCGCTCGTGCCGTCGCTCCGGCGTCATCACCTGTTTCAAGCAGAACTAAGTAACGTGACGTGCTTGCCATAACACCATCGCCGTCGCGTCCGTCCCAGAGTACCGTCCCAGCTCCCTGTTCGTTCGCCGTCGCCGCCAACCGCCGTATCACTCTGCCGCGCACGTCAAACACTCGCAGGACAGCCGGTTGGCCCGGATTATCTGTCAGGAATTGAAATGCGCACACGTCATCTGATCCGTCACCGTTCGGAGTGAATGGTGAAGGCGTTGCAGTCAGGCTCGTGGATTGGTTTTGCAAATTTAATGAAAGTGAGTTGTCTTGACCAGGCGTCGCCCCTGCCGCCGCACGACATGCGCCCCAGTTAACGCCGTCGTTGCCGTCCACGCTGATTGCGACACGCTCAAGCGAAACGCCGGCCACATTGTCGCCCCATTGCGGACGATAATCAATACGTTCGACGATGCTGCCGTCAATGTTGAAGAGCGCCAACGAATCGCCCAAGTTATTGAGCGTAATGTCACTGCCTCCAAGCACAAGCAGCGGAGTGCCGACCGGGAAATTTTCAAAGAGAACGGCGCTATCCGTACCGATCAACGCGAAATCGCCCGGCATCATCAACCATTCGGGCAACTGTCTGCGGGCCGTCGTGTCGCCTATGCCTTGACCATCCGCAAACCAGATGTTGCCGGTCGCAATGGGGCGCGTACCGCTGACGGTAAGTTCGATCCACTCGGCACGTCCGGCGAGGGGAGCGTACATGATCTCGTTGATGCGCAGCCCGCCGGCCAGCTCCGCAGTCGTAACAATATCTGTGAGCCGGTTGTTTGTGCTGTCGTCATCGGTGACGATTAGTGCCGCGGCCACACTGAGCAGTCCAGTATTCGGCATCCGCAAGGAACTACGCGAGACTGCGGAGTCGCCCGGTGCAAGAGCGGATACCGCCTGGCTGGACAGTTCGTGAAAATCACCCATGCCGAGCGAATCTGCGCTCAAGGTCAACAGGCCGTCCACCAACAGCAGTCCAAGGTTCTCGATGGTGACGCGAAGCTCTATCTCATCTCCTATTTGCGGCGCCGACGGGTCGAATGAAATGGCTGTTAAGCCGAGGTCACGTTCCGGCGGTGTGACACTATTGCGAAATCCGGGCGTCCCGAGCAGGACTTCGCTGTCGCGCCAGTTGCTGGAGTCTTCCTGCGCGGTTGTGCGCAAACGTTCGTCCGAATGACCTTCGATGTTGCCGACAACATAGCGATGTTCACTGACGACGTTTCCGCTCGCGTTGTATATTGTAACAAGTTCGCCGTCGCTGTTCGAAAGTCCGCGTCCGCCAATCGTATTCGTTCCAATGGTGACTATCAGTGCAGTGCTCGGAACCAGTCCATCATAGGTTGTGCTGCCGTCCTCGATGTAGTCCGGATCAATAATCACCGCAAATTGTCGCGGCGCCAGCAGCAGGCCCATTCCGGCGTCATGCAGCGTGTCCAATCCGTCGCCGTCGCTTACCGTCCACCCCGCGAGTTGCACGGGCAGCGCGCTGTCGTTGTAGAGCTCCAGAAATTCGTCGGTCGCTTCTTCACCGTCCGGATCAAACATGATCTCGTTCAATACCACGACGGCGCCGCATTCGCGCGACGCCGCAAGGAACAGAAGCAAGAGCAGAGTAGACTTAAGCGAATGCATCTTCGTAGTGTGTTATTCTCGGCTCGCCATTGTCCCAAACGACGGCGATGACATCATACCGAACCGGCAGATCGAGTCGGCGAGCTTTCAGGTAAACCGCAGCCAGTCGGCGGAGTTTTGTCCGCTTGCTGTGGTTCACGCGATCCTCAGGCTTGAACTCACTCTCCCGGCCGGCCGATTTCACTTCGACAATCACCAGAGTCGGGCCGGACTGAGCCACAATGTCAATCTCACCGATAGAGCAGCGCCAGTTCCGGTCGCGCACACGCAGACCGCGTTGCTCAAGGTGCCGCACGGCGAGGTCCTCGCCCGCGGTGCCACGCGCCCGCACGCTTGGCGCGTCGCGGTTGCCCTTAAGGAGCTTCCACAAATTCGCGAACACCGCGAAAGCTCCTGCGATGAATCGGACACGGTCCAAACGTCTTGAGCGCTGCCCGATGCGCCGCGGTAGGATATCCGAAATGCCGATCAAATCCGTATTGCGGGTAGACGAGGTGATAGCTCTGCATCAGTCGGTCACGGGTCACTTTGGCGATAATTGAAGCGGCTCCGATCGTCGCCACCAACGCATCGCCATCAATAATTGCGCGACTCTGTGGAAATTCCGGCAGCCGATCCCGCCCGTCCACCAAAATCACACCGGTGTCACAGCCCAGTTTCCGTACCGCTGCCTGCATGGCGAGTAGAGAGGCCACGCGTATGTTGACGTGATCAATCTCGCTGTGCTCTACTTGGGCCGTGGCCCAGCGAAGGTGCATGGTCAATTCATCGTACAAAGCCTCACGCATCGCAGGCCTGAGGCTCTTTGAGTCCTGTCCGCGCCAAAGATACTCATTGTCGGCGAAGACCACCGCCGCGGCAACGACCGGACCCGCCAACGGCCCCCGCCCGGCCTCATCGCAGCCAACGATGCATGTCACGCCGTTAGCCGACAGGTCGGTCTCGATGCGTTCATTTCGCAGCGGTATGAGTGTGGTCGTGGTCATACGTATCTGTCGGTCGGGATTGCCCACATTTCTGCGGCCCGCATGCCCCCGCTCAAGACTTGCTTCCAGCCTTTGCCGGTCTGAACCCACCGTGTTCCCTGCGCATCTTTTATGGGCCAGGCGATCACAATTGTGCCCACCGATGAATCTGCGGACGCTGGCGACAGGCGCTCCATGGCCGCCGAGAGATTCGTCACGATAACCGATGTAGAATCCGGAGCCATCAGCGAGATTTCCCATGCGTCGCCAGCACTACGTAAATTCTGAACCTCCAGCAGCACGGCGCCAATCTGCCAACGCTCACCGGGGATTGCGCGGTGCAACGGAACGCCCTGCTCGTGCAATACCGCGTCTAACCGTGCTGATGTGAGTGTCAGCCGCGGTGCTGAGACGTCAATCGCCAATTCAGGTTGAGCCAGTTGGATCACGGTCGGAGCACCGCCAATCATCGTTGCGGCGCGCGACGGGATGATGAGAAAGTCAGATCGGCTGAGATGCTGGCGTGCAAATTCCGAGCGCAACGCCGACGCCGATTGCGATTCAGACCACTCACTACCGCAACCGATCACGCCGTTACAGTCCCCCACCCTAACCAGAAGCAGGCCGCTCGATTCCGAGCCTATTTGCGCCACTTCAGCGGCCGACCTTTCGCTGAGCCGCGGCGACCACAACGTGATGTTCAATCCTAACAGGACGAGCATCATCGCCAGCCGAATCCGACCAGCGGCCGCAACTGCCACTGCTGCCAGTTGAAGCAGTAGCGCAACAGTAGCACTCCACAATTGCTGTGGAACGACAAAACTCGCGCCTATGAGCGTGGCCGTCCAGCCGGTCACCGCGATGAAAATGCCAACCAGGCCTTCTACCGTCCGGCCGATCGCGGATGCCACAGACAGGGAAATGGGATCAAAGGCCAGCAAGAGCAGCACGAGGACGAGCAAGAACGAGAACAGCGGTATGGCGACGAGATTCGTCACGATGGCGACTCCGGGAACACGACCAAAGAGCAGCGCCGCAATGGGAGCCGTGGCGATCTGGGCGCCAACCGTGGCCGAGAGAATTTCAGTCGTATGCGCGCCGAACCCGCGGCGTGGCGTTCGCAGAAGGTCCTGAAGCGGCTGCTTCAAGACCGTGTAAGACATGAGAATCCCGGCAAGCGACAGGTAGCTCAAGTGGAAACCCGCATCCAATACGTGCAGCGGCCAAACCATAAGTTCGACTCCCGCCGCAAACAGCAACAGATTCAGCGGATGCGCTTGGCGGTGAAGCAGGCGGGCCGTGATCATCATGCCTGCCATTATGGAGGATCTGATGAGCGATGGGACGCCCAAACCCAATGCAGCGTAGATGGCCAGCAGGCACAGGAGCAAAATATAACGTGTTCGTTGCGGAACTCGCAACCACGACAGCAACAGCCAGCACAGCGAAACCAACAGTCCCGTGTTCAATCCACTAAGGGCGAACAAGTGCGCGAGACCTGTCACTTGCAAATCATCACGAAACTCCGCCGAAAATGCGTTGCGCTCGCCTAACAACAGAGCTCCCGCAACGGCGCGGGCGTCGGGACGCAAATGCCGATCAAAAGTGCCCAGAAGACCGGACCGAGCATCGTGCAAAGCGCGCCGGGCACTCCAGCCGCCTTCGACAACGACCAGCGATTGCTCGTCAGCTAACCTGGCGCGAGCGCCCAGTCGCTCTCGCAGCGACCAGCACAGATCTGAGAACGAACTCACCGGAGCGTTCAGGCTCTCCACACGGACGAAGCCCGCGACAACATCGCCTATGTTGACGGTAGCTGCTGCGGTGATTGGTACGCTCAATCGCACACGTAATGTCCGAAGGTCTACCGACTGGCTGTCACTGCGCAACTGCACGTCGGCTAACCAGAAATTGACTGAACGGCCAGATGCCATCGGCTCATCGTACCACACCACGGTGCCTCGGCAGACCACAATGGCGGTGTCGTTTGAGAAGGTCAGCAAACTGGCCCGCTCCGTTCGCGCAAGTTCGCTCGAACCGCGCTGTCCCACAACCACGGCGAATACGACGTAGACCATCAATGCCGCAAGACGGCGGGAACTCGCAAAGAGCAGACACAGCACAGCCGCAACCGACACACCGACGGTTAACGGTAAACCGACAACTCCACCTGCAAATAGAGCCAGCGCCACGCCACCCAAGCCCGCGACCGCCAGCCCCAGCGCGGGTACATCAGCCAGCCGAATTTCCGGCCGCAGTGCCATGCGTGTACTACTTCGTCAAGAGAAAGCGTGTGGCGATTCCCAACGACAGGGGCTTCGCATCCACTTTGGAATAGCCCGCCGACTTAAACACCTCCAGCAGCCGCGAAGACGATGGGAATCGCTGAATCGTCTCAGCAAGATACTTGTAGGCCTCCGGATCTGATGAAACCGCTCCACCCAAGGGCCGCATCACCCACCACATGTACATTTTAAAGATCCGGTCAATAACGGCCGAACGATCCGGTGTGAATTCCAATATCACCCCTTGCCCGCCGGGCTTCAGCACGCGATGCAATTCACGCAAACCGCCTTCGAGATCGCGAAAATTTCGAATGCCAAACGCCACCATATAGCGGTCGTAGCTGGCATCAGGAAAAGCCAATTGTTCGGCCGCACCGACGACCAGATCATAGTGCTGAATCCCCCGGGCGCGAACCTTGACGTCCGCCAGTTCGAGCATTCCCGGAGCCGGATCGAGGAGCGTAGTATGTACGCCTGGACATTGTTTCTGCGCCTCGAGAGCCATGTCCCCCGTGCCTGCGCTGCAATCCAGAACTCGCATGTCCTGCGTGAGCCTGAGCGATTGCACGGCCAGTCTGCGCCAGCTACGGTCAACCCCTAACGAAAAGATGCGGTTCAACCGGTCATAGGTGGAAGAGATGCGATTAAACATCTCAACAACTTGCGGATTCGCACCGGCGGCGACCGTTGAGCGCAGGGCGGGACCCGCGGATTGAGGCGGAGTGGTCACGGAGTAGATAAGAATAGATAGGCTAAAAAGAGAGGTGACGAAACGAGCAGCGAATCGAAACGATCAAGGAACCCGCCATGACCGGGGATAATTTGCGAAGAATCCTTTATGCCCGCTTCGCGTTTCATCAGCGATTCAATCAGGTCACCGATCTGGCCGGCGATGCCGACAATCAGCGGCAGTATCCAGTAGTCGTACGGGAGCGGGCGGGCAAGATTGAGCATCTGCAATGCGGGAAGAAGCAGCGCCGCAAATAGGAGGCCTGAGACTGCGCCCTCAACAGTTTTATTCGGGCTCGCCTGAGGATATAGCTTGTGCCGACCAAGCAAGCGCCCACCGAAGTAGGCGCCCGAATCGCACAACCAGGTCGCCGCAAACAAAATCCCTAACGCGCCCAATCGACTGTGCCGGATGGCATCCGAGTACTCAGCCAGGTGATACCACAGAGCTATGGGAAGCGCGGCATAGATCAAGTACAGTGCGCCGTACCCCAGTTGCAGCAGAGGTCGCCGTTCCCGTTGAAACACAACCAGCAACACCCATACATAGACCGCGATCAGGGTTTCACCCGTGGCGGTCTTCGCGCCGTGCCCGAAAATGAACAGGTCAAAACCCAAAAGAGCGAAGAGCAGGGCCGCCGTGCCCAACGGGACACCTGCCGCGTTCGCGAAGCCACGCCATTCATGCAGCAGCAGCAACTGCAAGGCGCCGATGAGTGCCATTAACCAGTAGCCGCCATAGTTCGCCGCCAGCAGCAGAACAGGAATGCCGATGGCCGCAGCGAGCAGTCGTTGCACCAAATTGGACACTATTCGAACCGGCGTCCGCGTAAAGAGGATTCTTCCGGCGGCCAGCCGGACGAGTCGGATTCTGCTCGCAGAATCTCGAATGCAGGCACCATTTGTGCTTGCAGTGCCTCGTCACTCAACAAGAAAATTGAACTTGTATCCGGATCCGTCAACTTCACCCGAGAAACGGCCGTGAAACCTGAGTCGGGAAACATCCGCACGATGTCGGTGTGAATCGCAAGCGCCTCGGGGTAACGCGCGAGCCGAAACTCGAGTAAATACGCCAGGGCATGCAGCGCCCGCGCACCCGCAGCCGAATGACTGTCTAAAGCCGCAACCGCCCGATAGCCGTTGACAACTTCCTCCAGCGGATCGCCCGCGAGAAACCCCCGTTCGACACGGTCGAACTCGAGATCCTGATCTGTCTTGGGTGCCTGCAACGGCGCGAGGCCAAGCGCATCGCGTGCTGCATTCCTGACGTGCAGCAAGGCTTCTTCCGCCTCCGCGGCTTCATGTAAGAGGGCCGTGCCTCGGGTCTCATCGGCGTTTGCGTTAATAAGTTTCAGCCCAAGTTGGACAACGGCGCGCCAATGCTCATCCCCGGCGCCTGCCACAGCAACGCCGGATTCAAGTTGCGTCATGGCGCTATCCGGTGCGGACAATACAGTCTCATAGAACGAAGCGGCGTCAAGATGCGCGGCCACCAACCGGCGAGCCGCCGAAAGACGCTGCATCGTGTACAGTTCACGAGGCGACACAACACGCGGTCTGTTCGGCGCCTCGGCCTGCTCATCACCGACTCGAACAGTGTCCGGCGCTCGCGCCGCGCGAGCCGCTTGCCGTAAGGAATCCTGCACCGTCAACGCGCGCATGATCGAATCGGCCAGCATCTCCGCCGGCGTCATCTCCGTAATTTCTTTTTCGGCCGACGGCGGAGTCGAGACCGTATCTAAGACGGCGTCCCCGGCCACAGAGTCACTGAGCTCGACCAACACGTCACCAATTAGCTCTTCGACGAGAACCGCAGTATCCGGCGAAACGATCTCACTGTGCACCGAATCGGCGACCGGAAGCAGAGAATCTGAAACCGTCTCGGGAAAATCTTCTTTTGGAGCGTCTTCACTCGGCAGATCCTGCAACGCTTGATCAAGGATCGCCAAACTGTCCCGCAAAATTGGAATATGCTGCAGCGCGTCCAGCCCGGATTCCAATTGGCGAGCTTCGTTGCGCGCTGAATCTTGCAGCGCCCGCGGCGCGCCGGCACCGGGGACACTATCAAACTTAGCGCGCGCCAACTCGAGATCGCCTAACTTGTTGCGCGCCACGAGGCCTTGCAGGTAGTATGAACGGGCCTTAGCTTCGCCGGGATTCGATGTTGAACAAAACTCCTCCATCATCCGGATGGCCAGAGATGGATCGCCTGCCTCGGCCTCCACCTTTGCCGCTTCCAATCGAACATCCGGAGCGCGGTCAATAAACCGACGGTCAAATTCAAGCGGCCGTAAGTAGTCGCGCGCCAAATCGTAATTCTTGTCCAAGGCCGCCATCTGCGCCAGCAGCGACCGAGCCTCAAAGGCCTCATCAGCGGATCGTGTCAACCCTAAGCACCGCTCAAGCGCCGTGCGCGCCTCGTCACGACGATTCAAGATGTGATAGGACCGCCCAAGGGTTAGAAAGTCAGATGCCTTTTCGTCGCGGTCATAGGATATCTCCCGGATTCGCTCAAGATACTCAACGGCTTGCTCCGGCTGCTTGCGCTCGGCGGCTATCTTCGCCAAAGTGCGGGCCGCTCCAGCAATCGCGGGAGTCGTCTTTAGATTGTCCTGCGCACCGAGCAGCACATTCTCCGCGGCTTCGCTCATGTTCTGGGCCAACAACGCTTGTGCACGCCAGACAACCGCCTCTTCCGCGTGCCTGCTGTTCGGGAAAATCGTTCCAAGCTCCGTGAACTTCCGCTCCGCGCGTGCGAACTCCTCAGTGCGGTAGTAGCTTACGCCCATAACCATCAGCGCGTCATCTATCCAGCGGCTATTGGGATAAAACTCGAGGAGCTTACTGCACGATTGGAGAATCCCCTGGTATTGCTGCACCGGAATTCCTGTCGCGCTGCCGCCGCCGGGCTGTGAACCGCGGGGCGCGCCTTGCTGAGCACGCTTCGTCTGGCGCTCCGCCGCGCGAAAGTCCTTCTTGATGTTGTAAAACGTGTTGTAATAGGCGCAACCGCTTAGTAGCAGCGTGCCGATCACGATCCACGCGGTACGGGTAATGAGTCTACGTTCTATCTTGGGCATCGGCAGATTGTTGCGCGGCGCGAAGCCGCTTCCACTCGAGAAAAAGGGCAGTAACCGCGGCACCGGCGGGTTCGTGGATCGAAACCGTGGCGCGTGGGCTGAATTGCGTAGGTTCAAGATTGATTTCGATAACATGTGCGCCGTTTTCCAGCGCAATCTCGGGCAGCGATGCCGCCGGGTAGACGACCGCCGACGTGCCAATGGTCAAAAAGAGATCGCACGACTCCGCGGCGTGAAACGCTGCCGTCAGGATATCTTCGGGCAGCATTTCTCCAAACCACACAACTCCGGGGCGGTACGACCCGCCGCACGGGCAACGCGGAATTCCGATCGGCTGGTGTAGGAGATCGTCCGTGGTTTCCTGACCACATTTCAGACATCGGTTGACACGGATGTTGCCATGCAGTTCCAAGACATCACGGCTCCCGGCTACCTGGTGCAGGCCATCCACATTCTGCGTGATTAGCGTGAAGTCGTTCATGTGCCGCTGCCACTCCGCGAGCGCAATGTGCGCGGCATTGGGTTTGGCCTCGGCGAGGACGGAACGGCGATAGCTGTACCATTCCCAGACAAGCTCAGGATTCGCCATGAATCCCGCCATACTTGCCAACTCTTCAGGCCGCATCTTGTTCCAAATGCCTTCCTTCCCCCGAAAAGTACCAAGACCGGATTCCGCAGACACGCCGGCACCGGTCAATATGGCCATGCGGCGGCAATCCGATAAGATGTCTTGTAATCGGCTCGGTGCCGTGAAACTTTTCACTTGACTTTGATTCGCAGCATGTTTATATTGCGGCACTTCACGCTGACCAGTCCGCCGATCCACTTGGTCGGCCCAGCGTTTGGGGTAGCAATTACAATAAGATAAGAATTTTCGGACAAAATGCCACAACACAAATCTTGCGAAAAGCGGATGCGCACGGCCACCAAGGCCCGGGAGAGGAATCGCCGGGACCGCGCTCGTTGTCGAACCGTCGAAAAACGAGTCACGCAGGCTGCCGATGCCGCTGTTGCGGTGACCAAATTGTCCGAAGCGTTTTCGGTACTGGATCGTATGGCCGACCGGGGTATTCTTCATCCCCGTACTGCGGCGCGCCGTAAAGCTCGTCTGGCGCGCGCTGCCAATAGCCTGAATTCTTAGTACTTACTCCGCCCCCCGCCGAGCCGGTGAGCTCGAGGCCAACGTCCCCCTCCGGCCTCAGCATATTCACCGGCTCTTTTTTGTCTCCGATTCTGCTACTTGGGTCGCGAGTAGTTCGGCGCTTCTTGGACGATGGAAACATCGTGCGGGTGGCTTTCGGTGTAACCGGCCGCCGTCGCTTCGATGAATCTTGTCTTGCTCTGCATTTCGGCGATTGTGCTGGCTCCGCAATAGCCCATCGAGGCTCGAAGACCGCCAATAAGCTGAAACACCGTGTCGGCTAATTTGCCTTTGTATGGCACTTTACCCTCGATACCTTCAGGAACATACTTACCGCTTGCCTCTTCGGCGGACTGGAAATACCGGTCCGCCGATCCTTTTTTCATGGCCCCGATAGAACCCATTCCGCGGAATAGCTTGTAGCTGCGGCCATCCACAAGAACTGTGTCCCCCGGCGCCTCCTCCGTGCCCGCGAAGAGGCTACCAATCATTGCCGATGAAGCACCGGCGGCGATGGCCTTTGCAATGTCGCCTGAGTACCGGATGCCTCCGTCCGCAATCACCGGCACATTCAATGGGCCAAGTGCCTCGGCCACCCACATCACGGCGGTGATCTGCGGGACGCCGACGCCCGCAACGACTCGAGTGGTGCAGATCGAACCGGGCCCTACGCCGACCTTCACTCCCGTGGCCCCGGCCTTAGCCAGCGCGACCGCGCCGTCCGCCGTCACCACGTTGCCTGCGATTATTTCCATGTGCGGATACATGCCGCGCAGCTTCTCGACAGTCTTGATCACATTACGTGAATGTCCGTGAGCTGAGTCAATCACCAGGGCATCCACATCGGCCTTGACCAATTGCGCCGCGCGGACTTCGGCATCGCCGCCAATGCCAATCGCTGCCGCCACGCGCAAACGACCTTCAGCATCTTTGCAGGCATTCGGAAATTGCGTGCGTTTCTGGATGTCCTTGACTGTGACCAGACCAAGCAGCTTGCCATCATCGCTGACCAACAGCAATTTCTCGATGCGATGTTGCTGTAGAATTTGCTCGGCCGTGCCAAGATCCGTATTGACTGGAGCAGTGACCAAGCGATCCCGGGGAGTCATTAATTTGGTAACCGGGGTTTCCGGATCACTCTCGAAACGCATATCACGGTCCGTGATGATTCCCTCGAGCGTGCCATGCTCGTCAACAATCGGGATGCCACTAACTCCTTTGGCACGCTTGAGCTGCAGCGCGTCGGCCAGCTTCGCGTAGGGCGGCAATGTATAGGGTTCAAAAATAATCGCCGACTCACTACGCTTAACGCGGTCCACTTCGGACGCCTGCTCGTCCGGCGTCATGTTCTTGTGGACGACGCCAATGCCGCCCTGCCGGGCTAATGCGATGCACAGATCGGACTCCGAAACCGTGTCCATCGCCGCTGAGATCAGCGGAATGTTCAATGTGATGCCGCTGGTCAACCGACTCGAAGTATCTACTTCGGAAGGCAGGACTTCAGAGGCCGCCGGTATCAAGAGCACGTCATCATACGTGAGTCCGATACCGACGATGCGCGGGAATTGCGTCTTCATCTATCGTGTCCCTTGTCAAACAAGTACTGAAAAAAGAGTCCTCTGCCCGCACAGGGGCAGAGGACCGCGGAACCGCAGCCGGTTCTTATTGCCAACGAGGATTTGGCAGATGCCTTAGGCAAGCGCCGCCTCATGGTTCTTCTTGAGGATAGCCAAACACAGCTCGGCGGCCTTCGTCAGGTCGTCAATCTTCAAATGTTCGCTGGTCGTGTGCTCCTGGCACATACCGCACCCGATCACAACGGCCGGCAGGCCTTTTTCATTATAAACATTCGCATTTGTGCCACCGCCGATCGCCGCGGGTTTCATCGCCAAACCAACGAGCTGACCGGCTTCGTGAACGACGCGATAGGGCAGCGAATCCAACGAAATGTCCATTGCCGTGAATTCACGCTTGATCGTCTCGGTTAGCACCGCCCGACGCGGTTTGCCGTCGATGACACGTTCGAACTTCGCGACTGCATCATGCAGCGCCTTGCTCATCGCCCGCGTCTGCGATTCCAGCTTATCGGTCGAATGGCTGCGCGCCTCTGCCCGCGAAGTCAGTTTTTCACAAACAATGTTCGTGGCGCGGCCCGCTTCAATCGTGCCGACATTGGCAGTCGTTTCGGGGTCAATGCGGCCCAGCGGCATATTGGAAACAGCTTCGGCAAATACTTCAATCGCGGAAATACCACGTTCAGGGCACATGCCGGCATGCGCCGCGACGCCTTCGATCTCGTAGAACATACGATTCGCGCTCGGCGCCTTGTAGATGATCTGATCCATCTCTTCACCGTCCAGAACGATCGCATACTTGGCTTTGACTTGCGACAGATCAACTTGGAAGCATCCCATCAGGCCAATCTCTTCGGCAACGTCAAAAATCACTTCGACAGGCCCATGCGGCATGTCGCTTTCGTGAAGGCACTGCAAGAGTTCGAGAATCGCTGTAACGCCCGCCTTGTCATCGGCGCCGAGGACCGTTGTACCGTCGGAGCGGATGATGTCCCCGTCAATCCGCGGCTTGATGCCAAGTCCTGGCATCACGGTATCCATGTGCGACGAGAACAAAACCGCAGGCGCGTTCGAACCTCGCGCCGGCATGCGCACATGCAAGTTGCCGCAATTGCCGCCGATTTTGGCTCCGGCGTCGTCGCGCCACATCTTTACACCCAGCGGCGCAAGCAGTTTTTCGATGAAGTCGGCCACATTGGCTTCTTGCTTCGACGGACTGTCAATCTGCACCAATTGGCAGAACAGATTGACCATGCGATCGCGATTTACTTTAGGAAGGCTCATGGTCTTTAGACTATTGGTTGTGCGTACAAGAAATCCGCGTCGGCGCGCTCGACTCGAAAGTGAATGACCTGGCCCGCCTCCACCCGATCACGGGGTATGGCGACATCGGCATAATTGCGCGCATGTCCGTAAAGGTACTTCCCAGCGCCGCGCCGCTCCGCGATGACTTCACCCTCGCGACCGACTTGACGGTCATGAAACCGCCCGCGCAGCGCGCGTGAAAGCTCGCGCAATTTGTCCGCTCGGCGTGCGGATTCAGTCTGGGTAACGCCGTCGGGCAACCGGGTCGCGGCCGTGCCCGGTCGAGCGCTGAACGGGAACACATGTAAATAGGAAATCTCTAACTCGGTCAGCAGATTGCGTGTCTGCGCAAAATTCTCAGGCGTCTCACCGGGAAAGCCCGTGATGACGTCCGCGCCGATTCCCCAGTCATCCCGCAGCCCGCGAGCCGTTTCCACTATCTGCCGCAATTGCCGCACCGTATAGCGACGGTTCATGCGGCGCAGCACGGCATCGCTGCCTGACTGAAACGGGAGATGCAAATGCGGACAGATATTCTCATGGGCCGCCATGGTCTTCAAGAAACGCTCACTGACGGCCCACGGTTCCACGCTCGACAGCCGCAAGCGCCGCAGCCCGGGAAGTTCCGCTAATGCTTCGAGCAATTGCGGAAGGGCATCTCGTTCGTTCCAATCGAAGCCATACGTACCCAATGCCACGCCTGTCACGACGATTTCCTGCACGCCGCAATCAATCAACACTCGCGCGCGTTCAAGCGCATCAAAAATCGGCAGACTCCGTCCCGCTCCACGCAGTTGCGGGACGATACAGTAGGTGCAGTGCTGCGAGCAGCCGTCCTGCACCTTTAAGAAGGTGCGCACGCGACCGCCAAGTCCGGCGATCCGAGTGCCATCGGTCCAACCCGTCGCGGTGTGTATTCCGCCAATCTGAATGCTCTCGTCCAGATTCAGGAATTCTAAGAATTGTTCCTTTTCGCGGTTACCCAGAATGCGCGACGCACCGGATTTCAGCAATGCCTCCGGCGCGCGCTCGGCATGACAGCCGGTTGCCACGACTTCAGTTTGCGGATTTTGACGAAGGGCCGCGCGGATTGCCGCGCGGCCCTTCCGTTCCGCTGTCTCTGTCACTGCGCATGTGTTGACGACCACGAGATCAGCCTCACGTGCACTTGGCGTTTCAACGTACCCCTCCGACCGCAGCTGCGTCAACAGCATCTCACTGTCATACTGATTGAGTCGGCAGCCCAGCGTCGTGACATGCACGCGCCGGCGAGTCGGAGTGTCCATGGCGTTTAGGCGTTCTCCGGCGTATCGGTTGCCGTGTCGTCGCCCGTTTCGCCTACGATGTATTGTTCACGCGTTGCCGCGTCAATCTCTTCGTCCTGACCTTCCGGGGCCTGCGCGGCCAGAATGATCTTCTTGTTCTCTCGGTCGAATTCGATCACTTCGAGCGTGATTTCGTCGCCGACGCTAACCGATTGCTTCGCGCCTTTGGTCAAACGCTTGAGTTGGCTGGCAGGAACAAAACCTTCGACTTCACGAGGCAACTCAACAATCACGCCCTTATCCATGACGCGCACAACCTTACCGGCCGTCTGCGAGCCCACGGCGTACATTGATTCAAATTCGTCCCACGGATTCGACTGAGCCTGTTTCAAGCCCAACGCAATGCGGCGCTCGTTACGGTCAAAGCCGAGCACAACCACTTCCACGTCTTCGCCCTTCTGCAGGATTTCCCCGGGATGGCGGACACGCTTGGTCCACGAGAGATCCGAAATATGCACAAGCCCGTCAATGCCGTCTTCGAGCTCAACAAACGCGCCGAACGGAACGAGGTCACGCACTTTGCCTTTGTGACGTGAACCCGGTGCATATTTTTGCTCCAGATTCTCCCAAGGATCGGCCTCGACCTGCTTCATGCCAAGAGAAATCTTGCGACCTTCCTTGTCAATGTTCAGGATGACCACTTCAACTTCATCACCTACTGAAAGCATGGCCGACGGATGCTTAACATGCTGCGTCCAGCTCATTTCAGAGATATGCACCAGACCTTCAAGGCCCTTTTCAAGTTCGACAAACGCACCGTAACGCGCGATTGACACGACCTTGCCCTTGACCTTAGCGCCCACCGGATAGCGATCATCCACCCCGTCCCACGGGTGCGGCTGAAGCTGCTTCAAACCTACCGAAATACGCTGACGCTCGCGATCATAGTCGAGCACCTTGACGGTGAGCTTCTGATCAAGCTGCACAACTTCTGACGGGTGACCAACGCGGCCCCACGACAGGTCCGTGATATGCAGCAAGCCATCCACACCGCCCAAGTCCACAAACACGCCGAAATCAGTGATGTTCTTGGCCGTGCCTTCCATAATGTCGCCCACCTGCAAGTCGGCGAGAATCTTCTCGCGCACACCCTTCAGGCTTTCTTCGATGATGATTTTGCGCGACACGACGATGTTCTTGCGCGCGTCGTTCAGCTTGACAATGCGGAATTCCATATCGCGGCCAACCAGCGCATCGAAGTCACGCACCGGATGGACGTCAATTTGCGATCCCGGAAGGAACGCTTCGACGCCAAGCACGTTGACCACGAATCCGCCCTTGATGCGGCGCTGAATGTTGCCGGACACGACGTCCTGCTTTTCGAAATACGATTGGATCCGTTCCCACGTCTTCATGAAGTCAGCCTTGCGCTTCGACAGCGAGAGCTGGCCTGAATGATCTTCAACGCGGTCGAGGAATACCTCGACATCATCGCCGATCTTGACGTCGGGCAGATTGGCGAATTCTTCGCGGGCAACCGTGCCTTCAGACTTGAAGCCGATATCAATAGATATCTCCTTCTCGCTGATCGAGACGATCTTGCCCTGAATGATCTCGCCTTCCTTAAACTCCATCACCAGTTTGCTGTACAGGTTGACAAGGTCTTGCGCTTCCTGCGTGAGCTTCTGCTTCTCTTCAGGCAGCTCCTCGCGCTTGACCTTGCGACCCTTGAACAGGATCTCCTCGACCCAGGCCGGTGCTTTCGTTTCTTCGAGTACGATTGGGTTTAGTTCTTCCATTTTTTCACTCCCGAATTTGTATGCCCGCCGGGGATGCGGGGTTGGTTAACGACTGGATAATATTATCGCAATCTTTCATCTTCAATGCTATCTCGTCCTTCGATGGGAGCGAGTTGGCTGACCTTGGCTACGGTCGTTTCCAGTGACAATTGGCGGATTCGATCGAGAATCCGGTCGGCTATTAACTGATATCCGTCGCGGTTTTCCCCGGCGTCGCCGATGATTTCGTCCGGCGGTATTGGTTCGCCGATGACGATCTCAAGCTGCGGTCGTTTTCCCTTGAACGCTGCCGCCGTGCCCGTGCCGTGTAAATAAACCGGAATAACCGGAACATTCGTCTTGCGCAGCACCCAACCAACGCCGAACTTAGGATATAGGAAACCTGTGCTTGATGCTCGCGTTCCCTCTGGGAAAAAGAGGAGCGCACCGCCGTTACTGAGCACCTTCAAGCACGTGCTCATCGCCGCTTTGTCCATCTGCCCGCGCTTCACCGGGAAGGCGTTCAGTCTGCGCAGAAAGGCGCCGCCCAATTTGCTGTCAAACAGCTCCGCTTTGGCGAAGTAGCTGATCTGGCGCTTGAGAAACCCGCCCACCAACGGCGGATCAAGATTCGAACGGTGATTTGAACAGATCAGGTACGCGCCGGTGTCCGGTATTCTGTCAGCACCCGTTACGCGCACTCCATACAACACCCGGAACAACAGCCGCGCCGTCCACCCAACGGTCGCATAAAAACGACTCACGCGCTACTTTGCTCCAACCACTTTGAGCTTCTTCACCAATGCGAGGACAGTCTCCACCTGGTCCCCTACCGTGCAGCGCGACGTGTCAATGGCGAAGGCATCGTCCGCCTTGCGCAGGGGACTATGCTCGCGTGTAGAATCCCGTTGGTCACGTTTAATGATCGCTTCTTCAACATCGTCAACAGACTGTGTGATGCCGCGCGCCGCAAGTTCCTTATGGCGACGCACCGCGCGCACGTGAGAATCAGCCGTCAAGTAAACTTTGAGATCCGCGCCGGGAAACACCACAGTACCAATGTCCCGGCCATCCGCCACGATGCCGCCATCCTTGCCGATTTCACGTTGCCAATCAACAAGGTACTCCCGGACCAGCGCATGTTCAGACACGGGTCCAACCCATAACGAAATTTCTGGCGTGCGAATCGCTTCCGAAACGTCTTCCCCATCGAGCAGGAAATGCACTTCGCCGCCGCGATTCACTTGCGATACGGTCGTCGAGTTGAGGAGCTTCGTCAACGCAGCTTTGTCGGTGAGCTCAATACCGCTCTGATAGATCTTGAGAGCAATCGCGCGGTACATCGCGCCGGTATCCAAGTACATCAGGCCGAGCTTGTCGGCGACCAACTTCGCCGTAGTGGACTTGCCGCTGCTGGCCGGTCCGTCAATTGCAATGACCAATGGTCTGCTCGGCGCGTTCATGCCTTTATCCGACCGCCATTCTCATCTTCAATGAAGATGCGCGTCACGATCTTGCCCACAAAGTGCGTATCGCTTTCGCCCTCGAAACGGCTCAGCCACGGGTAACCTGATGAAGTATCCGTGTGCTGGCCATGCTCTTCAAAACGCAAGTGGCGCTCAATGCGCGATTGCCAGACCTGCATATTCTCAGTACGCAGGTCCACCCAACCCTTGCGTACCCACTCGTTGAGATTCTCGCTGTCCACTTTGAACTCGTTAGAGCCGGCATAAGGCGGAATCTTCACTTCAGGGCCGCGCAAGTAATTCACGCCGTCCGGCATCAAGATCGGCACGCCAATCGAGAGAATTGTCTGGCGCAACGCCGCATTTGTCTCGATCACTTTCAACAGTGCGGCGCTGCACTCCGCCGGCGTCCGTTTGCAGAAGTCGTGCACCTGTGGAAAGGCGAGCCAGATCAGGTAGGCTTCATAGAGCAATTTAGAAAGGTTCGGCGGACCGAGCATCTCGAACGCGATACTTCGGCTTCCGGATTCCCGCTCCAAGCGTACCATTTCATCCAGCGCCGCTTTGCGCAATACTCCGGCCCGATAGGTTGGGCCCATCACAACTGCATCCAGGGCCCCGACTACGTCAAAGCCGCTGTTGCCGCCTTCAATTTCCGTGACAACCGAGTGCGCGATTTCTTCAGGCGTGACAAACTCCATCTGGTCAGCCGCAGTAATCGTGAAGAATTCCTCGGTGGAAAAAATGCCGTTCTCGCCGGTGTCTATGAACACGGATTTCAGGTTGCCGCTCTGCTTCGCGCCTGCGGAATCGTCCACCCGTTTGAACGTAGCACCAATTGAAATCGGTGCCGAAGGATCGCAATCAAACAGCGGTATGGGTCTGCCGCCGCGATGAATCTCACCGTAGGCAATCTTTTTCCATGCGATCACCGCCGCCGGTTTTATTTCCTTGACATATGGCGAACCAGGCGTGCGGCCCATCAAAAAGAGCAGCATACTGTGCGCACCGGCCAGCGAGGACTTGCTAAGCAATTGACCGGACGGTTTGTCTTCCGAGTGCGTATACGGAATATTCAGCCCCATGCCGCCCGTGCCAGTCGTGCCGATCTTGAGGAACATGCGCACGCCATTTTGACGACAGGCCTCATTCAGCACCTGCAAATGGCGAATCAACTGCGGGATGCTGATGGTACTGACGAGCTTCTCAATTCGGTCGCGCGCATCCTCAACCGAAGCGCCCACCGCACCGTCCAGCGCCTCGCGAACGTCATAGTAAGCTGTGTAGGTATCCTGATAAGCTAAGCCCGTCGCCGAATTCACGCTATCAATGATAATATCAGGTCGGTGCTTTTCGATAAGCTGATAGAGGAAGAACGACTTCAGACGCGCTTCATTGGGCTTCTCGAAGACACTGTCAATAAACTGCCGGCGTAAATTCGCGTCATTCAGAATTTCAGCGCGTTGGCGGTCTTTGAGCGGCGTTGTCAGGAAGATGTCCCCCCAGTCCGGAACGACTTGACAACCGCCCTGAAACGGCGTCAACTCGTCCACTGCTTCACGAGCTTCGCGCTCGCGCAACGACAACACGGCCAAGTACGACGGAGCACCCTCCAACAGCCGCCTGCACACCGCGCCGCCGACCAGACCCCAACCCCCTAATACGAGGATTCTACTGTTACGAATGTTCATCTTCAGATGAAGCGTTACGATTTGACAGGTCTTGCGCAGTCAGCGCATGATGACCGTTGCCCGGCTTGGTCTCCACGGGAGAATCATCTGAATCAACGGATTCGGCCTCGGGCAATTCCAGCGATTCTTGCTCCGGTGCCGCGGATCGCAATTCACCAAGTTCACGCGTTAGTTCAGCATGACGCGGCAGATCCGCTACGCTCGTTACCCCGAAGTACTTAAGAAACTCATCCGTAATTTCGTAGAGCAACGGACGCCCCACCAACTCGGCGCGGCCCTTCACGCGAATCAACCGGCGGTCAAGCAAGTTGCGCAGCACGCCACCCGAATCCACACCGCGAATCTCGTCAATGTCCACCCGCGTAACAGGACCTCGAAAGGCAATAACCGCCAAAGACTCCAGCGCCGCGCGCGAAAGTCGGGTCCGCGCTTTTTCCGCAAGAAATCGCCTGATCATGTCGCCATGCTCGGGCCGCGTGAACAGCATGTAGCCGCCAGCCACAGGCAATATCTCAAAAGAGCGTTGCTGCGCTTCGTATTCGAGATTCAGCGCCGCCACCAGTTCAGCAATCTTACTCCCGGCGCGCTTGCCGACCGCCGTCGTGAAACTGGCCTCCGTTAACGGTTCAGTACTGGCCAAAAGCAACGCTTCGAGTTGCAACATACGGCGACGAAGACGTAAGTCCGCATCGTTGTCGTCAGAAGACTCATCTTCTTCAAACTCCGGGGACTCAGGTTCATTCGCGCCGAGCTCTTCCTCCGGGCTGTACTGCTCTTCTTCCAAATAGGGCATTGCTATGCAGCTTGAACGTCAACCGATTCCGGACGGCCAACGTAGATTTCTTCAAATGGTTGATTCTGATCGAGGCGCAGCCGTCCCTGGCGAGCAAGCTCCAGCAGGGCCAGAAACGTCGCTACCCACAACATGCGCTCCGGCGTCTTGCGGAGCTGTTCAAGGAGACCAAACCGATCAAACTCGCGCAGCGAATTCAGGACCCATGCCACGCGCTCCTCGACGGTTACCTTGAGCAGCCGCACTTCATGGAAGACCTGGACATCCCTACGTGACAGGATCTCTTCCATCGCTCGCGCGAGGTCATACACGGACACCGGGATCATCAATTCGAGCCCCTCAGGTCGCGAGTCCTGCGGCACCGCTTCCCGGGCCAGTGGACGACGGTCATACATGTTGATCTCAAGCTCCGCCAAATCCTCCGAGGCGTCCTTGATGCGCGCATAAATCTGCAGACGATTCACGAGCTCACGACGCGGATCCTCCATGTCCAACTCTTCATGCGCGGCCGTGTGCGGCAGGAGCATCTTGACCTTGATAGAGAGCAGGGTCGCCGCCATGAGCAGGTATTCGCCGGCGTCTTCCAGATTGTCGACACCGATTTCGTCAAGCACCTGCAAATAGGATTCGGTAATCTCGGCCATCGGCAAGTCGAGAATGTCGTATTCCTTGCGTGTGACTAGAAAGAGCAGCAGATCGAGCGGCCCTTCGAAGCGCGGCAATTTGACTTGCCACATGCTCATGCGCCGAACCCCATGGCCGTATGCACTTCAGCCATCGTCTGGGAAGCAAGTATATTGGCACGGATGCGGCCGTGATCAAGTACCTCGGCGACCCGTGCGGGATTCGCTTCCAACGCGACACGGCGTTCATGGATCGGTGCCAAATGCTCTACGATCCGCTCGGCACAGCGCTTCTTGCAATCCACGCAGCCCAGCGCACCGCTCTCACAGCCCGAACGAATCTCACCTGTCTCAGCGTCGTTAAACTTGTTGTGATAGCCGAATACCAAACATACGTCAGGACGACCTGGATCGTTCTTACGCACCTTTTGTGGATCGGTGACGGCCTTGCGCAGCTTATTGCGGATATCGTCCGGCGAGTCAGCCAGCAGAATCGTATTACCCAGCGACTTCGACATACGGCGACCGTCCAGTCCCTGCAGTCGTGGAAACTGCGTCAACATACCCTCAGGCTCGGGAAAGACAGGCTGATCCGGCGAATACAGATTGTTGAAACGACGGGCGAGTTCACGTGTCACCTCGATATGCGGCAACTGATCTTCACCTACAGGAACCACCTCACCTTTGTACATGAGAATATCGGCTGCCTGCAACACGGGATAAGTCAAGTGCCCGGCGCTGACCGCATCCTCTAACTCGAGATCGCGAACCTGATCCTTAAGCGTCGGGTTGCGTTCGAGGCGGCCTGTGGAGATAATCATGTTGAGCAGCAGGTACAATTCCGCGTGCGCTTTTACCTGCGATTGGACGAAAATCGGACTGCGCTCCGGGTCTATGCCCGCCGCCAACCAGTCCATGACCATCTCATGAATGTTCGCCGGGATCTGCCGCGTGTGCTCATAGTCCGTGGTCAGCGTATGCCAGTCAGCGACAAGATGATAATTCTCGTAACTGTCCTGCAGCCGCACCCAATTCTCCAGTGCGCCAACATAATTGCCAAGATGCAGACGGCCTGTGGGCCGCATGCCGGAGAGGATACGCTTCTTTCGACTTGCCATGCAATAATACGGGTCGGACTGCCAGTCTTCCTTAGGTAATCATTGAAGATACGACTTTCCCTACAGACTTGCAAACCGACCCGCAATCTGACTAATAATTCTTAATTTCTGTTTATTTTAAATATACGATCTTGACGATGGGCGAATTCTGGCCCAGTTCCCAGCGCCCAAAGTAGATTCCAGCGCTGACCTCCGTCCCCCCTCTCTCACCCGGGGACCAGGTCGCGGTTTGAGCGCCGGGGGGGACGTCGAGGCTACCGGCCTCACGACCCAGAACGTCAAAGAACTTCAACCCAGCGGCTGCGCGGAGCGGTCGCTCCCATTGCAGCGTAACGGTGCCATTGAACGGATTGGGAAAAGCCGTGATCATTTGCAGGGACTGGGGCAGCTCGGCACGCGGAGCTTCGATTGCATCAGACAACCAAAAGAGCGCTCCCAGAGCTCCTGGCCCGGACGACATCGCATACGCTTGGCATTGGTCACCGCTGGCGTTACAGACTTGGAGGGTGTTATCCTGAAAACACGTGACCGCAAATCCGCCTGCCGGCGATGCGACAATATCGCTTGCTCCGCCACCGCACAGGATCGGCGAGTTGACGTCGCGAAGTACTTCGCGCGTGTCGCTGCGATACTGATAGACAAACCCATCCCCCGCCCAACCGCCGGCCGCCACGTATACCTGATAGCCCCACGCTGACAGAGCCCCCGGCGAACCGCCCAGTTGCAAAATCGTATCCACCCGCATCGTCGCCAATTCGACCACATGCACCGATCCGGCGATGTCGTCGTAGTTCCCTGTGCACAAGACATGCAACTCCCCTTCGATGAACTCCATCGCCTGGGCATTGACTCCGACGACGAGTGAATCAACCAAGGAGTAGTCTTGGGTGTCATAGCGCTTCAAGACGCCGTTCCCGAACTGCGGAAAGGCGACGCCGGTATTCAGAACGTAGAGCATTTCATCGCGCGCGCCCACCGCTTGGGGAGCGACGCCGGTGACGAATGTCGTATCCACGTTGCCGACCATCGCGTCAACAATAGTCACGGTCCCGCTAAGCAATCCGGTCACCGCAACGAAGTGATCATTGAAAACTGCACAGCCATACGGATTGACGGCTCCGGTCAGCTCAATCTCGTCCAGAGTCTGAAGTTGCTCGCGGTCAATGACCTGCAAGGTGTTGTAGCCTGAATTCACGACGTAAATGCGGTCCAAATACACGGCAATATCACTCGGAATGTTCCCAAGTGTAACAGCGCGATCGTCACTTTGCATGTTCGCGGTGTTGACCCAGCCAAGACTCTCGTCCAAGCCGTTCACGACATAGTACATCACCGCCTGCGCCGAGCTTGTCAGCAGCATCAATCCGATCCAAATTAATACCATCTGCTACTTCCCCATTGCAATAGACAGAGTTAGCCACCATTGACGAAGCGGCATCGGCGCATGCCGCACCACTCGATAGTCCGTGTTAAGAACATTCTCGCAAGCAAGACTGGCCGAAAACCGGGCGGCACCGAGCCGGAAAGTGTGCGACAACTCCGCATCCAGTATTGAGTACCGGGGCAACCATTTTGAGTTCGTCTCCAAAACCGCCTGCTTATCCACCCACCGGAAAGTCACGCCGCCTTGCGTCGAGTGGCCGCGAATCCGTATGTCGGCGCGAGCTGTCCGAGCCGGACGATAGATGAGGTACTTATCATTCGTCGTGCGTTCGCCGCTGCGATCGCGCGCCTCTAACCACTCGAACGACACTCCTACGTCTGCGTGTTTGGGAAGCATCACCTGCTTCACGCTCAAAGTCAGTTGATTGAGCGTCGCCGACCGCAAGTTCTGCGGCGTCCAGCGACCGTCAAAGGCCTGCCGCCAGAAGATCAAGTCCGTCACCCGGTTCAACGTGCCGTTTATATCAACGTTTGTGGAATGAGCATTTCTCGTCCTGGCGCGTGCATATCCCGTCCAGACTGTCGAAGTTTCCGGACGCAAATCCGGATTGCCCTGCGCGAGCAGTTCGTCGTTCCAAAAAAGCGAATAGAAGCTCGGGGCCAAGTACGCCTGTGAACCGCGAACACCGATCACGACTGGCAACGTTGCTTCCCAAGTGTAGCTCGCTTCTGCCGAAGGTAACCACTGCATTTTTGCGTCGCCGAAGCGCTCAATCTGCCCCACGGCGGAGACATTAATTTCATGTCGTTCCAAGCGATCCAGAGCGATACTGCGACTCCATTGTACCGCGGATTGCCAGCGATTGCGCACGGCCTCAGAATTCTCCAACACACCGCTCGCCAAGCGCTCGCGCTCAAGTCGCGCCGAAGCGGAAAGTGAACCCACAAGAGTCTGCTTGCTCCATGAGCCAATTGCCGTCTGACGAGTGGAATACTCGTGGGATTCGTGCAAATAGCTGTACAAATCGGGATCAAAAAAATCACGAGTCTGATGCTGCGAAGCCAGCGCCACTGCAATCATTCCCACGGCCGGCGCGGTCTGCCAGCTCACCTGTGCCAGATTGAACAGCTCGTTCTGCTCGGCAAGCGGAGTCGGGCGGGGCGCAAGATAGCCCGGCAAACCGAAGACCGCACGCTCGATCAGCATCATGCCGCCAAGCTCATGGCGACCCAACTTCCGCGTGACCTTGCCCATGGCATGATCGCGGAGTAATTCATTGTTCTCCCGGCGGAGTGTTTGGCCGAGCTGCAATGTAAACGGTCCGTTGCCATCAGCTTCGATCACGCGAAATGCGTAGTCACCGCGGCCCTGTTCCCGCGTGACACTGATCGCGGCAGTAAGTTCGTCCCGAGCAAATTCCTGTCGGGCGCCGACCGTTGTCAATGAACTGCTGCCGTGAGCATAAACACGAAGCTCATTGTGCGCAGTCTGATTCGTCTTTACTGCGATGACGCCGCCAATCGCTTCGCCGCCGACGCTTCCCCCACCCTGTGTGACCTCGATACTCTCAATCCACTCAGCAGACAGCTTCGAGAGGTCAGTTTCACCGCTGCCTACGTCTGACAGCCGCACGCCATCAATCAATACCAAGACTTGGTTCGCATTGGATCCGCCGATGCGCGCAAACGCTTTGCCGCCCGAAGCGCCGTCCAAACGCAGTGCGATGCCCGTCACCTGTTCCAGAAATTCCGCCACCGTGCGCGCGCCGCTCGCGCGAATCTCTTCGCCGGTAAAACTGCGCGCCGCTCCGATTTTCGTCCCGGTGATCAGCACCTCCGGCAACGTCACGCACGGCGCTGTCAGGTCAGCGGCGATGCAAGCCGTTGCAATAAACAGACACAGAATGCCTGCGTTCAGCCGCCGTATCACAATTTCAGCGTCCACTTCAGCCCGAAATACTCTTCTTTGCGAATCAACATGTACCCAGGCAGATATTCGTAGTGCTGGCCGGTGATATTCTCCATGCCCCAGATCAACGCAACGCCATGAATTGCCGCTTCAAGCCGAAAATGCATAAGGTGCGCCGGGCCCAGCACCTCGGCGCGAATCTCGGATCGCGCTCTTCGCGGGCCGATATGTTCGTAGGCAAGATACGATCGGACGCGCAAGGGGGCCTGAAAGAAGTCGCGCGAGAACATAAGCCGTGAATAGCTGCGGGTGTCCACGGCGCGGCCTATTTCGTCGGCGTCAAGCGCGATATGTGAGTAGGATTGCAGACGTAGGAACGAGAGGATCGCCGCATCACACTGGAGCGATGGGCCGCGTTGCTCGACTACATCCGTGGCATAGTCGCGACTCAGGTAGACGGTATCATTGTCGGCATAGAACCTTGGCTCGTCGCCATAGACCGCGTTCCAAGACAGTGTTGCGCGGGACGTGCCGCGTTCGCTGCGCAATCCGGCGTGCCACATTCCCATGTATGACGAAAACTCGTCTATTGATTCGAACTCCGATCGCGGTCCGCGATAATAGCTGCCCTCCGCAAAGGCATCGTCTACCAGCCACGGTCGGTTCGTGCTGTCAAAGCGTGCCGCCCGCCAGAACTGCGGAATGTCATTATAGCCAACCGTGCCTCCGGCAATCGCCTGCAAACTCAACCACTGCGGTGTCACGTATTCCGCCGTGAGGGACTTCGTCGGTAAGTCCTCGGCCAATGGCGATTCTCCGGCGAGCCGTTGTCGCAGCAGTGCCCGGGCGCTGACGTCACCAATTCGCGAGTGCTGCGCGCCGCTGATGTGTAGATTCGCAAACGAATCTTCTCCGCCGCCACCGGTATAGGAATAGTCTGCGCGCTCGATGGCCGCGCGCGCGCGCAAATGCGCAGACGAGGTCTTCACGATTCCCTGCGCATATCCGTACCAAAACTGCTCGCGCAGCCGGAAATACGGTCCGCGCTTCTCTCGATCCTGGCGGGCGTGAACGGCGAATTCCAAGTCAAGCCGCGGCGCGATACGTTGGGCGCGCAACGTGCCGTATTCCCGCTCACTATAGTTCTGCGGCCGGTCGTTGTTCCCGCTAATCCGCAGCGGTGACCGCGCTTCAACGTTAGCCCCGCCATACTCTATCGTGGTGCTCCATTCGGTGCTGACTGCATAACGCAGCATGCCACTGAGGTTATAGAAACGCGCGTCGCTTAGGGACGCGGGACCGGTGCTGGATAGAATTTGGCGCAGACCATCGTACCACCATAAGCGTCCCCGCCCCCACCCTTCAAGTCGTTTGCTTAAGCGCTGTCCATGCGCAAAGTCAATGCGACCGAAGCCGTAGTAGCCTTCACGCAAGGCGACTTCAGTCGTCGCGGTGTCTGTCGGTAACTTGCGAGTGGTGAAACCTATGGTGGCGAGTGGGTGGGATCCGTCGAAACGCTGCGACAACGAATCCACTTCCTCGGGCAAATCAAGGTTGGATTCATACAGACCGTCGCTGACGCGCGACCAGGGGATTCCATCGCGCTCCACACCAATGTACCATGGCGCAAAACCCCACGGCCTGAATATCAGCGGAGCGCCCGCGACGCCATAATCATACGCATACATGCCGGGAAACCGCCGCAACAGATCGCTCATGTCCTCGTAGGTCGTCGCGCCAATCCATTCGCGTGTGAGGGCCTGCGCGTGGAGCGAACTAAGTGAAAGAAATAGGCAAGTGACTACAATGAAACTACGCATTAGATCGGATGCTCAATAATTGGAACCAGTTTGGGCAGCACGGGCGCGACGATCAAACAGAACACCAAGGCGTTCGAGCCAAGGTGGATCGCCGCGAACGGTACGGCTAAGACCATGGAGGCCATGGTCTGCTCAAAAGAAAACCCGGCTGCCACAGGGAAAGCCAGGTTCGTCAGTAAATCAAACCAAATAGTCGCACCGATACCGAACAGCGTAACCAGTACTACTCGCAGCGTGCGTGAAGACGAGCGTGTCAACGGCGCGCACAGAGCGCCAAGGAGACCTGCGCCGCCCATGCCCAAGCACTGTGCAACGAGCGTAAGACCTGCGCTTGATCCCATCGGATGAAAACCCGCAAAGAGGGCCTCCATCAGCATTGAACATAAAACCCCTGGTCCGGCGCCGAGCAGGTACCCCGCGCAAAAACATGTCGCGGTAACCAGCTCCACATTGGGAACAGGGGCTAACAGAAAACCAAGCGCAACTCCGACCGCCACAAAGGCCGCGGCGCGAGTCATTAGTAGTGGCGGGCCAACAACGCCGCCGGTTTTTCCCATCGTGTCCTCTCCGCTCGCGCGGAGAGCCTCCACCAGTGTCCTTGTCTCCGAAGGTTGGTGAAAGCTACTGGCAGGTCTCCTGGCTATGAGCACGACGCTCAATCACAGTTGCGGGACAGCGACGGATTCGCACCGTCTTCCCTATTCTTCCGCCCTGCGGCGGACACCCGTAGCCCTTTGGCGCGTTTGCGCCGAACTTAGGCCGAAGCCTTGTTCGTGTCGCGCGCCTTCTCCCGAATACGCGACTTTTTGCCGGTCAAACCACGCAGATAATTCAAGCGTGCGCGACGAACGCGGCCGCGGCGCGTCACTTCGATCTTGGCGATGCGCGGCGAATGCAATGGAAAAACGCGCTCGACGCCAATACCCATGGACATCTTACGAACCGTAAACGTCTCGTCCAAGCCGCCGCCGTGACGCGCTATGCAGACGCCTTGAAACGCCTGAATACGCTCCTTATCGCCTTCGATCACGCGCACGCTGACATTCAGCGTGTCGCCGGGCGCGAAACTCGGAACGTCCTGACGAAGGTCGTCCATCGTCCAATTCGCGATGCGATTCATCTTAGCCTCTATCTCGTAAGTTTACTTGTTATCTTTGGTCAGTAGATCGGGCCGCAACGTCCGCGTACGCTCCGCGCGCTGCGCCGTCCGCCACTCCGCAATCTTCGCATGGTGGCCCGAAAGTAGTACTTCCGGCACACGCAGTCCCGCAATCTCTTCAGGCTTGGTGTAGTACGGGCAATCTAAATCACCCATAGCGAAGCTGTCGCTGTCGGCAGACTCTTCGTTGCCCAGCACACCCGGTAAACGCCGGACCACGGCGTCTATCAAAAGCGCTGCAGGCAGTTCTCCGCCGCTGACGACGAAATCACCAACCGATAACGCTTCCCAGGAATCACGTTCGAACACACGCGCATCTACGTCTTTGTAGTGCCCGCAGAGTACCACAAGCCACTCATTCCGGGACAATTCGTCCACTCGAGTCTGAGTCAACGGTTGGCCTTGCGGGGACATAAATATCAAACGCGGCTTGGCCGATGCGCGCCGCGCGCGAATCGCGTCCACACACGCAAACACCGGTTGCGCCTGCAAAATCATCCCGGCCCCGCCGCCGTACGGAAGGTCATCAATCTTGCCGTGACGATCCGTTGTGTAATGCCGCAGATCGTGCGCCCAGATCTCAACGATGCGATCATCCAAAGCGCGTGCAATGATGGACTCATTCAGCGGGCCGCTTAGAAGATCAGGAAATCCAGTGAGAATATCAATGATCACGCTCGCCTACTTCGGGAGGCAGCTCCTCGGCACCCAATAATTCCTTGGACCGCTTGATCTCTACCACGCGCGCAGCCATGTCGGTCCGGCCTACCCACTCACCGACAAATGGCACAAGCATCTCGGCGGATCCGACACGCACGACCAATATGTCCTGACTCGCGCGAATCACCTGCTCAACCACACCAATCTCTTGACCCGCTTCGTTGACGGCGGTACAACCGACCAGATCGCTGACGTAGAACCAATCATCAGGCAGCTTCCAACGGTCGCTCATCGGCACTTCCATCGTCGCGCCGCGCCAGCGATCCGCTTCGTCGCGGGTCTTGATCGCGTCTACCGTGACGAGCATGATTGTGCCGGCTGGTTTGAGGCGCTTCAGCTTGACGTGAATCTCCTCGCCATTCGCTTGCGCCAGCACGCATGTGTGCACGGCCGCGAATCGTTCCGGAAACTCCGTCAGCGGCTCAATTTTTAGCGTCCCTTGCAACCCATGCGAAGCGACAACCCGGCCGATCACAACACGCTCTTCCGAGCGCGATGAATCAGGAGTGCTCGCCGCCACTCGCCATAGTTTCTGAGTGCGGTGGAAGAGCGCCACGCGGCGGCAACGCGGGATCTACAATCTCGAATCCGGCCCGAATGCCACGACGCGCGGCGGCTGCAAACACCAGAGTTCTCAACGAACGCGCCGTCCGGCCTTCTTTACCGATGACTTGACCTAAATCACCCTGCCCAACGTAGAGCTTGTACAATACCCGTCCGTTCTCTTCCTGCACGGTCTCAATCCGCACGGCATTCGGTTGCTCGACCAGATGTTTGACGACAAAGCTGATGAAGTCTTCCATCGCTTACTCTCTCGTCTATTTGAGGGGATGTCAAATCTCGACATCGCCAGCGACGATTACTCGCCGGCAGGTGCTTCAGGCGCTGCTTCCGCAGCGGCGGCGGCGGTCGCCGCTGCCTCTGCCTCGGCCGCTGCACGGGCGGCTTCCGCGGCTTTGGCGGCTTCCGCAGCCTTCGCGGCGACTTCTGCTGCCTTCGCGGCCTCGGCGGCGCGCGCGGCCTCTAAGACCTTGGCTTGCTTCCGGTCAGCGGCTGTGGCCAACTTCGTCTGCGCACGCGTCAACGCCGCGTGCTTGACACGCGCACCTTCGGTCGCAGCTTGTTCAGCCGTGGCGCCGCGCTTCAGCAAATCAAACTGAATCAATATACCTTCTCGCGACAAAAGGCTGCGAACGGTGTCGCTTGGCTGAGCGCCCTTGCCCAACCACTCCAGCGCCTTCGCCGAGGATACAGTCAGCTTCTCCGGCTGCTGCGACGGATAGTACACGCCGAGCTGATCCAGATACGCGCCGTCGCGCCGCTTGCGGCTGTCCATCACGACGATGCGGAAGCACGGGATTTTCTTGCGGCCCGCGCGTGACAAGCGAATTCGTACTGCCAAGGTTGTTCGTTCCTATGCTAAGTTTTCTTTGAAATCTTGATTAGCGACCGAAGACGCGCTTAATTTGCCCCGGCCCGGCCTTGCGCAACTGCTTCATCATCGTGACCATCTGATCATACTGCTGAATCATGCGGTTGACCTCTTGCACTGTCTGACCTGCGCCTGCCGCAATCCGCCGCCGCCGACTGGCGTTTAGTACCTGCGGACGGTCCCGTTCATAGGGAGTCATCGAGAGAATCAGCGCTTCCATGCGCTTCAATACACGCTCGTCTACCTGAACATTCTTCATGCGCTGGCCCATGCCCGGGATCATACCGAGCAGCTCGGTCATTGAGCCCATTTTCTTCAACTGCCGAAGCTGCTCGAGAAAATCAGCCAGCGTGAACTCGGCTTTGCGTAGCTTGGCTTCAAGCTCCGCCGCTTTGTCGTCGTCAAACGCGGCTTGGGCTCGTTCCACTAACGTAACGATGTCACCGCGCCCCAGAATTCGTCCGGCAATGCGATCAGGATGGAATGGCTCAAGCTGATCAAGCTTTTCACCAACCGACAAGAACTTGATCGGAGCGTTGGTGATCGCGCGAATCGAAAGTGCTGCACCACCGCGCGTGTCGCCGTCCATCTTGGTCAGCACCGCACCGGTGAATTGCAAGCGATCATGGAATGCCTTCGCCGAATTTACCGCATCCTGTCCCGTCATGCCGTCGGCGACGAAGAGAATCTCGGCGGGCTCGGTGGCCTTCTGCACACGTTCGAGCTCGGCCATCAAATCGTCATCCATATGCAGACGGCCCGCCGTGTCGAGAATCACGGGATCCAGGCTTATTTTGCGCGCCTGCCGCAAACCGGCATCACACACCGCTACGGGATCTTTGCTCTCGCCGCGAAATACGTTCACGCCAATAGATTCAGCCAGCACCTGCAACTGATCCTGCGCAGCAGGACGCTGCAAGTCGGCGGCGATCAACAGCGGTCGGCGGCCTTTCGTCTTGAAGTGGCGCGCCAGTTTAGCACAGAACGTCGTCTTACCCGAGCCCTGCAAGCCCACAACCATGATGACAGTCGGCGGCTTCTTGGCCGTGTTGACGCGCGCTTCCTTCTCCCCAAGCAGCGCGACCAATTCATCGTGAACGATCTTGACAAAAAGCTGTGTCGGCTGCAACGACTTCAAGACTTCTTGACCAAGCGCTTTTTCTTCAACTCGCGCCAAGAAGTCGCGCGAAACCTGCAAATTGACGTCGGCCTCAAGCAAGGCTCGCCGAACGTCTGCCAAACCTTCGCGAATGTTCGATTCGGAGATCTTGCCAACGCCCCGCAGATTGCGAAATACGCGGTCTAATTTTGTTGTTAAATCGTCAAACACGGTCTAACTTATTTACCCGCGCGTTGCAACATTGAAGTCGTTGAATATCCATCACGAAACGGAATCGTCAGCACCCGCCCGCCGCTCGCCTGAACAAAATCGGCGCCGGCGATCTGGGAAATCTGGTAGTCACCACCCTTGACCAGTGTGGTCGGACCGATTTCCCGGATAAGATCAGCGGGAGTATCTTCGTCAAACAGCACCACCATGTCCACGGACTTCAAGCCCAGCAGTACGGCGGCGCGATCAAATTCAGAATTAACCGGACGTCCTTCGCCTTTGAGACGCCGCGTTGAAGCATCGCTGTTCAGGCCTACGATCAACACGTTGCCGAGGGCGCGCGCTTCCGCAAGGTACTCCACGTGGCCACGATGTATAACGTCAAACACGCCGTTTGTGAAAACGGCCTGGCCGCCACGCAAACGTTCCAAATGGCAACGGGCCGCCGCTTCATGGCGGCCGACCAGCCCCTTCAATCCGTGCTCAGCTTGCGTCATAGTGGGCGACATAGGATTTGAACCTATGACCTCTGGTATGTGAGACCAGCGCTCTAACCAACTGAGCTAGTCGCCCGAAACTTGTGTAAATCGCTCAAACGCGGCCGACAGCCGCTCGCTGTCAATCGGCACGACGCCGACTTGCTCGCACACGATGCCCGCCGCCAGATTGGCAAGAGTCGCGGACTCAATCACATTGGCGCCCCCCAACTCGCAGGCCACAAACGTGGATATCACCGTGTCGCCTGCGCCTGAAACATCCGCTACGTCGCGCGCTTGCGTGGGAATCGTCGTGCGCTGGCCGTCAGCGCAAATTGTCATCCCCTTCTCGCCTCGCGTCAGCATCAGGACATCCGGTGCAAGAACGTCGAGCAGCCGAGATATTGCGGCATCTAATGAGCCGTCGTCACTGATTTGCAGACTCAGTGCCCGCTCCGCTTCACGCAAATTGGGTTTGAAAAGGTGCGCTCCGCGATAAAGGGCAAAATTGTCAAACTTCGGATCCACCGCGACCGGCAAACCGCGCGCTTCACACTTCTCCATGACGCGGGTGATTACATCCGCGGTCAACACACCTTTGTTGTAGTCTTGCATGATCACCGCATCAAGCGTCGGCAACGCCGCGTCCAGCGCCGCCATGAGCGCAGTAGTCTCACGCCCATCGAGCGCCTTCACCGTCTCCCGGTCGACGCGTACTACATGCTGATCATGCGCAATCACGCGAATCTTCTCGGTGGTCCGGCGGTCTGACAATTCGAGCAGACCCGAACAATCGCATGAGCAGGCATTCAAGTGCGATATAAGCAGCGCTTGAGCGCTATCGGTTCCGCACACGCCAAAGACAACGGGCTTAATACCTAAAGAACCGAGATTAGCGGCGACATTACCCGCGCCGCCCAGACTGCTGCGCTCGTCCTCAATCTCCACGACGGGCACAGGAGCTTCCGGGCTGATCCGTTTAACCGCGCCAATGATGTGGCGATCCAGCATAAAATCGCCCACCACCGCCACACGTTTCCCGCGTGCGCGGCCTAAAATGTCACGAAGTCGCGTCGCACCACCCATAAGCGATCTGAGCTTCGCTCAGATCTCCATCACTTCCTTTTCCTTCAGCTCAAGCAGATGATCCATCTCCTTGATATGCTTGTCGGTCAGCTTCTGGATCTGATCCTGAGCGTCGCGCGACTGGTCTTCCGAAATCTGGTGCGTCTTCTCGACCTTCTTGATGTGCTCGTTGGCGTCGCGGCGCACATTGCGGATGGCGGTCTTGGCCTCTTCCGTGTACTTCTTGACGACCTTCACAAGCTCCTTGCGGCGCTCTTCGGTCAGCGGAGGCAGCGTCAGTCGAATCTGTTGACCGTCGTTGCCCGGATTCAATCCGAGATCCGACTTCTGAATCGCCTTCTCAATATCCTTCAGCGTCGTCTTGTCCCACGGCTGTATCAGAATCGTCCGCGCGTCGGGAGTACTGATATTCGCCATTTGCGAGAGCGGCATTTCCGCCCCATACGCCTCCACGCGAATGGGCTCGACTAAGCCGACCGATGCCTTGCCGGTACGAATGTGCGTCAATTCCTGGCGCAACACCTCGACCGATCGTTTCATTCGCAGATCACAATCTGCGGTTATCTCCTTGATCATGCGGCGGCGGGATTCGCGATCATCGTGCCGATCGGCTCACCTTGCAGAAGCCGAAGCAGATTCCCACGAATCTTGAAGTTAAAGACTTGAATCGGTATGCTGTTTTCCATGCAAAACGTCACTGCCGTCGAATCAATCGCGCGCAGTTGCCGCTCCACAAATTCGAGATAGGTTATCCGATCATACTTGGTCGCCGTTGCATCCAAGACCGGGTCCGCGGTGTAAATACCGTCCACCTTCGTGCCTTTCAGCAGCACTTCGGCCCGCATCTCCTTGGCTCGCAAGGCCGCAGCCGTGTCCGTCGTAAAAAACGGATTGCCCGTGCCCGCTGCGAAGATCACAACGCGGCCCTTTTCCAAGTGCCGCATCGCGCGTCTACGGATAAACGGCTCGGCCACCGTTTGTAACGGAATCGCCGACTGTACGCGTACATTGACGCCGAGTTTCTCCAAAGCATCCTGAACCGCGAGGCTATTGATCACCGTGGCGAGCATGCCCATCTGATCGGCCGACACGCGATCCATGCCGGATGCCGCACCTTTCAACCCGCGAAAAATGTTCCCACCACCGATCACAATACCCATCTCAACGCCCAACCGCGTCGCTTCGGCCACTTCCGAAGCCATAGCATTCATCGTGGCGGGATCTATGCCGTAAGCACCTTCACCAGAAAGCGCTTCGCCCGACAGCTTTAGCAATACACGACGGTAACGCAGCATCGTCGTCGCTTACGCTCCAACGCGGAAGCGCAAGTACGATTGCACCGCGATCGGTTTGCCGACGGCCTTCTCGGCCACTGCGACAACATCCTTCACGGTCTGCTTCGGTTCCTTAATGAACGGCTGTTCGAGCAGGACGATGCCGGCTAGCCACTTGTTCACGCGGCCTTCGGCGATCTTCGCGACCGCACCTTCCGGCTTGCCTTCAGCCCGGGCGCGGTCCTTTTCGATCTCAGTCTCAGCGCTAATCTTGTCGGCGGGAACTTCCTCACGCACCAGAAAATCCGGGGCCGCAGCGGCAATCTGCATGGCCAAGTCACGCCCCAGCGTCGCTACTTCCGACTGCGAACCATCCACCCCGCCAAGCTTTACAAGCACGCCGAGTTTGTTGTCCGAGTGCACGTACTGGCCAATGTACCCATCCGGCGTTTCGAGCTTGCCGACGCGCGCGATTTCCAACTTCTCGCCGATCTTGCCGATCAACGCAGTCACCTCATCACTCACCGTCGAGCTGCGGAACTTCTGCGCACTAAATTCCTCTACAGTCTTGCCTGCGCCAGCCGACCAGCCCAGCATCAGCATGGCAAGGTCCTTGGCCAATTGCTGAAACTCCTCGTTACGAGCCACAAAATCGGTCTCGCTGCGCAGTTCGACCATCGCCGCGCTCTTGCCGTCAGCCGCCGCGACAATCGCCACAACGCCTTCTTCAGCCGAACGCTCGGCACGCTTCTCTGCGGCCGCTTGGCCCTTCTTGCGCAATATCTCAAGAGCCTTGTCGCGATCGCCATTCGCTTCCGACAACGCTTTCTTACAATCCATCATGCCCGCCCCGGTTTCGCGGCGCAACATCGCCACGTCGGCGGCATTAATCAGTACATCTGACACGGTCTATCTCCAGTAAATTATTTCGGAATATGTGCGCTTATTCGCCTTCGGCGGGAGTCGGCTTGGCCTCATCCTGCGGGCGACGCACACGACGACGACGAGCGCCTTGATCCCCGCCGCCGGGGCCGCCTTGCCCGCCACCACCGCGACGATCGCGTTCACGCTGACGAGCTTCGCCCGTCGCTTCCTGATCGCGCGCTTCCAATTCAGCCTGCGCTTGCCGCAGGTCCGCATTGGCGCGGTACTTGGCAATACCCTCGATCACCGATTCAGCCACAGCGCGAGTAATCAGCGCAATTGACTTGAAGGCGTCGTCGTTCGCCGGAATCGGGAAGTCCACCAGACTCGGATCCACGTTTGTATCGCAAATCGCGATAACGGGAATACCGAGACGGCGCGCTTCCGCCACGGCGATCTTCTCGCGAATGATATCTACCACAAAGATAGCGCCCGGCAAATGACGCATGTCGCGAATGCCGCCCAAAGTATGGATCAGCTTCGCGTGCTGGCGCGTCTTCGTCAGGCGCTCTTTCTTGGAAATCTTTTCGAAGGTGCCGTCGGTCATCTGACGTTCGAGAGTCTCGAGCGTCTTGATGCCTTGGCGGATCGTGGCGAAATTGGTCAGCATGCCGCCCAGCCAACGCTCAACGACAAACGGCGTCTGAGCGCGCTTGCCTTCAGCCGTTATGGCCTCGCGGGCTTGCGTCTTGGTGCCGATCAACAGAATCTGCTGGCCATTGCCGGATATTTCTGTGACCGCCGCGCAGGCGCGCTCCAGCAGAGTTTGCGTCTGGCGCAAATCCACCAAATGGATCCCATTCTTCTGCATCAGAATGTAGGGAGCCATCTTGGGATGCCAACGACGCGTTAAATGCCCAAAATGGGCGCCAGACAGCAGCAGTTGCTGCAGCGTAACACGAGACATGTGTGCTCACTTTCGGGGTTATAAGCGCAACCGGGTCCTCATGTTCTCTCGCAATCCCAAACAGGACACCCGCAAGAGAATCAGAACCGGCGGACTGTGAATGGCGGGCCGGAACCCGCCGATAATTTTAGCGCTTGGAGTACTGGAAGCTCTTACGCGCGCCGGGCTGACCGTATTTCTTACGTTCCTTCTCACGCGGATCACGCGTAAGCAGGTCGTTGGCCCGCAGCACCGTGCGATGCGTTTCGTCTAAGACGGTTAACGCGCGCGAAATGCCCAAACGAAACGCGCCGGCCTGGCCGGACTTGCCGCCGCCATTTACCGTCGCGAAAATGTCAACCTTGCCAAAAGTCTCCGTAACGGTCAGCGGACGCTCTATCAGCATGCGCAAAACGTCGCGCTTGAAATAGCCCAGAACGTCTTTGCCGTTGATGGTGACTTTGCCCGTCCCCGGCGCCAGCCAAACGCGCGCGATCGCGGTCTTGCGGCGGCCCGTAGCGTAAATGCGTGTGTCTTTCATGTTCCCTGTGGCTTAGACGGTGACTACGGCCGGCTGTTGCGCTTCGTGCGGATGCTCGGCGCCGGCATAAACTTTCAGCTTGGCCAACTGCTTGCGGCCCAAACGCGTACGCGGCAGCATGCCCTTGACCGCTTCATAAATCACGCGGTCAGGGTGACGCTCGTTCATGCGGCGCAACAGCGTAAACTTACCGCTGCCCGGATAACGCGAATGCGTGAAATAGGTCTTCTGATCGAGCTTCTTACCCGTGACCTTGACCTTCTCCGCATTGATGACCACGACGAAATCGCCGACGTCAACATGAGGAGTGTAAGTCGCCTTATTCTTGCCGCGCAAGATCGAGGCAACGCGCGTGCTTAGGCGGCCGAGCACCTGGTCGGTCGCGTCTACCACGACCCAACCGCGCTCGGTGGTCTGCGGGCGTGCGAGAAATGTGTTCATTTATCCCAGTCCTTTACGTGCAAAGTCTTGAAATTTAGTGGAAGAGGGCCAAAATGTCAAGAGCCCCCGCTCAGTTCCACTAACGCCCAGATTTGCCTAACTACTTGTTATATATTGCTTACGTCCGAATCGCACCACTGTCCCGGAGTCGAGAGCCCGCCTCCTCTGGAGGTGTTGAGACGATATGAACACCTGTTCCCCACTCAAATCCGGCCTGAGTACTGGTCCGCGGAAGCACGTCCAAAGTCCAAACCGGTCGCCCGGGAAAGCCCGGCGGCGTAGAAAACAGCAGCAGATTGAAGTCAGGCTCGTCACAAACCGCGGCCAAAGCGCGCAGTCCACGCAGAAGGTTTCCCGCAACAGACGATAGCTTATCCGCACTCAATTCGTCAAACCGCTCATGACGGCACGGAAGCAACTGCCACTCATACGGAAATCGTGGCGCAAACGCCGCAAGCCCGATCAATTCACCGTCGTCCCACAGCACCCGCTGGCCCGACCGGCGCTCATGCTCGACCCATTCACAATGCGGGCAGACCGATGTTCCATCGGCAAGACGATTCAACCGCCACTCGATCGCTGTCGGCAGCATGGGCAAACCCACTATCTGCTGGTGCGGATGGACAAGCGTCGCGCCGCCGCGATAGCCCTGGTTGCGAAAAATGTGAACATACTGGATACCGGCCATCGCATAGATGCTGCGCAGCCGCCGTTGCCACACGCGGAATAGCTCCACCCAGTGCGCTGCAGAGTACTCATGCGCCTTGCCGTCGTGCTGCGCACTTTCGACAAGCACCTCGTGCTGACCGAAAGCAGGTGCAGTGAATTCGCTGACAATCACCGAATGCGGGTCGCTCATGACGGCGGGGAAACGATTCGGGAACACACGCCAATTCCAATCAGGCCACAGATCATACTCAATGGATGGCGGCGTGTTGAATTCATGCCCACGGCAAAACGGACAGTCCGCCGGATCTGGCGTCTCAATCTTGAGACTGAACTCCGAAGGGCGTCGGCCGCGCTGTCCGTTGATCAGCACTGTATGACCCCGCAAGGGATCGGTACGAAACTCAGCCATCGCTTCGCGGCATCAATTGACGGACCAATCCACTTCCAACGCAAAATCAACTGAACGCACCGAATGGGTCAATTGCCCGATTGAAATCGCCTCTATGCCGGTCGCTGCGTAATCTCGAATATTGGTCGTTGTTATGCCGCCCGACGCTTCAAGGCCGACGACCTTGCTGTAGCGTTCTACCGCTTCGCGCACCTGCTCAGGCGCAAAATTGTCCAGCAGAATCTGTCGCCAACCCATCTTCACCGCCAGCTCAAGCTCGTATAAGCTCGCAACCTCCACTTTTCCGGCCTCGAGATTGAGCATGGCCGCCGGATCGTGTTCGACTTTTTTGGCCAGCACATCCATCCCGCCCATCACGCCCAGATGATTGTCCTTGACCAGAATCTTCTCGTACAGATTATCCCGATAGGTGTCGCCGCCGCCCGCGCGAACCGCCGCAACTTCAAGCCGCCGCAGGCCCGGCGTCGTCTTGCGCGTGCACCAGATCTTCGTTCCGTACGCGCGAGTCAGCTCGACCAGCTCGGATGTCTTCGTCGCTACCCCCGAAAGGTGGGTCAAAAAATTCAGTGCTGTGCGCTCGGCCTTGAGAATCGCATTGGCGTGCCCGTAGACGGATATGACGCGATTCAATGGCCTCACCCGCGCGCCGTCTTCACACAACGGTGTGACCATCAAGTCGTTGTCCACCGCCAGGAATACGTTTCGCACAATGTCCAAACCGGATACGATCGCATCTTCGCGCGCTTCGATCCAGGCCTCCCCTTTGACATCCGGACCGACCAGCCAGTCCGTTGTGACATCTACTCCGCCCGCAAGGTCCTCGTCCAGGGCCAGTCGTATAATTTCCATCTGCTCTGTGATCACGATAGCTTCTTCAAGTTTGCATATTTCACAGCCAACAACTTCGAACCAAACCCGCTGAAGGCGACGCGTACCTTGAGCATGTCAAGGTCGCCCGATTTCGCCGTCACCGTTCCGATGCCAAATTCCTGATGCTCGACGACGTCTCCGATGCGGAACTCCACCTTCGGCTCGGAGGCGGGCGCTTTCTTGACCAAATTGCGCAGCAGCGGCTGCGGAAGCTGCTGTGCGCTGCGATCTATGATCAACTCATCATCCGCCACAAAGCGTACCGCCGATTTCGCCGGCACCCCACCCCCACGCAGGCGACCGGGATCAATATCGGTAATGAACCGCGATGGCGACTGAAACTCCAGCCGCCCGTTCAGCGGCCGCGCCTCGGCGTATGACAAATACAGACGATCTTTGGCACGCGTCATCGCAACATATAGAAGCCGACGCTCTTCGTCGAGTGCTTCCACCGAATCCTGACTGCGGAAGTGTGGAATGAGATTTTCCTCAACTCCCGCTACAAACACGACCGAAAATTCGAGCCCCTTCGCGGCGTGAATCGTCATCAAGGCCAATCGATCGGCGTGCTCTTCAAGATCATCTATATCAGACACCAAAGCCAGCTCGGTGAGATACTCCACCAGAGTCAACTCGGGCCGTTGCTGGGAGCGTTCCCAGGCCCCCGTCGCGAATTGCCGCAAATTATCGAGCCGGTCCCGGGCGTCGTCGTCATTTTGTTCTTCATACATGCGTTCAAGGCCGCTCTCTTTGAGCGCGCGGTCAACGACTTCGGATATCGCAGCATTCTGCGCAAACTCATGCACGGACGCGACCTTCTCAACAAACTCGGCGATCTTGATTCGCGGAGCACCAGATGCGACGGTCAATACCCAGTCCTTATCGAGCAGCATGGCATTGCCCTTGGGGAGTGCGCGGGCCGCCTCAAACAGTCGCTCAATCGTCGTCGCGCCCACGCCCGGCGCCAATTCACGCATTGTCCGCGACCAAGCCTGTTCGTCGAGCGGGTTGGCAATCACGCGCAGAAAGGCGATGAAATCCTTGATCTCCTTGCGTTCATAGAATTTCAGTCCGCCGACAATCGTATAGGGTATGCGTTGCTGAACCAGCACCTCTTCAAAATAGCGGCTGATTGCGTTGGTGCGAAACAGGATCGCAAAATCGCGCAAACCCAGGCCGCGCTTCTGGCGCAGAAACTCGATCTCGCCAATGATCTCATTGGCCTCGTCCGCGGGTCGCCCGTACGATCGCAGCGTGACTTTCTCGCCGGTCTTGCGCTCCGTCCACAACGTCTTCTCGTGACGGTGGCGGCTGGCGGCAATAACATCGTTGGCGGCGTCCAAAATCGGCTGCGTCGAGCGGTAGTTGCGTTCAAGCCGAAAGATTCGCGCGCCATCGAGTTTCTTGGAAAAATCCAGAATATTGCGATAATTCGCGCCGCGCCAACTGTAGATTGACTGGTCATCATCGCCTACGGCAAACAGATTATTCTGCGGCGCGGCGATCCAGCATGCCAAGTCAAACTGCACCTGGTTCGTGTCTTGAAACTCGTCGATCAGCAGGTAATCATAGCGATGCTGCAGGCGACTCCGAAACTCCTCGTTCGTGCGAATCAGCTCCAAGGGAGTCAACAGCAGGTCGTCAAAGTCGTACGCATTGGCATGCCGCAGTCGCATGCAATAGTCTTCATATATCTCGTCCGCCAACGCCGTGATCGGCGAGCGCGGATCGAGCCTGCTGCCGTTCTTTCGGCGCGAAATTACCGAGCGCACCTGGCGCGGCGTCAGTCCCTCGCGCGAAACCCTGCGTTCACGCATCAGCTCGGTCACCACGGATTGACTGTCATCTTCGTCGTAAATCGTGAAGTCGCGCGACAATCCCGCAAGCTGCGCGTAAGTGCGCAAGATCTGAACACAAAAACCGTGAAACGTTCCCGCCCACGGCAGCTGCTCACCCTCGCCCAAAAACGTCGTCAGGCGTTCTTTAAGCTCGCGCGCCGCTTTGTTTGTGAATGTCATGACCGCGATCGCCGACGGAGGAACGTGCATCTCGCGAATGAGGTGCATCGCGCGGCCCGTCAGTGCGCGCGTCTTGCCCGATCCGGCTCCGGCCAGCACAAGCACAGGACCCGATTCCGTTGTCACCGCCGCATATTGTTCTTCATTCAACGAAGCGAGAAAATCGCGGTGCTGTCCATGGGCTGCGATCAAAGACATCAGCCCTGCACTCCCGCATCCGCTTCAAGGGCCGGCGCGCGCCGCAATTCGTCGAGCTTCTGCTTGGCCTGAAGGTGGTCGCTGTAATTCGACGTAAACGCATGCGTGCCGTCGCCCTGCGCCACGAAGAACAGGTAGGGAGTCGTCGTCGGATTCAACGCAGCTTCCATCGAACGCCTTCCCGGATTGTTGATCGCGCCCGGCGGCAGTCCCGCATAGCGATATGTGTTGTACGGGCTATCCACCTGCAAGTCGCTCAGAAACAGCCGCGATGGTCCCTTGCCCAGCGCGTAGCCCACCGTCGGATCGGCTTGCAGGAGCATGCCTTTGCGCAGCCGATTGTGATATACCGATGCGATAACGCGCGCCTCGCTGGGAATCATGCATTCCCATTCTACAATGCTCGCCAACGCCACCATTTCGTTCAGCGACAGCCCGAGCGCGGCCAATCGTTCGTTCGTGTTCGCGGGCAATTGCATGCGGAAATTCGTCACCATGCGCTCGACAATCTGGTCGGCGCTTTCAAGTCCCGTGAAGAAATATGTATCGGGAAATAGATAGCCCTCGAACGATGGCGCATCAACGTTTAAACGCAGCAGCAATCGCGAATCGAATACTGCATGCATGAACGCCGACGAGTCTACCCCAAGCTCCCGCGCCAGGATCTCCGCCACCTGCCGACTTGTCAAGCCCTCACGCAATGTAACCGGGATACCCACGGCTTTAGCAACACTCAGCGCGCGAATGAGCTCGACAAGCGATTGTCCCAACGCCAGTCGAATTGTCCCGGCCTGCAACTTGGTATCCGAGCCCAGGAATCGGGCCGTCAGCGCGAACAGCCGCGGATGCTCAATCAACCCTTCGCCGTAAAGAATACGTGATATGTCGTCCAGGGATGACCCCTGCGGGATGCGCACGGTGACTTCGCGGCGCGCTCCCTGAATCGCCGCGCCTTCCAGAAACAGCCGCGAACCCAGCTCCAAGGCCGCCAGCAGAATCAAGATAACGACAAGAATCGCCAGGCTAGTCGCCATTCGCCAAGCGCGGCTGCTCACGCATCCTCCACGATGGTTCGCGGCAGCGCAATTCGCATGGTCGTGCCCTTGCCCGGTATGCTCTCTTTGATGCTCAACCTACCACCATGATACTCTTCGATAATGCGCCGCGAAAGTGACAGACCAAGTCCCCAACCACGCTTCTTCGTCGTGAACCCGGGGCGAAAAACCTGTCGTCGGTCACGCGCCGGAATGCCGGCACCGTTATCCTCTACGTCAATGTGGATCCATTCACCGTTCTCGGCGCAGGCGATTGTGATCTGGCCGCCACCGTCCCGCATCGCGTCAATGCTATTGCGAATCAAGTTCTCGAGCACCCAACCGAACAGCTCGACATTGAGGCCCGTCAGCGGGTCGGCCTCATACCGGGCGTCAATCTCAATCGGATTTCCGCTGCGCGGCAACCGCAAACGAAAGTAGTCCACGGTCTCTTCGATTACGTGCCGCACCCGCGTTTGCGTCAGCGCGGTCTTGCTGCCGATCTGCGAAAAGCGCGCAGTTATCCTCTGGAGACGCGACAAGTCACGCTCCATTTCGATTACTGCGTGCGGGTCCCGCCCGTCAGCTTTCAACAACTCAATCCAGCCCATCAACGACGTTAACGGTGTGCCCAATTGGTGCGCCGTCTCCTTGGCCAGGCCAACCCAGACCATGCGTTCTTCGCTACGGCGAATATTCTGAAAACCGAAATAGCCTACGATGATGAACAGCGCGGCCGCCGAAATCTCAATCCACGGCAGCCAGCGCAATTGGCGAATGACGATCGAGTCACCATAATGAAACCAGTCGGTCGTGCCTTCGGCGACCGCGATCGGCAGCGCCGGGTTCCCTTGCGCATCCATGCGCCTGACCAAGCGGGCAAGTTCGGCGCGCGCTTCCGAAGTCGTGTCCTCGGATGCAATCCCGACATTTTTCCAGAGTTTCGGCACGCCACTGCCGTCGGTGACAATAATGGGAAACTCAACGTCCTGAATCTGCAGCAAGGCGAAGCCGATTAGCTCCGGATTGTCGCTCCTGATCAGCGCCGAATACGTCGCGATCTTCTGCGTCAAAGACTGACGCGTGCTCTCTTTGAGCTCCGAGACCAGATATTGCGAGTATGCCAGCACGAAAATGACAAGCACCAGCGCCGCAAGAAAAAGGACGCCCTTGAACGTCCCCGCGCGCTTGATCGAAACATCAGTAATGCTCATTTCGCGCGCTATGCGCCGTGCGGGCGCTCCGCGGCTCCCTGCGTGTCATACTTGATCGGATAGGTGCGCTCACGCTCGTTGGCGTGAGTCATCATCTCGCCAATCAGGCCGAACGAGAAGAACTGCACGCCAATTACCATCAGCAGGACGCCGAGGAACAACAGCGGACGGTTTCCAATTGGTGTGCCCATCATCCAAATTATGGACAAATACAAATTGATGCAGAAGCCCGCGAACCCACTGAGCAATCCCATCGTGCCAAAAAAATGGAGCGGTGCCCGGTTGAAACCGGACAAAAAAACCACGGTCAATAGGTCAAGGAATCCGTTCAGGTAACGGCGCATACCAAACTTTGATTTGCCAAATTGGCGCGCCCGGTGAACCACCGGAATCTCTGTGCAACGATAACCCATCTTGTGGGCCAGGACCGGCAGGAAACGATGCAGTTCTCCGTAAACAAACAAGTCCTTCACGACCGTCTGTCGGTAGGCCTTCAATCCGCAATTGAAATCGTGCAGCCTGATCCCTGACACTTTGCTCGTAATGTAGTTAAAAAACTTCGATGGCAAAGTCTTCTCCAGCGGATCATGCCGGATCTTTTTCCAGCCTGAAACGAGATCGTAACCTTCATCGAGCTTCGCGAGCAGCGCTGGAATTTCGGCTGGATTGTCTTGTAGGTCAGCATCCATCGTGATGACAAAGTCACCCCGTGCCGCCCCGAAACCGACGGACAGCGCTGCCGATTTTCCATGATTGCGGCGCAGCGACAGGATGCGAATGTTCGGATCAGTTGCTTCTAATTCGCGCAGCGCGGCCAACGAACCGTCCCGGCTGCCGTCGTCAACGAATAAGAGCTCGTAGCTCTTGCCCAGGGCACCAAGTGCATCGCTAAGCTGACGGTGCAACTCGCGAATGGACTCAACTTCATCAAATAGTGCGATCACGACGCTGATGTGCGGAGTGGTCATGTGCGATTCACTCTGTTGAAAGAGATTCAGGTGGAAACTGGAGCGACCAGGTCAACCGCGATTTGCCTGACTCGGAGTACAACGTCACCTTGCGATAGGGAAAGTCATTGCGCCCAGTGGCCCGCCGGTACTGCTTCCACAGCGGGTCAAACTGGCTCCGTTGCACGACTTCCAGCGGACCATCCCCGGCTCGGTTGGTTGACCAGCTACCGGCGCTTTTCGATAACGGAATTGGCAGCACGTCATCCAGTCGCCACGCTGGCAATAACACATGGACCGTCTGCTTAAGCGTAGGAGTTTCTTCCGGAGTAAAAAACTCCGGCGATCCAACCGCCGGCCACAGGACCGTCTGCGTGCGGGTAAAATACACCTTGAGGAATAGTTCGCCCCGGCCGTACAGTTCGATGAGGTATTGTCCGTCCCGGGCATGGCGAATGATGCCATCAGCCGTGCCACGCAAACCCGGCGCTCGCAGGCTGATCCTGGCGGTGGCTTGCGCAGGCGCCGCATTCAGATTAGCAAACTCCGCCGGTACGCCATCCAAAGGCCGGAAGTCACGAAAGCGCTCCAGCGGACGCCGTACACTGCAACCGCAGCAAAGCAGGCCAACAATCAAGACGCCGAAAAGAACTCTATTGCCCAAGTTTTGCGCGCACCGATTCGGAGCGCGGGTCAAGTTCCAAAGCGCGTTCGAAACTGGCTCGCGCCTGCGACGGCTTGTTCATCGCCGTATAAATGTCGCCTACATGTTCGTGCAGCGGCGCGCTCTGTTCGTGCTTCAGGGCGCGCTTAATCCACTGCAACGCCTGGCGGTGGTCACCGAGCTTGTAGTAGATCCAGCCTTTTGTATCCAGAAACGATGGGTTCTCAGGCTCCTTGTCCAACGCAGCATCCACGAGCTCCATGGCGTGCTCCAGCTCAATGCCGCGCACCGCGAAACTGTACGACAAGTTATTCATGTATATCGCCGCGCTGTCCGATAGCCGAATTGCCCACTCGTAGTGGAACACGGCCTTATCAAGCTCGTTCTGAGCCTCATAGAGCAGCCCCAAGCTACCTGCCGCCGGATAGAGTGTCGAATCCAGTTCCAGCGCGCGCGTGAAGCGCTCAACGGCCCGCGTTGAATCCGCGAGTCGCATGAAGCTCAGACCTTCGAGATTCGCTGTTTTGGCGTCCTCTCCGGCCGCGGCGCGCGCGCGCGCAGCGATGCTGAGCACCTCATCAAAACGATCCTGATCAAAGACCATCACCAACTTCAAATACCAGAAGCGCGCATCCGTCGAATCGAGCTCGATCGCGCGCTCGGCATAGAAAGCCGCTTTCGTCGTATCTTCCGTTTGCAAATAGAGCGTCGCTAACGTGTAAGTCACCGGAGCGTCGGTGGTATCCGCGGCAAGCAGCTCCTGCATGTATGGGATCGAGCGCGCGCTCTGTCCGGTCATCAGATAAATCGCCACGATACGCTTCGTCAAATCAAGGTCGCGTTCGGGATTCAGGGCCTGTTCAACCGCGTAAAGGGAATCAACGATGTCAAAGTCGCCCGTTGTCAGACACAAAGCCAGCATCTCGGCGCGGTAGTCGCGGCTTGTCGGATGGTCATTCAGAAGTCGGCGCAACAGCGCAAGTGCGCCCGCCGTATCACCTTGCGCGGCGAGCAGCCGACTTTTCAATTGCAACGCCGGTTCATGCGATCCGTCCAACTCCATAGCTATCGCCAAGGCCGTCTCGGCCCGCGTTAGCGCTTCCGAAGAATTATTCTCCTGCGCTAAGACAAGATACTGTTCCGCCAAGGCAACGTACAAGAACGGAGAGCCGGGATCGAAACGAATCGCCTCCTCAAAGAAAAAAATCGCCTGATATGGATTACCTTGTTCAGCAGCGGTATTGCCCTTGATGAACTGCTCAACTGCCCGCGGATCTGCCGACGCCGGATTCTTGTCGAGGTCATCCGCCGCCCACAGCGAGGTGCAGCAAATCAGAAGGCCAAGCAATGTTCGCATCATCCGCCGAAAATCCGCATTATGTCGTGGTATGAAACCACAACGATGAGCAATAACAAAGCAACCATTCCTGCCTGCTGGATCGCCAACTTCACCCGAGTTGGAACCGGCCGCCGGATGATCGCTTCAATCAGCACAACCACGATATGACCGCCATCCAACACCGGAAACGGCAATATGTTCAAGAACCCAATCGAAACGCTCACAAACGCGATGAAGAACAGAAATTCACCGACTCCACGGCGCGCACTCTCACCCGATAGTTGGGCGACTCCGACAGGACCTGAAAGCTGCGATAGGCTCCCGTTCCCTGTGACCAGGTCGCCAATGAACCCGCCGAGGTTCGCCGTGGTGTTCCAACAGAACATAAAAGCGCTGCTACCGGCCTCTAGCACCCCCGCGCTCCGGAATTCAACCTTGGGCGCGATTCCGATCACACGACGCGTGCTGTCGCCCGATGGAATCTGCTCCGTCGCGACCGAGATGGGCATCGTTTGTCCGTTGCGCTCGACGATCAAGCGCACCGTATCCCCGGAAACTGTAATATGCTTGACGACATCTTCCCACACGGCAACCGGCTGCCCGTCAATCTGGGTGATAACGTCACCCGTCTGCACGCCGGCGGTGGCGGCAGGCTTACCGGCAATCGCGTCGCCAATGACGGCGCGACCCACTTCCGGCAGACCGACCGCGAGCGTAAGGCCAAACAAGATCACTATTGCTGTTACGTAATTCATCATCACGCCCGCGGACAATACAAAGATCTTCTGGAGCGGGTTCTTTGACATGAATTCGTCCGGTGCGCCCGTAACTGATTCACTGTCCATGGATTCGTCCACCATGCCGGCGATCTGAACATAGCCTCCCAGCGGAATCCACGACAACGAAAACTCCGTCTCGCCAATCTGCTTGGTGAAGATACGCGGCGGGAAGCCGATCGAGAACTTCTTCACGCGCATGCCCGTGAGCCGTGCCGCGATGAAATGACCGAATTCGTGAATCGTGATGATGACGCCTGCCACCAGCACGAAGGAGAGTATAGTGATCAGCATGTAACTGTTGTGTGTTGCTCCGCTCGCCGCCGGGTTTCACGTGAAGCAAAATCGCGCGCCCAGCGATCCGCCGCGAGGATCGTCTCAATATCCGCCGCAGGCTGCTGCTCATGGGCCGTAATCGTCGCATCTATAACATCTGCGATGTCTGTAAATCGAATCTCATCCGCTAAAAACGCCTGAACCGCAATCTCATCCGCGGCGGACAGCACCGCGGGAGTTGTCCCGCCGGCCGCCACCGCCTCAAACGCCAGCCGCAGACACGGATAATCCGCAATCTCGACGGGCTCAAGGTGAAGAGTGCCCCAATCCGCCGGATTACCGCGAACCATTGAGCTCGGGAATCTTCGAGGGTAACTGAGCGCGTACAAGATCGGCAGCCGCATGTCCGGGCGGGACATTTGCCCCTTGAAGCTACCGTCTACGAATTCAACCAGCGAGTGGATCACTGACTCGCGCTGCCGCACAACGCCGACTTTTGCTACCGGGAGATCAAAAAGGCGGCACGCTTCAATCACTTCCAACCCCTTGTTGAACAGCGTGGCCGAGTCAATCGTGATTTTCGGTCCCATTTGCCAGGTCGGGTGCGCCAACGCTGCGCGCGCCGTGACATTGGATAGTTCACCAGGGCGTTGCCCAAAAAACGGTCCGCCCGATGTCGTCAACCAAAGGCGGGCGACATCGTCTATGTGTTCACCAACCAGGCACTGTTGCAGCGCACTGTGTTCTGAGTCAATAGGCAGGACCGCCGCGTTGTGCAGGCGCGCCGTGTGCATAACCAACTCACCCGCCGCCACCAGCGTTTCCTTATTCGCCAACGCCACGTTATGGCCGCGTTCGAGCGCGACCAGTGTCGGCCTGATGCCGACCCCGCCCATCACCGCATTGAGCAGGACATCATATTCCTCGTCTCGGGCCTGCTCCACAAACGCGTCGGGGCCGGTGTAACAACGAGCCACTCCAACCTCTGAAGCACGCGCACGAAAACTTGTGGCGTCTGCGCACTTCAGCAAGGCGATACTCGCCGGTTTCAAGCGCTCCGCCTGTGCCAGCAACTCTGCTTCCTTGCTCCCCGCACACAGGCCGACCACTGCAAATCGCTCGTTCTGTTCGGCAAGCACGTCAAGTGCCGACAATCCGATTGAACCCGTCGAACCTTGCAGCAGAATTCGCTTCAATGCCGGGCCACCAACGTCAAACCCTCCACCTTCTCAACAAAGTGAGGGTATCCGGCCGCGAACGTCCCCTCTAACGCAGACCTAAGACGTTGAACGTGATCGCCCTGCCCAATCTCATCGCCGACGCAGGTCGCTTTGCTTGCCAGGCGCGCCCGCAGTAGACTGCGCTCCGTGTCCTCGCGGACTTTGAGAAGCTCGACGATGCGCAAATGATCGGGTCCCGTGAGGATCGAACCGTGCTGCAAAATCGCGCCGCCCAACCGGCGCTGGGCGCTGCCCACAATCTTCTTGCCATGTACGGCAACTTCCCATCGCGACGTCCGCGCGAAGCAAGACGTCCGGTTGGCAAGCGGCGTCAGGGCCTCACCGCGTTCGTCCAGCGTCGCATCCACGCCGATTTCTCGCAATGCCGCAGTCAGTGCGCGGCCTATATACTCGAGAACCAGCGATCCCGTACGCAAGTCGTCCAATCCGGGCAAGACGATGGAATAAGTCAACTCTTCGCTGTGCAGCACCGCCGCTCCGCCGGTTGGTCTGCGTACCATTGGCACATTCAGAATTCGCAGGCGGTCGTAGTCAATCTTATCTTCGGTTTGGTGATAGCCCAGCGACAGCGTCGGGACTTCCCACTGATAAAACGACACACGAGGTTCGCTCAATATCCCGGCTGCCGCTTGCTCAAGTTCCTGCGCGTCGCGGTCCATGAGCCACTGCCCCGGCATCGCGCCATCCTGCCGAATCGCAAGCATCAATCCATATCCTCCGGCTCATGTCGCCGCGCCGGTCCCGGCATCAGGCCGCGCTTGGAAATCCGAACGAACTCAAGAATCTCCTGAGCGAATGGATCGTCACCATGCACATCCGCGATTTCCTCCAAAGCCTGACTGACGTTCATGGCGGATTGAAACAACGCAAAGTAGAGCTGCTTCAGCATGCGAATCTGGTCCGTCGTATAGCCGCGCCGACGCAAACCGATCACGTTAAGACCGGTGTAGGCCAGCGGATGTCCGGTCGCCAGCACGTAAGGCGGCACGTCTTTCGGAACCCGAAATCCGCCGCCGATCATGCAGTGGCGTCCAATATGCACGAACTGATGAACCGGAACCATGCCGCCGAGGATCGCATAGTCGTCCACATGAACGTGGCCCGCCAACTGCACACAATTCGCCAAAATGACGTTGTCACCGACGGCGCAATCGTGCGCGATGTGTGCATAGGCCATGATCAGGCAATTCGAGCCGACCGTTGTCTTGCCGGTCGCCGCCGTGCCGCGGCTGACTGTGACGAACTCGCGAATCTGCGTATCGTCGCCAATGAAGACGTTGGTCGGTTCCCCGCTGAATTTCTTGTCTTGCGGCTCTCCGCCGATCGCGACCATCGGCGATATACGCACGTTCTTGCCGATATGTGTTCCTGCGAACAGACGCGTGGAACTGCCGATGGTTGTACCTGAGCCGATTTCAACGTTATCGTCAATCACCGCGAACGCTTCAATGATCACATCGTCCGCGACAAGGGCTTTGGGTGATACGATTGCCTGTGGGTGAATCTTGGGCATGTGCTTATCCTTGTCTATCAATCACTGCTGCTGTCATTTCGGCCTCTGCGACCAGCGTCTGATCCACGTAAGCCTCCCCTTTCATCTTGCAGATACCGCGGCGGAACAAGAGCATCTCTACATGAAACCGAACCTGATCGCCGGGAGTAACGGGCTTGCGAAACTTCACGTTCTCGAGTCCCATGAAATAAACGACTTTTCGGTCAGCGTTCTCAACGGAGTTCAACAAAAGCACTCCCCCGGTCTGCCCCATCGCTTCAACAATCAGGACGCCGGGCATGACGGGATGACCCGGAAAATGCCCGTTGAAGAACGGTTCGTTGCGCGTGACGTTCTTAAGACCGACAACACGCTCACCCGGCACAAGCTCAAGTATGCGATCCACGAGCAGCATCGGGTATTTATGCGGCAGGAGATTCTCAATCGCCTCCGAATCGAAAACATAGCCTTGACCGCTCTTTCCGCCGCCGTATTTACGCGCAACCTTTTGTGCCTCGAGCAGCCGCCGCAGCATCTTTGCGACCTCAACGTGCGAAGCGTGCCCGGCGCGGGCCGCCAAAACATGACCGCGGATCGGAGCGCCGACCAACGCCAAGTCACCTACGAGATCCAGGGTCTTGTGCCGCACGGGTTCGTTCGGATAGCGCAAGGATCCGTCGCCGAGAATCGCGCCGCTGTGTTTCAGCTCACCATCAAAGTGAAAGGTGTGCTTCAGCTCATTGTATTCCGATTCAGGCAAGTCCTGATCCACGAACACAACCGCGTTTTCAAGACTGCCGCCGCGAATCAGGCCGCGCTCTTTCAAGTGCTGCATTTCCGACAGCAGACAGAATGTGCGCGCCTTGGAAAATTCCTCCTCGAATTCGCTGATCGAATACATGGATGTATACTGCGTCCCCAACAACGTGTTCGGGTAGTCAATCATATACGTGACGCGAAACTCGGAGGACGGCACGACGACAATGTCTATCGCCGACTTCTCGTCATGGTAGGTCAGCGTCTTTTCGAGGTCGAGATAGATGCGCTCGGCGTCCTGCTCGACAATCTCCGCCTTGCGCAGCGCTTCTATAAAAGGATAAGAACTGCCATCCAGCGCCGGCGGCTCTTCGTCCGTCAGCTCGATCAGCAGGTTGTCAATCCCGAGTCCCGCAACCGCCGCCATGACGTGCTCAACCGTGTGCACCCGAACATTCCCGATACCCAGCACGGTCCCGCGCGCAATGTCCGTAACATAGTCGGCTAGCGCGGGGATCAACGGTGAACCCGGACTGTCCATGCGTTGAAACACGACGCCATGACCCACAGCCGCGGGCTTAAAGGTCATGCTAACCGGCTTGCCCGTATGTAATCCGATGCCCGAGACGCTGATTGCGTTCCCAATCGTCCGTTGCTTATCGCTCAACCCGTTCCTCCTTAGACGACTGGGAGATTCCCAGATGTTCTTCGATGCGTCTGACGCGCCGCAGGAGCTCCGGCAAACGCGGTATTGCCGCTTCAATGCGTTTCCACAACCCATGCGGCCGCCCAGGGCTGCCCGAAAGAATTTCGCCGTTTCCTACGTCGCCTGCAATGCCACTCTGAGCGCCAAACGCCGCACCGTCGCCAATCTTGATGTGACCGATGAAGCCCGCTTGTCCGCCGACGCGGCAGTAGTCGCCCATTTGCGTTGAACCCGAAATTCCCGCCTGGGCCGCGATAACGCAGTGCTTCCCGATCTTCACATTGTGCGCAATCTGCACAAGATTGTCAATCTTGGTGCCCTGTCCAATGCGCGTCTCGCCCATGGTCGCACGGTCAACCGTGGTATTCGCGCCAATTTCGACGTCATCTTCAATCACAACGATTCCAACCTGAGGGATCTTCCGGAAACGCCCCTGGTCGGGCGCGAAGCCAAATCCATCCGATCCGATCACCGTGCCGCAGTGTATGATCACGCGCCGACCAAGCCGGCAACCGTGGCACACGCTGACATGGGAATGAAGATATGTGCCCTCGCCGATTTCCGCGCCAGAACCGACATACACCTGTGCTAACAGCACGGCGCCGTCGCCAATCACGGCATCGTTTTCGATCACACATTGCGGACCAATTGAGACATTCTTGCCAACACGAGCGCTGGCCGCGATCACCGCACTTGGGTGTACTCCCGCCGCCTGCCCGCTGGATGGATGGAAGAACTCTAACACCGTGACGAATGCGCCATAGGGATCGGTCGTCTCAATATAGTCGCCGCCCTCGCGTACGGTGCCCCGCGCCACCAGCACGACGCCCGCGCCCGTCTGGTTTAGCTGTTGCGCGTACCGCGCGTTCGACAGGAAGGATACACACGTCTCCGTGGCCGACTCCAGCGGAGCGATGGCGCGCAGCTCCCGCGCGCCGTCACCCGTCAAGCGCCCTCCCACAAGCACTGCCAGTTGTTCCGCGCTGATCGTCGGCACAGTTATTCCTTCTTGAGTTCGGCCAGCACCAATTCCGTGATGTCATGCTGCGGTTGAGCGTATACGATATTGCCGCCGGCAGCGTCAAACACCATATCATAACCTTCCTGCTGACTCACCTTCTCAATGACCTGGTTGATGCGCTCAAGAATCGGACGCGACAGCTCAATATTCTTCGTGTAGAGCTTTCCGCCCTCGCCCCACGTCTCTTGACGGTACTGTTCGAGCTCGCGGCGCTTCTCAATAATCTTCTGCTCGCGTTCGGCGCGCGCCTCCGCTGACAACATCAAGCTCTGCTGCTCAATTTCGTCCACCATCAGCGATAGCGTCTGCTCTTTGCCCTGAGCCTCCGCGATGTACTTCTGCTCTTCTTCCTGCAGCTTGCGCTGGGCTTCCTGATAAGCCGGGTATTGAGTCAGAATCGCTTCCGAATCAATGTAGCCAAGCTTCATCTCTTTGGCCAGCACCGGCAGCGCCAGGATGACGCTTAATATGAGAGCAGTGTAGAGTTTCGTCATGGGTTGTCTTTCTCTAAGAATGATCAGAATGTTCTGCCAAACTGAAAATGCGGCAGCCACTTGCCCGAACGAATGCCGCGCTCGTCGTAGTAATCAAAGCCGAATCCATAATCAAGGCCGATCATGCCGATGAAGGGCATGAACAGACGCGCCCCGAGACCCACCGACCGTCGCAGGTCGCCCGGATTAGTATCCTCAAACCGCGACCACACGTTGCCACCTTCGGCAAAGCCAAGCATGTAGATCGTCGGATTGCGCACAATCGGATAGCGCAGTTCGAGCGATTGTTTAAACATCGTCTTGCCACCGACCGGAAATCCCGCTCGTTGGGGGCCTACTTCCCGCTCGTCATAGCCGCGCAAGCTCGTCCCCAAAGACAAGCCCGAACCACCCATGAAAAAGTAGTCGAAGTAAGGAATATCTCGCTGACTTCCACTCAACTGTTCAACCGCGCCAACTTTCGTGTCCGACATCAAGACCAAGCCGCCAAGCAGCGGTGAATACCATTGCGTCCCCAACTCAGTCTTGAAAAACTGGTCATCTCCAAACAGCGGACCGCCTGTCATTTCCATGCGCAGAGTGTTGACAGAGCCCAACGATGGGAATTCCGCTTCATTTCGGCTGTCGCGCGTAATCAACTGCGTGAGCCCTGACGACACGCGCGCCTCGTCTTCCACGAGGTCGCGAGGGTTGCTTACCCGGAAATCCTCCGTGAAATTCGAATATTTCGTCCGGTCCAGGCGGTAGATGTAGTCAATTCGGAAATAATCGTCCGGCCAGCGCAGCCGCCGTCCAACGCGCACAGTGCCGCCGATGATGTCCTCATCAAATCCGTAGTAGCTTCCGCCGCGATGAGTGTCAAAAAAACTGAAACCCAACAGCGTCCTCGTGTTGCGGAACCACGGCTCTGTGAAACTGATGGAGAATGACCGATAGACCTTGCCAAAATTCCAGTCCAGGCCAAACTGCTGGCCATTACCCAGCAAGTTGTTCATCTGAAAACCAACGGAACCAATGAACCCGTCGCGCTGGCTGTAACCCGCCGACACGTTCGCCTGATCGGTAGATTTTTCTTCAACATCAATATACAGGTCTACCAGATTGTCCGAGATGGGCACGACATCCGGAACGACATTCGCAAAATAATTCAGAATGGTAACTTCACGAATCGAGCGGCGCAACTTGGACACGTCAAAAGTCTCACCCGGATAGAGAACCAACTCCCGGCGAATGACCTTCTCTTTGGTTTTTGTATTCCCCGTGACGTAAATCTGATTGACCTTAAACTCGCTGCCCTCCGTCACTTGGAAAACGATGTCCACGACCTGGCTGTCGCGAACCGTCTCGGCCGGCGTGACGCTCGCATAAATGTAGCCGCGATCGTAGTACTTCGATCCAATATCCGCCAAACTGCGGTCAAATTCCGTTCGGTTGTAACGGTCACCGGACCGCACACGCAGCTTCTCGCTCAATTCGTCCACCGTAAACAGCCGTTGGCCTTCCCAGGAAAACGCGCCGTATTTGTAGATCGGTCCTTCGCTCAACCGATAGGTTAGAACAAGGCCGCGCCGATCGGGCGTATAGACCGCCGTGTCGCCGACTATCTCCACGTCGCGATAGCCCTGTTCCTGGTAGAAAGCCGCCAGACCCTGTTTGTCTTCTTCAATCTTCTCGCGCTTATATTCACCCGATCGGAAAAATGTCTTCTTGGTCGTGCGAATCTTTTTGCGCAGTTTTTTGTCTGTGAACGCCGTGTTGCCCTCGAACTCGACGCGTCGCACTTTAACCCGATCACCTTCGCGGATATCCACGTCTACGCGCAAACGGCCGTTGCTTTCAAGCGTATCTTGCTCAATCTGAATCTCGGCCAATAAGTACCCCATCTCTTCATACTTGTCGGCCAACGCTTCCTTTAACCGCGTAACATCTGCGGGCCGCACGACTTGGCCGTTCGACAAGGTCAGCAGCTTCGTTAGGTCCTCACCCTTTAGCTTACGATTACCCTTCACATCCACTCGATCAAGTCGACGGTATTCCTTGACGTCTATTCGCAAATAGACCCCGTCGGCGGCGCTGCGCTCTTCGATTATGCGCACGTCGCTGAACAGGTTCAGCTTCCACAATTGGCGGATGGCGCTCTGGATATCATCGCCGCTAATGTCCTTGCCGACCGCCATCCCCGAATGTGCACGGATCAGACCAACGTCCGTGGTCTCGTTGCCCTCTATTGAGATGCCGAGCACACGGAGCCGATCCTGCGCATGTACCGCGCCGGCCACACACAGAACGATCGCAAACAAGACGAACTTTATCCTGCTCAAACTCATTTAGGGCTCCAGCTCGAACGAATAGGTAACCGCAACCGATTCATCTCGGCGTCGGCTGGCTTCGTCATACTCGACTGCAAAATCCAATACAAAATCCGGACTGACCGGCACGACGCGATACTGCAAATTCCAATAATGCACCAATCCAAGGCGACCGCCCTCAATCTCCCCCGCCGCTTCCGCCAACTCACCCGTGTAAGTCACAAACAGGTCACGCGTGAAATACTTTCCGACCGTCACATTCGATCCGGTCAGATATCGCACGACTCCCGACGATTCAAGAGTATCGCGCAACACCGCCTCGCGCTGCTGCCGGAAAATACTCGGACTCGCGCCACCACCCGGCGCCAGCGAAATCTGATCGAGCTTCGTGGCGCGCTCAAGTTTTCGCGAGATCGGATCCAACCAAATACGCTTTGCCGCCGTAAATGCCGTCCGCGTGAGCAACTGCTGCGCTTTGCCTTCCGGCATGTTCGTGAAGTCATATCCCAGCAAACCGAGCACCTGCTCTTGGTCAGGATATCCGTCCGCCTCCAGAACGTACGTTACATCTTCAAACCTACCAAACGGCGTGCGCGTATTGGTCTCGGGGTCAATCTCGTAAATCGTCAGATGCACCGGCACCGTCCGCCCCACGGAGTCCACGCCGTAGGTCTCGGCCGTGCCACTGATGATTGGAAAAATGTCCGTCCCGTCGAATTCGGCCACGAGCTTCTGTACCCAGAAAGTCTGATCAAGGTAGTCAGCCGTGCCCGACGAACCGCCCAATTTCCCGTACAACCGCAGGCTCGAATCCACGATGGCGCCCTCCATCACCAATGGAGTCTCGGTCGGCGTCACGACAGCATCCAGCGAAATGTGATCCACGTACTCAGCCAACGTCGCCAGAATCGGGTTGTTCCCCATGCGCGTAAACAGCTCGGAGTCGCGAAATCCTGTAATCTCTACGTCGTAGTGAGATCCGCTGCCCATTGAAATGTCAATGTCCCACCACGCTTCGTACAACCGATCCACCAGCCACTTCGTGACCGGACGCATCCGCCCGCCACCGTACGACAGAAACGGAAAGGTAAACCGCGCATCGCGCACATCGGCTTCGCCAGCAATTCGCAAACGAGTCGAATCATAGGCCGAGATTGTAAGCGCCGCAAACTCCCCGCTTCCAAACGTTAGCCGGCCCAGCCAGTCCGGTTTCATGAACCCCGGTAGGCGCACGTTTACACCGTCGGCCGACGACGTTAAATAGAATATACCAAGTTCGATCCGGGGCTTCGGAATGACCAACGGAGCTAAAGATGCCACGCGCGGATCACCCGCTCGCAGCATGTCGAGCCGGATGAAGTCCTCATCCGCGTCAACTTGTATCATGCCACTGTCTACCACGCCGTCGCGGTTCACGCCGATCAGAGCATTCATCACCAAGGGTCCTGGCGTCGCTGGCGGATAGGTGAAGTTCCCGTCAGCAATCCGCAGCTCACCCCCGATATAGCGGGGTGCCTCCCACGTCCCACCCACTTCTGCACGCAAACTGCAATTGCTTCCCATTGATGTGAACTCTGCGTCAACCTGCTGCAGCATGTTCAGAAAATCGCCGCTCCCCTCAATATACGCGCGAAACGGACCGCCCGCCCGCGGCTCGGCCGATAGCTCCCCCGTGAACTTATACTTCCCGTCCTTGCCAAAGGCAAGTTGCGGGACGGCCAAGACTCGCGTGCCATCATGTTCCGTCGTCAAAGCGGCATTGATCATGAACTCATTCACGGTCAATTCGCCCAGCAGTTCTCCATTCGTGACGGTCACGGATGCCACAACTTCCGGCGCGTTCAACTTACCAAAGATCAGAATCTCGCCGTCAAGATCGCCCGATAGCAAACCCGTCTTGCCGGATAGCGCTTGAATGAAGTCAGCACAGTCCGACGTCGGAAACTCCACCCGCACGTCGAGACTGTTCGCCCCCATGTTCACCTCGCCCGTCGCCTCCACGATACTGCGAGTACCTCGGCCAAATGAAAAGAACATCGAAGAAACGCGGTCGTTCTGCCCTTCCGCGGTCAACAAGCTCCAGTATCCTGGCACGCCTTGCGCTTCGCCCTCAACCAGGCTCACGTCAGCGTACCAGTCAATGGCCGAAATCGGTCCCGTCGCGGTCAACTCCCCTGACAGCATGCCGCCCAGCCCCCATTTGTCCGAGGCCCGGGTCATCATCGGCAGGCGCGCAAGCGGCAATTGATCAATGGACATACTGAGATCTACGCGCGGTGTGTCAATTCTCACCGTGCCGCTCAGTGAGCCCGCTTCGTCAATATAGAAATCGGATATCGTCAGCGAATCTTCAAACAGCGTGATATCGCCTTGACCAAAGAACCTCTGACCTTCGCCGGACAAACCGCGCCAGTTACCGCTTAGGTAAATGGACTGATCGTCACCGCGAGTGTATGCCCCGTCGAACTCAAGTCTGCGCACGATTCGCGCCGCTATGCTCGTGCTGTCAGGACGGTTCTCCAGTGTCACCGCCGCCTCACCGTCGTCCGCGTCTCCCTGAAAGTCAACGGTCAGTTCCTCTATGGGAGACAAGACCGCGGCCGTGGTCGGATACAATACCGGTACGACAACATGCGCGTTCGTCGCACTCACCACTACATTACCGCTATCCGTGCGCAACACAACTCGCCCTGATGCACCAGTGGGATCAACCAGAGTAAGCGCCAACGCCGCATTGCTGTATGTGGCGTACCCACTCCCCAGGATAAGTTCAAGACTGTCCCGGGCAACCCACCGCAATTCCGGTTCTGCCACCGTCCCGTTCGCCACAAACTCCAGAGTTGTCAAAGCGCTTTGGCGACCAAACAATTTCGGAAGCGGTCGCGGTTTGAGCAAGCCCGTTAACTCAAACGGCGCTTGGGTACCATTCCACCGGCCCGCGATGTCAAGCGTGCCGTAGTTCGATTGAATGGCGCCATGCACGAGCTCGATTGTCTTGCCGGCAGCTGACGCTTCCAATGCGATCCCCCGCAGCTGCTCACCTGCAATCGTCAAAGTGTCCGCCGCGATCAACGCTCGGGCAACAGGCTCGCGCAATGTCCCGCTAATATCCGCGTGCAGCCGCCCAAAACCGCTAAGCTGCACCGCATCTTGCCCGAGCGCAGAACTGAGGCGATCTACCAAGATATCGGCGTCCACTACCGCAAAGAGCCGTTCCGAATCCGCCAGGGCAATCGTCCCGCTCGTCAGCGCCTCGACACCCGGTCCCCGTAGTTGCAGCGAATCCCAGCGTACAATACTGCTGTCTAAATTAACCCGAATCTCGGGCGCGAAGATCGAATGCCCGGCAATCCGCCCTTCAACATCACGGGCCTGCACCCATGCCGACAGTACGGCCTTGCCCCCATCCTGCCGCAAGCGCACCTCGGCCTGTGCGTCGTTAAAGCCTATCGAATCCAGCGCGCCTGCCGCCACAGGAATCTCGCCCGCGGCCAAGCTGGCGCTGGCCACGATCTCAAGATGCTTGCGCTGCGGTGCAATCTCGCCATCCAATCGCGCGTCAAGCTTCACCGGTGTTTCGCTTTGCGCGCGCGCAATCAGGCTGTAGTGATCGCCGTCAGGGACCACGTTCCCGCGGATTCCCCGCGCTTGAAATATCGCTGAATCCGCGTTGCGCAGAGTGATCTGGCCATCCTCAAACGCGAACCCGCGCAGACTGTCGGCTCGGCCGAGAATATCAAAAACCGCCTGTGGTACGAGGCCGCTGTCCGCTCGACCCTCACTTCGCCCGCCGACTACCAGTTCAAGTCTCGGACTGACCAGTTGAATATTGCGAACCATGCGTTCATATTCGCCCGGCTGCGACAAGACGATTAGCGGGTCAATGCCGACTTCGATCCGTGAAATCGACAGTTGAGTGCCGCGTTTATCCAGCGGCAGGACTACGTCGCGCAAGACCACGCTGCGCCAACTCAAGTCCACCTCTGCGCACATCGCGTCGGGGCCAAGCTGGCCGACGAGATAGTCCGTTAAGCCTGCGGCCGCTCGTTGGTTCAGTAACGCGCTCGGAAAGAACAAAAACAGCACGCCCAGCGCGGCCAAACCGCCGCCGCCGAGCCACAGTAAGCGGCGCCAACTGCGCTTTCGCATGCGAGTCAGTTCCGCGCTCATCGGCGCTTACCAATCAAACAGGGACAGTGTGTCGGCTTGACGATTGCTCACCTGACGGCTGACCGCATACGGCAACTGTTCGGACTGGCCGCTCAATAACGACTTGCGGCCAAGCTCAAACGGCAGTTCATCAGCCGCGAACTCCACTCCGATCACAATACCTGACTTGCCACGCGATTCAAGCAGCATCGCTGCCGAAGCACCAAGCAGATACTGCGGCGACGCCGGGCCTGCCAGCGCCATCACTTGCCCCTTCGAGTCGAGCAACTCCACGGAATGCACAAGCTGCCAAAACGACCGGGCCGCGGAACGCGTAACTGCATCCCCAACACCGCAAAGCAGTCCGCCAATCGTCTTTCGTTCAACAAGTTGCTCCGTCACGATCAGCTTCTGGACAGGCACACCGGGCCCGCACAGCATACGACCATTGGGCAACCGTTCAACGTCGCGCAGCCGGCTCGTGATTACTGCAAATACTCGTTCGCTGCGCAGCGCAAAGTTCGGCGGGAATGAACTGCCTTGGCCTAACGGCAGAACGCGCCAATTCTCATCGGCGCAGGCTTGCACAATCTGCTGAACAGCTTCCACCGACGCCGGTGAAGCGACCGGGTATGGCCGTTCTTGCAAGAACCCGAATGTTGCGTCCCCGAACCGCTCAGCCCAATTCATGATTCCACTCCCGTTGTCCGCGCCCCGTAGCGTCGCTCGCGCCTGCCGTATTCCTCTATCGCCTGTAAAAACTCGGCACGACGAAAGTCAGGCCACAGCGTCGGCGTCACAACCAACTCCGAATACGCCGCCTGCCACAGTAAAAAATTCGAAAGCCGCATTTCGCCGGATGTTCTCACTATAAGATCAGGATCCGGAGTCCCCGCGGTATACATCGCCGCACTCAATTCCGCCTCGCCGATCTCGCCGGTCGTATTCCGTAAGCGGTTCACGGCATCCAGAATCTCCTGCCGCGCCCCGTAGGCAATCGCCAGGACAAGATGCAGACCGGTATTGTCCGCCAGCTTGTCCACGGCCGAACGCAAGGCACTCTGTGTCGCGGAGGGAAGCTGTTCCGTGCGGCCGATTACGCTCAGACGCACGTTGTTCTCCATCAAATTCCGAACTTCCTTGCCAATCGTGGTGACCAGCAACAGCATCAGAGCGTCAACTTCCACTTTCGAACGGCGAAAATTCTCCGTCGAAAACGTGTACAATGTCAGATGCTTGACGCCCACCTCGCCCGCCGTCCGCACAATGTCCCGCGCGGATTTCACGCCTTCACGATGACCGGCCAGCCGCGACAATCCATGCGCCTCGGCCCACCGACCGTTACCGTCCATGATGATCGCGACATGCGCGGGAATCTTTGCCGGCGTGCTCGTCACCGTCGAATGAATGGTCTTAGTTGCCAGAGAAGGTTTCACCCTTCTTCATGGCCTCTTTGCCCTCATCCGTCTTTCCTTGCCGCAACAGCGCGATGCCGTAGTTCGTCCACGCCGCGCCGTCTTCCGGGAAAGCCTTCGTAATCGCACCGAACTTGTCCGCCGCCTTATTCAGATCCCCGAACTTCTCACCCTCAAGGTAGATAAGCCCTTGCATGAACAGCACGTCACGGTCCGTGGGTGCTTTCCCAAGAAATTCATCGAAGGCCGCCAACGCTGCGGCAGTGTCCGCCAATTGCAGATTGAACTGGCCGATGTAGTAAATAATGTTCTCGTCAAGAGGATTCGTCGTCCGCGCATCACTCAGCGCATTTAACGCCACACGTTTCAAAGAGTCACGTTCGGCAGGCGGACGCGTCTCGTCATTCGCCAACGTTGCCAACGAAAAAGCCTTATATTGCACGGCTTCCACATTGGATGGCTCGTCTGCCAGCAGTTGATCGGCCAATTGGATCGTCTGCGCGTGATTCTCGGTCGCGTACGAGTGTTGTATTAACTGCAGCCGGGCGTAGCGCCTGTTGTTCTCATAGTCTTCTGGCTTCTCCGTGCGCAGACTCGAATTCTCGAGCATGTTCAACGCGTCCTGCCAGGCCGCTACGTACGCATCATCCTTGCCCTTAAATCCAATGAGTTCCGCGTAAACGAAGTGGCTGCTCCAGTCGCCGGGCATCAGCAGCATCGCCAATTCCGCATTCTGCAGGCCCACACCGATGACCGTCTCTGCATTCTCCATACTCTCACGCGCCATCATCCCCTTGTAAGTGGTGTCCTGAGACAATGCCTTGCTGTAAAACTCCCACCAATACTCTTGAACCTGCCCATCAAGCGCTTTGAGCAGTTTCTTGATCTTCTTGTCGTCTCCAGCCTGCTTAACGGCCGTGTAATCCTGCATCATCCGGTCCAAAAGCACGTGCTGCGGATTCTCGGCATCACCGGACAATCGCTTGCGCAAACCCATTTGCGCCGCGTCCATGGCAACCATCCCCAGCAATTCGCCGCGTTCGGCGCGAGCCTCAAGATTGTCAGGTTCCTTGGTAATCGCCAAATCGTAAAATTCCGCGGCCTTGGCCAATTCGCCCTGCTTCTTGTAGATACGAGCCGACGTCAGTTCGACCGACGCCCACGCGGAATGAGCGGCGACGGCGAGAACGAGCATGAGAAAAAATGTGCGCTTCATAACTTAGGTCACCTGCCAGAAGTTACCGATTGCTGTCTGTTACGGAAAATGAATACGGCGCGCGATACACGCCGCGCTCCGTGATAATTGACGTGATGAACTTCGCCGGCGTCACGTCAAACGCCGGATTCCAAACATTTACACGCGGCAGCTGATCGAGACCCGGCGTCGTTTTGAGAACTTCAGTCGGACTCCGCTCTTCAATCACTATCTCGGCGCCGGTCGCAAGTCCGCCGTCAAATGTCGTGGATGGCGCGACAACATGGAACGGGATACCGAACTGGTACGCCAGAATCGCTACACCGGAAGTCCCAATTTTGTTGCTCGTATCGCCATTCCGGGCGATGCGATCCGCGCCGACGAACACCCGGTGAACCCGGCCCGCGGTCATCAGCGCCGCCACCATGTTATCGCAGATCAACGTAACCGGGATGCGTTCTTGCACGCATTCCCAGACCGTTAGGCGCGCCCCTTGTCCGACCGGCCGTGTCTCGCAGGCAAACACTTGCTGCACTTTTTTCGCCTTGTAGCCCGCGCGAATCACGCCCAACGCCGTGCCGATGCCGCCCGTCGCCAGCGCGCCGGTGTTACAGTAAGTCAATACCGACTCGCCCTCGTCCATCAGTCCCGCGCCAAATTCCGCCATGTGCTGGCAGGCCGCCGCATCTTCACGGTGGATGGACTTTGCCTCACGCAAAAGCGCCCCAGCGTCCACGGGATCACGGCTCGCCAAACATACACGCATCCGTTCGAGCGCCCAGAACAGGTTGAAACCCGTCGGTCTTGTCCGGCCCAGACGCGCAATCGCAAGTTCCACGGACGCCTTCGTGGCACGAGCCGAGGCACCGGCTAACGCCACGCCATAGGCCGCCGCAATACCAATCACAGGCGCTCCGCGCACGGCCAGCGACTCAATCGCTTTCGCAACCGTCTCGTGATTGCGCGCCGCAATCCACTTGATCTCACCCGGCAACTTGCGCTGATCGAGAATCAGCAGTTCGCCATCCTGCCATTTCAGCGGGACAACCTTGCTCATGGAACGCGCGTCATCGCCGCTAATTCGTCGTGGCGCTTGATCAAATCTGCGCGCGAGCGGTCTTTCAGCCCGTCCGGTCCAAAACCTTCAACGTAGAATGAACCAACCACGCTCGCCCATTGCATGCCCCGGCGCATGTTCACATCGTTGACCGTCGGACAAGCCGCCAAATAGCCCAGCAGCGCGCCCGCGTAAGAGTCGCCCGCGCCGGTCGGATCAACCACTTCCTGAACCGGATAGGTCTGCGCCATATGCATGCCGCCCGGTCCGAGCAGAAAACTGCCGTGTTCGCCCTTCTTGACAATCACCCACTTGGGGCCCATCGTCCGAAGCTGCTTCGCCGCCGCCGTCAAACTCGACGCCTCGGTCAGCCACCGCGCCTCAAACTCATCCACAAAAAGCAGGTCAACTTGCTTCAAGACCTTCAAGAAGTCCTGCCGCGCAATATCAATCCACAGCTTGAACGTGTCAATCGCGACAAGCTTGGGCCGCTTGACCTGTTTCAACACATCCAACTGCAAGCGCGGCTCAATCGCGGCAAGAAAGAGAATTTTCGGATGCCGATAGCTGTCCGGCAAATTGGGCGAGAAATGCTCAAAGACACCAAGCTCCGTGCGGATCGTCTCGCGCGTCCGGAAACCTTCGTGATAGCGCCCTTCCCACAAGAACGTCTGACCTGGCTTGACTTCGACGCCGTGAAAGCCCACGCCGCGCCGTCTCAAAAATTCGGCCTGCTCAAATGGGTAATCTTCACCTACTGCGCCGACCATGCCCACGCTGGCAAAACGGCTGGCCGCGTTCGAAAAATGAAACGCTGAACCGCCCAGCACCACCTTGCCTTCAACGGTTGGCGTGTGCAGCACGTCCACGGCCACACTGCCCACCACCACTACGTCTGGCGCCATCGCGCCATTCAATCTGCGAATCTTGCTCGTGGCTTTCGTCACACTACATCTCCGTCGGGGCTGATACTCCGCACAGCGCCAGACCGCGCCGCAGAGCAATTTGTGTCGCGCGGCATAAACACAACCGCGCTGTTTGCAATTCCGCCGGAGTGGTCAGCACCCGGCAGTGATGATAAAACCTGTGAAACTGGGCTGCCACTTCCCGCAGCCAGACGGTTAACGCGTGCGGATCACGCGCAGTCGCGCATTCCATCAGCACGTCTTGCAGTTCACGCAAGCGGCGCAGCAGAACCAACTCTTCGTCGTGCGTTAACAAATCGAGATGCTGCGCAACATCTGGTACGGGAACCTCGCCGCGCCTGAATATGGACTCGATCCGCGCATGAGCGTACTGCACATAGAACACCGGATTGTCGTCCGAATGCCGTTTCGCCAACTCAATGTCAAAGTCCAACGGTGTGGACGTCCGCCGCAATAGAAAGAAGTATCGCGCGGCGTCCACGCCAACTTCTTCGACCAACTCATCCATCTCGATCAACTTCCCGGCGCGCTTCGACATCTTAACAGGTTCGCCATCGCGCAGAAGATTAATATGCTGCAACAGCATGATCTCGAGCTTCTGTGCGTCTTCGCCCAGCGCCTTCATCGCCGCGCCCATCTTGGTCAGATAGGCATGATGATCCGGACCCAGAATGTCAATGATCGGATCATAGCCGCGTCGAAACTTGTCAAGGTGATAGGCGATATCCGGCAGAAAGTACGTTGCCCTCCCCTGCGAAGTGACGACAACCCAATCCTGCGTGTCACCATACTCCGATGTGCGCACGAACTTCGCGCCATCGCGTTCGAAGACCGCACCCCGCGCTTCTAACTCCGCGAGCACTGACCACTCAGCGTTGCGCTCGCGCAGTTCGCTCTCGTGGTACCACCTGTCCATTGTCACGCGAAAACTCTCGAGCGAGCGCTGGTGCATGCCGACGTGCCGCGCAATCGCCTGCTGCCCAAGCTGTTCCGCAGCCTGCTCTGGATCGAGCGCGAGATATTTGTCCCCGTCTGCGGCGGCCAACTCCTGAGCGTACTCAATGATGTAGTCGCCGAGATAGCCGCCCTCGGGCACCTCTGTTGCCCGGCCCAACAGCGACGCATAGCGCGCGTATACGGATTGACCAAGCAACAACACCTGATTCCCCGCGTCGTTCACATAGAACTCGGCGTCGCATGCAGCGCCTTGCACCCTGAAGATGCGCGTCAGGCTATTCCCCACCGCCGCGGCCCGGGCGCTGACCACATTGAGCGGTCCTGTAGGATTCGCCGACACGAACTCGATCAATACGCGCTTTCCGCTCAAAGCCCCGGAAGAGCCAAACGAGTCAGGTGCCTGAATCGCCAATGCCGCAATGGACTGCAGGTAGTCCGCGGCATAGCGGAAATTGATGAACCCCGGTCCCGCCACTCCTTCGCACGTTAATAGCTTGGGATCAAGCCGGAGACCGGCGACCAGCTCATCGGCAATCGCCCGCGGCGCCTTACCGAGCGGCTTGGCATGCGCTAAGGCCGCGTTCGTGGCGATGTCGCCATGCGCGGCATCGCGCGGCTTCTCAAGCGTCACCTGCGGCGCGGCAACTCCCATCCGTTGCAGCGCTGCCGAAAGTTCCGCCGCCAAATGCTCGTGCGCTCGCTTCACGCGCCCTTGGCTTTCTTCTTAACCGGCGCGGCCTTCTTCTTAACGGGAGCAACCTTCTTCACCGAAGCGCTTCTCTTCACAGGCGCACTTTTCTTGACCGGAGCGCTCTTCTTCGGCTTAGTGCGACCGACTGATGTCCCGACGGACTTCGCACTCTTCTTGACGGCCTTCTTCGCGCCCTTTTTGACGGCCTTCTTCGTGCCCTTGCTCGCCGCCTTCTTGAGCGGGCGCGGCGAACGCGCGATCGGTTTCAACTCGTCTTCAGTCACTTCGATTACGTCCGCATCGCTCCATAGGTCCTCCAATCGGTAGAACTCACGGTGCGCCGGACGGAAGACATGCACCACCACATCTATGAAATCGAGGAGTACCCAATTCAGAGCGCCAAAGCCCTCGCGGTGCGCCGCCTTCTCTTGCAGCTTCTCGCGCGCCGACCGCTCCACGTGATCGGCAATCGCCTTCACCTGCTGATTCACCTGTCCCGTGCAGACCACAAAGTAATCCGTAATCGAGTCGAGCTTGGTCAGGTCAAGAATCCTGACATCGGTGGCTTTCTTTTCTAACGCGGCCAGGGCGGCGTGCCGCGCTAACTCAAATGTGCGAGAGTTTTTCAGTCTTTATCTCCGCAATAATTCGCAAAACAAATTGGTTAAATGCGCCGTAACATCGCCACCAAACCGTCGCGGCGGCGGCGGCTCACAATCGTTAGACGCCCGACAGCCGCGCCGGGTGTAACCACGGCGCACGAATTCGCAAAATCTTCAAAAAAGGAGTAACTAACAGCCATTTCCGAAGCAATGCGACCGAGAACCTGTGACTCTCGGTCGCTAAGAAATGGCCAACCGATCCGGTAGGCGAGAAAAAGTGGAGTGAGCCGTCGGTGACAGAAGCCTCCCTGTCGCTATCGTCGGCCGGGGAACATCCACGGATAAGCGTCGTAACCCGAGTAACCGCCGTACCCCATACTCTGGTAGGGCGACATTCCCCGCGCAACAGACAAACGAAACTGCGAGTTACGCGTCGGCGACCATGTTAAGTCCGCGGCTCCGACAAAATCGTTGCCGGTCTTGGCAGGATTCCATTCCTCTGGACCGCTCGGTTGAAACTGGTACCCGAGATGTGTCGTCAGCAATAATGGCCGGGCAATCTGGTAGTCTATGCGATTCATGTACAGTCCGCGTGACACTCCCGTACCGCCCGCATTCGCATATCCAAAACTCATCGAGTGCGACATGTTCATGCGGGACGGATCGAGTAGCCCTCGCATCGCCGTAAGGCCCAGCCCCTGCTCATGACCCCGCAGGTAATCGGACGTGGAACTACTGGTGGGTTGTGAGCGATATTGGCTCCAACTCGAGGTGCTGAGCAGCAAGCTGCACAAAACAGCCAGCACGAAGACTCGCATCGAACGTTCCTCGGTTTTCGTTTGATTCCGTAAAATACTGACAAACTTCATGATAATCAACGTCTCACCCGGCTTGCCGTGCCAACCACGCCGCCTCAGAACGTTGCAGTTCCTCAGGCGTGTTTATCCCCTGAAGCTCAGCGAACGGCGCACAATTCACAGCCTGAATCTTCAGCCCGTCCCGGGCCAATATCCCAACGATATCCGTCAGGTAATACTCGCCCTTGGCGTTGTTCGGGGTGACCTTGCGCAAGGCCTTGAATAACGCCGACCGGACCACAACGTAAATCCCACTGTTGATTTCACTGATATTACGTTGCTCCGAAGTCGCATCCTTCTCCTCGACTATTCCCACGAATTCCCCGTCCGTGTCCCGAACGATGCGGCCGTAGCCGAACGGATTCGGTGCGGTCGTGGATAGAACCGTTAGCGAAGCCTCCGCGTCACGGTGCGTCTGGATCAGGTCCCGCAGTGTATCCGCCCGTAACAAGGGAACATCACCGGAAAGGACCAGAACCTCTCCGCACTCGCGCGCTATCACCGGTTCTGCTTGCAAAACGGCGTGACCGGTCCCCAGCGGCGGATCTTGAATGACAGCACGGTCCGCCTGACCATGAATCGCCAATTCGACTAATTCACGCCCATGGCCGACGACGACCACAGTTTGACCTGCACCGATCTCACGGGCCGTGTCCAGCACCCGCAAGACCAACGCCCGGCCGGCTATTTCATGCAGCACTTTCGGCAGCTCGGAGTTCATGCGCGTCCCCTTGCCAGCCGCCAATATCACCACCGCTAAGGCTTGATTGCTCACAGAGAAAACCGTTTCAGGCCGTTAAAAGTTCCATATTTACGTCGCCGCAGCCAGATTATCCAAGAGCCGCACACTACCCACACGAATCGCTCCAATCAGCCGGGATTCGGGTCCCACAAACGGCCCTTCGCACAATGTCCCGCCGTCTACCGCGGTGAGGTAGTCCACCTTCACCCCGTCCACGCTCTCCACAACGTCCAGCATAACCCGTTGCACGTCTGCCAAAGACGTTTGACCCGAGGTAACCGCCGCCTGTCCGGCGCATAAGGCCCGGTAAAGAGCCGTGGCAGACTCGCGTTCGGTCTGCTTCAGAAAGCGATTTCGAGAGGACATCGCCAGCCCGTCCGCCTCCCGCAGAATCGGCCCACCGATAATCTCAACAGGCCAATCCAATGCCCGACACATTGCCCGAATCAGAACGAGTTGCTGAAAATCCTTCTCGCCAAACACCGCCGTGTCGGGCCGTGTCTGATGTAAGAGCTTGGCCACGACCGTCAGGACCCCTCGAAAATGCCCGGGCCGAATCGTTCCTTCCCACTGTTCCGCCAACGCTCCGGGTTCGATTTCAACGTTCGGCATGCCACCGTACATGTCGTCAACAGACGGTGCGTAGACGAAGTCAATCCCCTCCTGTTCGCAGAGCTGCAAATCGTGGTCAAGCGTTCGCGGATAACGCCCAAAATCTTCGCCCGGACCAAACTGAGTCGGATTTACGAATATCGTCATGACACGTACGTCGCACGGGCCGCACAACCTCGCCAGACTTAAGTGGCCCTCGTGCAGAGCACCCATCGTCGGAATCAAGCTGATGCGCGCCGCCGCCTGCCACAAGGGATCCAGTTCCCCGTTCAGTTCATCGCGAGTCTTCAGCAGTTTCACGACCCGCGCGCCCTTCGCGTGGTTTTCTTGTCGGCCTCTTTTGTCGGCGCCTCATAGGACTCGCTGGCTGCCGGAAATGAGCCCTCGCGAACATCGGTCACCCATGACGTCACCGCATTGCGCACAAGCTCCGCGCCGGGCATATAGTGGCGCACAAAGCGCGGTTTGAACTTGTCGAAGATACCCAGTAAATCGTAGTTCACCAGAATCTGACCGTCGCACTGCGCCCCCGATCCAATCCCAATGGTCGGAATGTGCAGCCGCTTCGAAACGCGCTCCGCCAATTTCGCGGGAATCTTCTCCAACACGATCGCGAAACTTCCGGCCTGCTCAAGTTCCAGCGCGTCGTTCAACAGGCGCTCGCCTTCTTTCTCCGTCGTCGCCTTCACGCCGTACCCACCGAATACGTTGATCATCTGCGGCGTCAGCCCTAAGTGTCCCATCACTGGAATCCCTGCTTCAACCAATCTCCGCACCGTCGGAATCAGATAGCCCGCGCCTTCAACCTTCACAGCTTGCGCTCCGCCCTCTTTCAGGAAACGAATCGCATTGCGCACAGCATCTTCCGGCGAGACTTGAAATGAACCAAACGGCATGTCTGCTACGACCATCGCCCTCGTCGTGCCGCGCGATACGCAGCGCGTCAGGAACAACATCGCGTCCATGGTCATGGGAATCGTCGTGGCGTGTCCGGCAATCACGTTGCCCGCGCTGTCACCGACCAGCAGGAAATCCACTCCCGCTTCCTCTTCCAGCGCCGCGAACACCGCATCGTAGGCCGTCAGCCCAACAATCTTCCGGCCTTCCGCTTTGCACGCCACGATTTGCGGAGCCGTTACGCGCGGGAATGCCGCCGCCGCTTTGCTCATCGTTCCGCTCCTTCCGTTGCTTGCAGAATCGCTCCACCCAAAACAACATCATCCCGATAGAATACCGCCGACTGCCCCGGAGTAATCGCCCGCACAGCTTCGCCAAATTCGATCCGTACTTCATTCCCGGCCCGTGGCGTAACACGCGCCGCAATGGGTTCGGAACGATAGCGCACTTTCACCGCGCACTCAATTAGACCAACCGGTTCGGCAATGGACACCCAGTTTGCATCAACTCCGTAAGCGGATGTCTCGCCCAGATTCTCGTCAAAGTCCAGATACACGCGGTCCGTCGCCGGATCAATCCGCTTCACGTATAACGGCTTGCCTGCCGACAAACCCAGCCCCTTGCGCTGGCCCACGGTGTAATGCGCGATCCCGTCATGACGACCCAGCACCCGTCCGTCCGGACCGATGAATTCCCCCGTTCCCAACACCGTCAACTGTGACGAGTAATTGTCCGCCAAGAAGCGCCGGTAGTTATTATCCGGTACGAAACAAATATCTTGACTCTCAGGCTTCTCAGCCGTCGCAAGGTCGTACTTGCGAGCCAGCTCGCGAACCTCGCTCTTGGCCAGTTCACCCAACGGAAACAGCGTATGGTTCAGACTGAATTGCGATAATCCCCACAACGCATAAGACTGGTCCTTCTCCGGAAACAAGGCCCGCCGCAGTACCGCGCGTCCCGCGCCGCGCTCAACTCGGGCATAGTGCCCGGTCGCCAGATACTCGCAGCCCAGCTTGCGCGCCTTCTCGAGCAGCGTCTGCCACTTCACAAACGTGTTGCAACGCACGCACGGATTCGGCGTCCGGCCGCGCAGGTACTCGCCCGCGAAATTCTCAACGACCGCGCCGTGAAACTCGCGTGATAAATTCAGCACGTAGTGCTTGAAACCCAGTTTGTCGGCCACAGCGCGCGCGTCCTGCGCCATCGTTATACTGCAACAGCCGCTGGCCCGATTGAGCGACATTTCTTCGCCCTTCTCGTCCGTCCACAGATGCATCGTCAAGCCAACCACGTCAAAACCCTGCTCAAGCAGCAACGCCGCCGCCACGGAGCTGTCCACCCCGCCCGACATGGCGATTGCCACGGTCGTGCGTGTGTGCACCGCGGGCGATGCGATCAGTGCGCTCTGCTCGTTAGACATGCTTCGTTATGACTCGACTTTCACGACTCGCGAAAATGTGGTGTCCACCGGCACTTGGCTTGCGAGCGTGTCGCCACCGGCCACCCACCGCACGACTGATTCTAAACTTGTACCCGACAACGGCCAGCGTTGCGGTGACTGCGCGAAGGCGATGCCCGGGTCCTGATCATCAAACAGCGCCACGTGTCCGCGCAATTCCCCCGACCACGTTGCCGCCTGCGCAAATTCAAACTCCGTCCACTGCTCGGCCAGTGCCTGCCCACCCGACAGGTCCGCCAGCGCGATGCCCGCATGCCGCTTTGACTGACCTGCTAGGGCCGGAATCGCCGCCACGGCAGCCAGACCTTCACCGCCGACAAATATCTGCAAGCTGTCGTTCACCTGGTGCTTACGCAATAGTTGCAAGAGCAAGTCCACGCGTCGCCGCGTATCCAAGAGACCACTCATCGCGTTGGACTTGCCACTCTTCACGGCCCCGGAGCCGTCGCGCTCAAAGGCGTCATGCAGATTGCACCCCAACACCGCAGTGACACGTCCCGCAGCGGTACCATCCAGCACAGACATGTCCACCGTGTCCGGCGAATCATATAGCCAGAGTAGCGCCTTTAACTTGCGATTAAGCACTCCGGCCGGCACCCGGTAGTTGCAATGAAGCGTGTCGCCGCGGTCGCTAATCACCGTAACGTCATAGTAACCGAAGTCCCGCCCCCGCTTGATGAACGCCATGTCCTGCTTGGCCAACAGCGCGTGTTCCGCGCGCAGCCGTTGCGGTGAATAGTCCGCCCGGTCACAGCCCAGGCCGAGCATGAGCGCGGCCAGCAGGATGATTGCCCGTCGTCCGTTCATCGCGGCATCGGCGCCGCCGCGCGCTGTGTCGCCACAATTTGCGGCAGTTGTAGAACCAGCTCCGCGACGTCTTCCGGCGTGCTATAACGGCCGAAACTGATGCGCAAGCTCGCACGCGCGTCCTCCGTGGACAATCCAAGTGCTGTCATGACATGCGAGGCGCCATGCGCGCCCGCGCTGCACGCCGCGCCAGTGGACACGCAGATACCGCGCATGTCCAGCGCGATCAACAGCTCTTCCCCGTCACAACCCGATACACGAACATTCAAGATATTGTCCGCTCGCTGCGCCGACCTGCCGTTCACAACCACACCCGGAATCTTGTCGCATAAGGCCTGCTCGCAGCTATCGCGCAAGGACCTCAGGCGGACCGCATCGCTCGCCATGTTCGCCAGCGCTAACTCCGTAGCCATCCCAAACCCCACGATTCCCGGCAAATTCTCGGTACCTGTGCGTTTACCCCGTTCCTGACTGCCGCCGTATTGCTTCTGCGCCAATCGCGTCCCCCGCCGCACGATCAGCGCACCAACTCCTTTGGGACCGTGGATTTTATGCGCGGAGATCGAAATCATGTCTATCGGCAACGCGGCAAAATTCAGCGGTAGTTTGCCAAAGCTCTGCACGCAATCACTATGAAACATCACACCATGCTGTTTGCAGAGTCGGCCGATTTCTTCAATGGGCTGCACCGTCCCCAGCTCGTTATTGACGTGCATGACCGAAACAACCACAGTCTCAGGCCGAATCGCCTCTGCGATCTGTTGCGGATCCACGACGCCGTCCGGGGACACGGGCACAACCGTCAGCATCGCCCCACTCTTGTCCGCGGCCTTCGCCGCGTCGAGGATCGCGTGGTGTTCGAACGCCGACACGATCAAATGCTTGTGAGCCTTGCTGCTCATGGCCAGCGCGCCCTCGATCGCCCAATTGTCAGCCTCTGTGCCGCCCGATGTAAAATACACTTCGTCACTGTGGCAATGAGCCAGCCCCGCAATCTGCTGCCGGGCGGTTTCCATGGCCATTTTCGCCTGTTTACCGCGCTCGTGAACGCTGGACGGATTCCCCCACAGATTCGTCAGGGCGACGCGCATCGCTTCGACCACCTCGGGAGCAGGTGCCGTTGTCGCCGCATTATCCAAATAAACAGGCTTGGCCATAACCTGTAAATATACCCATTACCCCTTGAAAATGCAAGTTTTCTTGCACTCCCTCCCCTTGACAAACCTCACCAATTTACGTAACTTAACCACAATTATGGGCCCACGACTCCGTCACCTCTCCCTTATGCTCGTCCTGTCGCTCGCCACTGTGGTGCTGGGTCAGGAAGTGCTTGACCCGGCCTTTGACCCGCCGTTCCGTGGAGGCGCGGGGACGGATGGGCGAATTCGTTGGAATGCTACCATCGGAATGGTCATCATCAACGGCAAGCTCTACCAGCAATTCGGCCTGCGCCCGGACATCCCATTAGGTAAGTGGGGTGTCGGCCTGGACCTCACGGTTCGCGTTGATGAAGAGGGCAATCTCAAAGAAGATGAGTGGGACGAACCGGAAGATGCCATTGAGAAAATCTACTACATCCGTTACGGTGCGCCCGGTGATCCGCTCTATTTGCGCGTCGGGGCGCTCGACAATGTAACACTCGGCTACGGCATCATCATGCGCCGCTACGCTAACACGATTCAGTATCCCGAGGTCAAGCGTGTCGGCGCCTATGTCGAAGGGCAAACCGGCAAGAACGGTTGGATTAGCTTCCAAGGCATGACGAACAACTTCCGCGAGTTCGACGACCCTGGTGTTATTGCCGGACGCGTCGCGCTGAAACCGCTGCCCAAATTCAATCTCACCTTTGGCGGCAGCGTGGGGATGGACGGAAATCAGTACGCCGGTCTGACCGATGATGACGACGACGGCGTGCCAAACCGCCTCGATCTTTTTGGCGACGTGGACGATTTCGAAAGGCGCGATTCAATCATCGGTCTGCTCGACCCCGCTGAAATTGCGCAGCTGATCGAATGGGGGTACCTACCCAATATTTATAAACTCCCCGCGGACTATCGCGGCCGCAAGGATCAGGTTCTGCTCACCGGAGTGGACATCGGCCTGCCCCTCGTCAAGCCCACAAAATTCTCGTTGTGGGGCTACGGACAGGCGGCGCAGATTCACGACTATGGCTGGGGCTGGTCTTTCCCGGGCCTGCGCGCTGCCTACTACCCGTTTGAAGTCGGAGTTGAGTACCGCCAATACGAAAAGCAGTTCATCGGTGACTACTTCGATTTCTCCTACGAGCTTGAGCGGGCGCAAGTCATTGGAGATACAACCTACGCGACCAAAGAGCAGCGTCTGAGCAGCTTAGGCAAGGCCGAAGGCGTGTATGGTGATTTGACAATGTCATTCACAGACATCGGCTACCTGTACGCCTGGGCGCTCGATATGCACGGCGAAAACTACCCCAGCGGCAAGACGTTTTTCGGTGAAGCCGCCATCACGCCGCCTGAGAATCTCAGTCGCCTGCGCAAGATCGCCGGCTATTTTTATCAGCCGAATCAGCCGGAGTTCTTCAATGAACCGGACGACGGAACAATCTACGGCGGCAAGCTCTACGTCGGTGTAGCGCCTAATGTCAATTTGGTGTATGATCACCGCGTCACCTATGCCAACGGCGAGCAATATCGCACGGTGCGCATCGAAACTATGATAACGTTCTGATGCTGCGCGCGATCCTATGGGATGTCGGTGGACCGCTGGTAGACGAAGAGCCGATGTATGTGCACTGGGAGGCGGCGGTTGGCACGGTGTATGCGGAAGTCATGGGTCGGCCGCTGACTGCCGAACGGTTTGCCGCGGCCAAAGAGTGGTCGCTGCAGTCCTATGCGCCCTACTCCTTTCAGGCGATGCTCTATGACCTGGTTGATCGTGACGAAATGCTGGCCGCTCGTGCGACAGAACTCTTCTATGCGTCGGTTCCCTCACACTCAGAGCATCTCAATCCGGGCATCGAGGAACTGCTGGAGCAACTCGCCGCGCGCGTCCCGATGGCCATTGTCGCTAACCAGCTTAAGGGTCTGCCGGAGCGGCTGCGCCCCTGGGCATTGACGGCTTTTTCGCCCATGTGATTTCCGCGGGTGAGTACGGACTTTACAAACCCGATTTGCGCGTCTTTCAGCACGCGCTCGAACGCTTGCGGATCGAGCCGCACGAAGCACTTATGGTTGGCGACCGTCCGGACAACGACGTCGTACCCGCCAAATTGCTCGGGATCAAGACTCTGCTGCTCCGCACGGGCTGGTATGAACAACAAAAAATCCGCATGCCATCAGAGCAAGCGGATTACGTAGTGAATTCCGTCCCGGAAATGTATGCCAAACTACGCGAACTATTTCCTTAGCGAGAACCTGGGTCAGGCCTCCGGCCTGACAGTCAGCAAAAACCCCAGCAGCTTCATCATCTTTTCGACCGCCTGTCCTCGATGCGACAGGCGGTTTTTTTCGCTCATGTCCAGTTCGGCCAGCGTACGGCCATCCGGCAACTCGAACACCGGATCATAGCCAAAGCCTTTAGCCCCGCGACCAGCGCGATTGATCGCACCATCCAAGCGTCCTTCAACGCAATACACTCCATCTTCCGTCACGAGGCACAGCACGGCTGTGAAGGCCGCCGCACGCTGCTCGTCCGTCACGGCGCTCATCTCGCGCAGGAGCTTCTCACAATTGTCGGCATACGTCGCGTTTTCACCGGCGTACCGCGCCGAATACACGCCCGGCGCACCGTTCAGCGCGGCCACTTCGAGCCCCGTGTCGTCAGCCAGCGCCCAATGACCTGTCCCCGAGTGCGCTTCCCGCGCCTTCTTAATCGCGTTCCCTAACAGGTCCGGCTGGTCCTCCACCGTCGGTGGCAGAGACGAAAAATCCGCGAGGCTCAGTAGCTCGACCGGGAACCCGGCAAGCTTCTCCTGAATCTCGCGGAACTTATTCGCGTTGTTGGTCGCGACGACGATCCGGCGCAACGCTTTAGCCGTAGATTGCCGCGCTATTGCACTTGCACACCTTGACCATCTTCGAGGTCTGGGCGCGGCGGCCGCCTTCGGTCACAAACTCACGCACGCGCACGGAGGCCAGGATATCGTTGCACACCGGGCAGTGCTTCGCACCCGACGACTTCGTCTTCGACAACTTGTCGGTAAAGGTCTGTTTCTTAGCCATTTATACTTTCCTCTCGGTGTTAGGTCGAACGGGAATATAGCAATTTCTTCGCCGTTTGTCAACCATACGCACGGACAACGTCCCAAGTTCCCAGGAGAATATCGCGTACCGGGTATCACGTGGTGATGATGGTATGATAACAAACGCGGCAACCATAAGTGGTCGCCGCGCTCGTAAAACTGCGTTCAGTACGCTGACTGGCCTACTTCGGATTCGTGCCCACCGTCTGGTAGTTCCCCTCGGGAAGCGTGCCCGGCTTAGTCTTGTCCTTCATCGAATCCTGCGTCGCGACCAACTGCTCGGCAGACTGCTCCGGCGTCGTCTGCGGTTCCACCGTCTCAACATTCGTCTTGGCTACTTCAACCGGCTGTTCAATCTGCACACCACTGCGCATCGGAGAACCGGAAATGCCCGCGGAACTCGTTCCCGTCACGGAGCCAAAGTCGAAGACCACGAAGGACAGCACCATCGCCGCCGCAACTCCGAAGCCCGCGCCCAGCCAGCTCATCTGCCAACCCGAACGCGTCTCGCGCACAGGCTTGCCCGACAACCGACGCTCCAAACGAAACTCGAAACCAACCGGACAATTTGCTTTGGGAAGAGATCGCAATGCGTTGCGAACACGCTGCTCAGACGGATCCATCCCCGGCTCAGCGTTCCCTGCCATGTTCATCGCACTGTTTTGTTCGGGACTAACCACGATCGGACTCCTCATTCGCCAAATACTTTAATACAACTTGCAAACGGGTTCTCTCCCTCTGTTAACCCGGGATTTTACCGTGCCCAACGGTACTTTCAATATCTCCGCGATCTCCTCATAAGACGGGTCCTGCACATCACGCAGCAACACGGCCTCCTTGAAGTGAAACGGCAGTTTGTCAATCTCACGCAGAATCAGCTCCGTGCGAACACGACCATCCACGTGCTTCTCAACGTCTACACTCTGATCTACGATATCGTAGTCGCGCTCTTCATTTCCCTTCGAACTGATAGAGAAGAAGTTGCGCACCTTCCGCCGCCGCATTTCAGTCTTCGCCAAATTAGACGCTATTGTATAGATCCACGTCGAGAACTTGGCCACCTGATGATAGCGGTGCTTGTTCCGGTAAACCCGGACAAAGGTCTCCTGAACGATATCCTCACTAAAGAGCGTGTCCCCCAGCAGCCGGACCACAAAGTTATAGAGCGGGTCACGGTAGCGCCGGACAATTTCGTCGAACGCCGCGGCATCTTCCTGCTGAAAGGCCGCGATCAGTTCCTCGTCTGTGAGGGATGCGATCGGCTTGTTGTTCATTGCCTACCTGACATACTCCCGCTGATTTACGTTGGTTCCGTGTGAGCCGACTTTTTTCGCGCTGCACGCGGACCATAACCACTCATATATTAATGACCTGACATCCGAGCCTTTTGACTTTGCGTGCATCTCAATTTGAAGAATATTCAACTGAAGGTCCTGCATACGAGTCTCCCCCAATCTCTGCGAGGCACGGATAAAATCATTTTTCTTAAAGACTTGGCCACCAAGACCCGCCTGAAACTCGGCCTCCGTCGCCCGCCGTGCCGCTAAGCCACCACAAAGCCATATCCGCGATGCCGCCGAGCGCAACCGCCCCACAAGGGCAAGTTCCTCCATCCCTTGTCCAATAATTCACGAGCCTCGCGCAAAACTCGGGAGGCGTTACCGGCCAACAGGGCATCGTCAAACCCGAACATCTCAACCTCGGCCGTAATGCCCGTGGCCCGCATCACCATCTCAACAGTGATCTCAGGCTCAACGCCGGCGTATAGAATCAAATCGCTCAAGCTTCGCTCGAAGATCCCGCAGTTGCGAGGTCGAAGTCTCCAGTAGATATTCCACGGCGCCTACGGCAATTCGCTTGTCGTGCAGCGCGGTAAACGCCCGCACGAATTTCGCGTTCTCCTCTGTGCGCAGTTCAAAGAACCAATAGCCGCTCGTGTCATTTTGCAGTGCCGTTTGCTCGCGCTTGCCCGGCTTGCGCTCGAGCGGCTGTATCATTACCAGGCTCGTCGTCGGTGATGGATCCGCCGTGTATCGCTTCACAAGGCCGTGCTTCGCCTCATCCGAACGCAGGTCATCAAAGTCATTCAACACCACGACTCGCCGCGCACCGAACATCGGCAACGCCACCAACTGCGAGTTCAGGTCCTTGATGTCAATCGCGCCCGCTTCGCATTCAAAATAATCGAAGTCAGAATTGGCCCCCGCCAGTAGATGCGTCAGCAGCGCAGTCTTCGCTTCGCTCAAGAGATACTCTTCCGTACCCCAAGCACGACGGCCGGAAATGTCTCACCGCGGGTGATCGCCTGCGCCAGCCGCCGGAATACCGGGACCGATTCAGCCAGCCAGTTCAAACTGCTCACGGGCGGATGCTCGCACGAATTGCTCGAATAGCTTGGACTGCTGCGGAAACGATCGCATCCGCTCCGGATGCCACTGCACGGACAGCACAAACGGATGCGTCACATGCTCAAAGACCTCAATGATCCCCTCTTCACTCCATCCGGTCGCCACGAGTTTATCTGATAGTCTGTCCACGCATTGATGATGGAAGCTGTTCACTTCGACCGTCTCCGCGCGGAACACGCGGTGAGCCAGACTGTTTTCCAGCAGTGTAACCGTATGTGCGATTGCGACGGTCCCCGGAGGCTGCAAGTGGTGCACAGATCCCAACTGCGTCGGAATGTCCTGGATCAGCGTGCCGCCCAATAACACATTGAGAGTTTGATGCCCGCGGCAGATCGCGAAGACCGGTTTTTCACGCTCGAGGAAATACTCCAGAAAACGAAACTCGAACTCGTCACGCTCGAATACCGGCATCTGCTCCGTCGGCAGCATCTCTTGGCCATAGCGGCTCGCGTGAATATCTGTTCCGCCAATTAGCATCAATCCATCCACGTGATCTGCGTGGCGCCGCATCTGATCGCGGTTCTCCGTAAAGCTTAGCACTATCGGCAACCCGCCGGCAGCCTCAAGACATTCGATGTAATTCAGGTCGCAAAAATTGATGCGGCCTGCTGGCGCAAATGTGCGCGTCGGATCCGGGCCGGCATAGCCGGGCGAAATACCAATAATCGGAGGATTGCCGTTCATTTATTGCCGCAGTTATTAGAACTATGACCCGTTCAAAACAAGATATCCCAACATCAACACGGATGCACCAATACAATAGTAGCCGAATGGTTTCAGATTGCCGGTATTTAGCAGCTTAAGCAAAAATGAAATCACACCCAATCCCACGACAAATGCCGCGATTGCCCCCGACAGCATCGCCGGATCGCTCCACAAGTTCGAACCTTGTACGTCGGAAAGCTGCAGAACTTCGGCTCCGGCAACCCGGGGAATGGACATCAGGAACGAAAAACGTGCGGCCTCAACCGGTGCCAGACCACGCTTCATTCCTGTGATAATGGTCATTCCAGAACGCGAAATCCCCGGCAGCAGCGCGAATACCTGCGCCGTACCAATCCACCAGGAATCGCTCGTCCGAATGTCGTCCATTCGGCGCGACCCACGACCGTAACGCACCGACCAAATCAGCAGCAGTCCCATGACGAACCAGCTCACCGCCGCCACATAGGCGCTGCCAAATGTCTCCTCGATCGCATCCTTCAGCAGCAAACCAACGATCACTGCCGGAATGGTCGCCACAACAACCTGCCACAGCAATTGCAATGCGGCGGGTCGTCGAGAGGTATTGAAAAGTCCCGTCACATGCCTCGGCAATCAGCTTGCGAAAATACAAGAGTACTGCCGCCAGCGTGCCCAAATGAATGAATACGTCAAACGTCAGCAGCGGCCCGCTAAGGCCGAGTAAATGCTGCACGACAACCAGGTGACCATCACTTGAAACCGGTAGAAACTCGGTGATCCCCTGGACAATTCCCAGGATCACCGCTTGCCATATTGTCACTACTTCACCACTTTCAACGCTTCGCCATCAAACTGCAAAATTCTCGCCGTACGATTCTCACCGGTCGGCGCGATATCCACTTCCACGGCGCACCCGGAGAATTTGCCCAGCGAACGCGCTGCTTCGACAAAATTAGTTCCGGACGATGCCTGACTGCGCAATATCGCGGACAAAAAGTCCGCCGCGTCTACGGCCAACAATTGCCACGGCGATAAGTCAAACTCCTCACGGTCATCGAGCGCGCGAAAGAGTTCCGTATGCCGGTCGGCCACTGGCAACAACGGTGCCACAACATACATATTCCGTGTTACTTCCGGTTGAGCCGACAGCGCGCGCTCATCCAGCCACGAACTGTTGCCGAACAGCGTCATGCCTTGCGGCACCTGTCCCATCTGAGAACAGTAGTTGCCGATGCGATCGCCTTCGAGCGAAAAGAAGAATACCTCCGCAACACCGCTGGACGGCGGCAGTGCCGTGACACTTACGTCGCCACCGCCGCTCTCGCCAAACAGCTTCTCGCGTGCTTCGCGTGATAGTACCGCCTGCGAAACCTCCGCGCCCCGCTCCAACCGCGCTGGCGCTGACATCAGGTCATACAGCTCGCGTCGGACGCTGCTGGCATTGGCAGGATACTCAATTTCCGCATCTATCTTCAAACCAAACTCACCGGCCCGCTCGAAGCCGACGCGGTGCGCCGCTCCGTTATCGTCGCGCGGAGTCATCAACAGTCCGTGATCAATATTCAGGTCCATTGCGGCAAAGCGCGCTGCCTGCACGGCTTGCGCTTCCTGACTGGCCAGCATCTCGACAATCCCTGGAGCCAGCGGCGCCAATGCCTGCGGCGTGCTGGTTAGTTTCAAAATCGGAAACTCGTGATCACCGTTGGCTAACGCCAAGGAAGTCGCCGATCCTTCGTCACCGGCAAACACAATCACGTCACACGCGTCCGCCACGGCACGATCCAAAACCTTCACAGCTCCCAAGGCGCTGCTCACTCGTTCCACGGTAACATCAAACGCGTCAAGTTGCTCCGCGGCAAACGTGAACGCCGACTGCAAGTCCTCGGGAGCAGAATCGTCATAATTTGGAAAGGACAACAGTAACCAGACATTTGCCCGGTGTTCGCTGCCCAAAAGGTCGTGCGAAACCTCGCCATCCGCGCCGGGAAACAGATATTCCTCAGCATCAAACGAAGACTGTTCCGCCAGGATTTCGCGAGCACGGCTTGTCAGCTTGCGGTCGGTAGCACTATCTGCGCACCATTGTAGGTGTTCACGCGCCGCCGCCATACCATCCAACAGGAAGCTGCTCTCCGCCAAAGCAAATCGCGCAAACTGTCCATAGCGGCCATCGGGGAAAGCGTCCAACAGACGCTCAGCGCCGCGCTGCGCGCGATCCGCCTGGCCCGTTGCCAGATTAACGCGTACAATTAAGTAGAGCGCCGCCTCAATCTCATCACCGCGCCCGGACAGAAGCACAGACTCGGCGGCGTGACGCGCCGACTCAAAATCACGAGACTCATAGTGACCGAGTGCCTGTTTCAACTCGGAGGACGGGGCCGCCCAGCCGCCGACGGTAAAGAGCAACAGCAGCAGATAAAGCATCTATTCGACCGTCACACTTTTCGCAAGATTGCGGGGTTGGTCAACGTCGCAGCCGCGGTGAACTGCCATGTAGTATGCCAGCAACTGCAAAGGCACAACCGTCAACAGCGGAGTCAAGAGTGGATCAGTCTCCGGAACATACAGAACCTCACTGGCGCGCGTGGCAACTTCGGTGTCGCCCTCCGTGGCGATTACAAGAACCCGCCCGCCGCGTGCCCGCACTTCTTCGATATTAGACAGCACTTTCTCGTATGTGCCGTCTTTGGTAGCGATAAACACGACCGGCATATTCTGATCAATCAGCGCGATCGGTCCGTGTTTCATCTCTGCCGCCGGATACCCTTCGGCATGCACGTAGGAAATTTCCTTGAGTTTCAGAGCGCCTTCGAGCGCCACCGGAAAATTCAACCCGCGGCCTAAGTACAGGAAGTTGCGGCTGTCACGATAGTGATGCGCTATCGTCTCGATGCGCTCGCGGGAGGCCAATATCCGCGAAATCTTTTGCGGAATCTCCTTCAGCTCTTGCACAAGCTCGCGTCCGCGCCCAGCGCCGACGCGTCTGCCCCGCCCCATCGCCAGCGCCAGCATGAAAAGAACCGTGATCTGTGCGGTGAATGCTTTCGTCGAAGCAACACCAATCTCCGGACCAGCATGCAAAAAGACTCCCGCATCCGTTTCCCGCGCGATGGACGATCCGACGACGTTACAAATTCCAAACACCGGAGTGCCGCGCCGACGAGCTTCCCGAATCGCGGCCAGCGTGTCCGCCGTCTCGCCGGACTGTGAAATCGCAAACGCTACAGTACCAGGTTCAAGAATCGGCGACCGGTAGCGGAACTCCGAAGCGTATTCCACTTCCGCCGGAATTCCGGCAAGCTCTTCAAAGAGATATTCGCCCACAAGACCGGCATGCCAACTCGTGCCACATCCCAGTAAGATAATTCGCTTGGCATTTTGAAGCGTGTTGCTGACGGCAGCCATCCCGCCAAACTTCACGTTCCCGTCATCAGCCAGCAAGCGGCCGCGCATCGCATCGGCCACTGTCTGCGGCTGCTCGCAAATCTCCTTCAACATGAAGTGCGCAAACCCGCCCTTTTCTATCGCCGCAATATCATAAGTGATCTGCTCAAGGTGTTTGTCCACTGGCTGATCCGCCAGATTGCGGTACTCCACCCTGTCAGAGGTCAAGACCGCGATTTCACCGTCTTCCAAATATGTCGCGTCGCGCGTGAAATGCAGGAATGCCGCCGGGTCAGACGCTACGAAATTCTCGCGGTCGCCATGCCCAATCACCATTGGCGATCCCATCCGCGCCGCAATAATCATCCCCGGCTGATGCTTTGAGATAATCGCGAAGCCGTAAGTCCCCTTGACCAACCGCAACGCCCGCGTCACAGCCTGCGGAAAATCCCCTTCGTAAAACTCTTCGATCAGATGCGCGATAATCTCCGTGTCCGTATCCGAAACAAACGTGTGACCGGACTTGCTCAGTTCATGCCGCAGCGCATTGTAATTCTCGATGATGCCGTTATGCACCAGCGCAATCGTAAATTGCTCGTCCGTATGCGGATGCGCGTTAACTTGATTGGGCACGCCATGCGTCGCCCAGCGCGTATGACCGATGCCCGAATTGCCGTTTACACCGGAATCGCGCACAAGCTGCTCGAGATTCGAGACCTTACCCGCGTCCTTGATCACATGCAAAACGCCGTTCAGCACCGCCACGCCCGCCGAATCGTAGCCGCGGTACTCCATGCGCTTAAGCGCGCCGATCAGGATTGGCATTACCTCGCGATAGCCTGTATATCCGATAATTCCACACATACTCTAATGCTCCCGTTGGTCATCTGAATGCGTCACAATCAGGTCGCAAAGATCGCTATTCCCACTCCACGGTTGCCGGAGGTTTCGTGCTAACGTCATAGGCGACACGGTTGATCCCGCGCACTTCATTGATGATCCGTGACGACGCGCGGCCAAGCAGATCGTAAGGGAGGCGGGTGAAATCCGCGGTCATGAAGTCGTCGGTGTTCACGGCGCGCAATACACAGACATTCTCGTACGTGCGTTCGTCGCCCATTACGCCCACGGATTTGACCGGCAGGAGTACCGCGAAGGCCTGCCGTGTCTGGTCGTACCACTCCGCCGCACGCAACTCATGCAGAAATATTGAGTCGGCATGACGCAAAATATCGCAGCGCTCGCGTGTCACTTCCCCGAGCACGCGCACAGCCAGCCCCGGACCCGGGAATGGATGCCGGTGCGTGATCGTGCGCGGCAAGCCGAGCAGTTCACCCAAGTGCCGGACTTCGTCTTTGAACAACTCCCGCAGTGGTTCAACGAGTTTCAAGTGCAGCGTGTCTGGAAGTCCGCCTACATTGTGATGTGACTTTATCGTCGCCGACGGACCTTTGACGGACACGCTTTCAATTACGTCAGGATAGAGAGTGCCCTGCGCGAGAAACGACACATCGCGGTGCCTGGCCGCCTCTTCCTGGAACACATCTATGAACAGTCGGCCAACTGCCTTACGCTTTTGCTCCGGTTCGGTTATGCCTTTTAGTCCCGCGTAAAACCGTTCCGACGCGTCTATCACCTCGAGTTCAAGATGGCCATGATCACGAAACGTCGTTTCAATCTGCTCGCGTTCACCCAAGCGGCCAAGACCTGTCTCGACGTAGAAACAGAGCACCTGACCGGGAATGCTGCGCTGCAATAGCATGGCGGTTACCGCAGAATCAAGTCCACCTGACAGCGCGCACAGAACTTTTTGGGACCCCACGGTTTGCCGAATATCCGCCACCGCTTCGTCAATGAACGACTCCATGCTCCAGCCTCCGCTGCAGCCGCAAATCCCATATGCGAAATTGCGCAATAGCGCCGCGCCGTCAGGGGTATGCGTTACCTCCGGATGAAACTGCACCCCAAAGAGCGGACGTTCAGCGTGACGCACGGCCGCGACAAGCCCCGCCGTGCTTCTTCCCGACAGCTTAAGCGGTGCAACAACCTCTTCCAGGTGATCACCGTGACTCATCCACACCTGCATCGGCTGAGAAATCCCGCCGAGCATATCCGCGAAATCAGAGTACTCAACGTGCGCAGGTCCAAATTCACCCGATGTGCCCTTGACGACCGGCGTTCCAAACTGCCGGCCCATCAACTGCATGCCATAGCATATTCCGAGCAGCGGTAAATCACAGTCGTACAACGATTCATCCGGAAACGGAGCGCCGGCCGCATGCACACTCGACGGCCCGCCGGAAAAGATGATACCGCGCGTTTCGCTGGTCAAAACGTCGTCCGGACGCGTGTTGTAAGGCAAAATCTCGCAGTACACGCCCTGCTCGCGCAGCCGCCGCGCGATGAGCTGGGTCGTCTGCCCGCCAAAGTCGAGAATCGCGATGCGTTCTGTGTGCTTCATGCAGTCGTTGGAGTATGCAGCGAATCCGCCCAAACGCTGATTTCTGCGAGTGCGTTGTGATTCGTTAGATCGAAATGTATGGGAGTCACGGCGACGTAGCCCTCCATGATCGCGGTCCCGTCCGTCTCTGTCTCGTTCAGCGGCAGTTTATGACCGTCCATCCAATAGTAAACGCGACCGCGCGGATCATTCCGCTTCATGAATTTCTCCTTGAACCGCCCGCGACCCTGGCGCATGACTTTGACTCCGCGAATGCGGTCTTCAGGCAATGCCGGCACGTTGATATTCAACAGAGTGTGATCCGGTAAACCCGAGTTCATAACTTGCACGGCCGAACGCCGGGCGATTGCCGCCGCTGGTCCAAAGTCATCGTGCGTAAAAGAGTCAAGCGAAATCGCGATCGCCGGGATACCGTTTATCGCCCCTTCCGTTGCCGCGGACACCGTTCCTGAGTAGATGATCGAAATCCCCGTATTCTCACCTCGATTGATGCCCGACATCACCAGCGCCGGCTGTTCCGGCAGTAACTCAGAAATCGCGAGCTTTACGCAATCGGCCGGCGTGCCGTTCACCGCAAACGAGCGATACGCTCCGCCGACTACATAGTCGGACAGTCGAATTGGTTCCGCGATCGTGATGGAATGGCCGACCGCCGACTGCTCGCGATCCGGCGCCACGACCCACACTTGCGCCAAATCCGCCATTGCGCGCACCAATGCATGCAGGCCCGGCGAGAGAATGCCATCGTCGTTCGAAATGAGTATTATCACGCGTGTGTCGTCTGCGCAGACATAAATGTCTTCAAGAAAAATGCGATCGTCGGTTTTAGGTCCGTCCGTCTGACGATACCGTCCAGAAATCCCTTCTCCAAGAGGAATTCACTCCGCTGGAATCCCGGTGGCAAATCCTGGCCAATCGTCTGTTTGATCACCCGCGGCCCCGCAAAGCCGATCAATGCACCCGGTTCCGCAATATTCACATCTCCAAGCATCGAAAAGCTGGCCGTTGTCCCACCGGTCGTCGGATTGGTGATCACCGAGATATAGGGCAGCCCCGCTTCGTCAACCTGTGTCAGCTTCACGCTGGTTTTGGCCATCTGCATCAGCGACACCATACCCTCCTGCATGCGCATGCCGCCTGACCTCGATACCAAAATGAGCGCACGGCGGTCCGCGATCGCCCGGTCAACCGCGCGCGAGATCTTCTCGCCCACCACACTGCCGACGCTCCCGCCCATGAAAGAGAATTCCATGATCCCCAGTTCCGCACCATAGCCTCCCACGAGGCAGGACCCGGTCGTGATCGCGTCGTTCTTGCCTGTGCTTTTGATTGAGGACACGACCCGCTCGCTGTATTTCTTCGAGTCCTTAAACGACAGTGGATCAAGTGGTCGCAGCGAATGATCGTATTCCTTCCATGTACCCTCGTCGGCCAACATGTCAATATATGACTCAGCGGGCATCGCAAAATGAAATGAACATTTCGGGCACACGAGCTGCAGCTTTTCGAGTTCCTTCTTGAACACGATTTCGCCGCAATTCTCGCACTTTACCCACAGCGTATCCTGGGTCGTTTTCTTCTGCTCAGGTTGAATCGGATTGCGCTCGCGGCGCAGCCACTCAAGTGCCATCGCTCTCTCCTTCCGCCTCGTCAGGGCGCTCACTGCGGCGTACGCGCCGGTGCATGACCAACGCGTTCTCGCCGTCCTGATAGTAACTCTTGCGAATTCCCAGTTCCGCGAATCCATAACGGGAATACAGCGCGCGGGCCGCCTCGTTTGACTCGCGGACTTCTAAAAAAACATCCTTCATCTTGCGCTGCACGGCGCGCTCAAACAAAAAATCAAGCAAGTAGGATCCGACCCCCGCACGCCGCGCGGATTTGTCCACGGCGACATTGAGGATGTGAATCTCATCCAGCACCCATTGCGTCACAATGTATCCCGCCACGCGCCCGTCCGCCAGCGCAACCCAACTGGTACGATATAGCACGATAAAATTACGGAATGCGTTCAACGACCATGGGTCGGCGAAGGAATCTTGCTCGATGCGCAGCACGTCGTGCAGATGGTCGGCGGTCAATTCCGCCGTGGTGAGGTCAATTGCGCTCAATATCTAACTCGCGGTACCGGTCGCACATATCCGTAACTTGCCGCATCTCAGCAACATCATGCACTCGAAGCACATCGCCGCCGTACAATGCCGCGATGGCCACGACTGCCGCCGTCGAAAACTGGCGCTGCGCCGCCGGAAGACCCGAAAACTCACCCGTGAACGCCTTGCGTGAAGGTCCAAGCAACACTCCCGCGCAATCGCCGCGAAAATCGGCGGCGCGGCGTATCAAACTGTAGTTCTGATCAAATGACTTTCCAAATCCCAGTCCGGGATCTACCATGACATGATCGGGCTGCAGTCCCGCAAGCATGGCGATCTCGACCGACAAGAGTAAATCAGATCTCACGTCACTAATCAGGTCCGCGTATTCCGTGTTGCGCTGCATCGTCGCCGGATCACCGCGCATGTGCATGACCACGAGACCCGCTCCGTATTCCACACAGTAGTCCGCGATTGCTGCGTCCGACCGCAATCCGGCAACGTCATTGATGATGTCGGCGCCAGCTTTGAGGCATTCGCGCGCCACCACCGCAGATCGTGTGTCAATCGAAATGGGAATTTCTGTGCGGCCGCGGAGTTCCCGCAGCACCGGCAGCAAGCGCTCAAGCTGTTCGCCATCTTCCACGCCCTGACTCCCCGGCCGTGTGGACTCCGCGCCCAAATCAATAATATCGGCGGACTCTGCAATGAGTCTCATAGCGTGCTCAACTGCTCGATCCCGAGTAGCAAACTGCCCGCCGTCCGAAAATGAGTCCGGTGTTATGTTGACGATCCCCATCAGCCTGGTGCGTAATCCAAAGACAAGCACGCCGCGCCGATGGCGAAAGGTCCTCAATTTAAGACTTGCCATCCATCAGCAGCAAAGCTTCCATCCGGGTCGCCTGTTTCGAGAGCGCGCCGCGTACCGCCGACGTCACCGTCCAGCTTCCGTGCACACGCTCTCCACGCATCATCAAACACAAATGCTGCGCCCGGATCACGACAAAGGCCCCCATTGGCTTCAGCTTATCCATAAGCGTGTCAGCGATGGCCGTCGTCATGCTTTCCTGTAGCTGGGGCCGCTGCGCCAAGACACGTACCACGCGCGCCAACGCCGAGAAGCCTGTCACCTGAGATTCACTTGGAATATATGCAATGGAAACAAATCCCCAGAACGGCAGCAAATGATGTTCACACATGGAGTAAAACGGAATGTCCCGGTGAATGATCATTTCAGTCGCGTTGTCGGCAGGATAAAGCGAAAGCTTGTCCGCCGGATCCGCGCCGATTCCGGAAAAAATCTCCTCGTACATTTCAGCCACGCGCTCCGGAGTACCAAGCAACCCGCCGCGCGCCGGATTCTCGCCGACCGCCTGCAGAATCTCGCGGACTGCGGCCTCAATTCTGGGTTTGTCCACCACGACGCGTCTCTTCCATTTTGAACACAACGACTTCCTCTTCCCCCGCCTCAAGCTCAATACTCCGGGCCGGATCGCCGACGATCCCGTAACCCGTTTTCACGACCGAGATCACATGAATACCCGGCGTGAGATCCTTCAGCACATGGTCCGTGCGAAACTCCGTTGGTTGCCCATTCAGAAGAATCGTCGCCCCCTCTACGTTTGCCACAACCTGAATGCTCCCGTGCCGCGCCCGGAGCGCGTAGAGCATCAACGCCAACCCTATGAACGCCGCAACTGCGATGATCACGATATTCGTGCGCACGGTGCGCTGACCTTCTTCGAGTTCTTCAACGTCCACGGGAATCTGCCGCTGACGATCGGCCACCTCTTCGGCCGTCAGCCATTCAACTTCGTCATCTTCATTGACGAACCGCTGGTAGTTCCCGCGCGCTGCGTAGTAACGCTCGATTTCGTCGTCAATGATGCGCTGACGCTCGAGGGCGTCAATAGTCGTCAGCTTGACTTCAACCGACTTCTCGCGTCCGCGCAGCTCTTCCCGCGCCTCAAGCTCCTTGCGGATCAGATCCCGAAGCCGTTGTTCTTCCGTATGATCCATCAGCCCTGTTGCCCCGTTCCGTTCTTGTGCGGGATGTCGAGCAACGCATGAATCTCATCGCCGCTCAACGACTCACGTTCAACCAAGGCATTAGATAGACGATCCAACCGGCTGCGCTCGCTCGTCAGTATGTGCCGCGCTCGCTGCTCGGCGCCTTCCACCAATTCACGCACTGCCTGATCAATCGAATGCGCCGTCTCATCGCTGAAGTCCCGCTGCGCCGTGTAGTCACGGCCCAGAAAAACTTCCTCGTGCTTCTGACCATACGTGATCGGGCCGAGCTTGTCGCTCATTCCCCAGCGCGTGACCATTGTCTTGGCAATCTCCGTCGCCCGCTGCAGATCGTTTGCCGCACCGCTCGTCACCTCGGAAAAAACTTCTTGCTCGGCGACGCGTCCCGCCAGCAGCGTTGCCAATTGCCCTTCAAGGTAGCGCCGCGAATAGCTCCGCTTGTCGTCAAGCGGCACAAAGTGCGTGAGGCCCAGCGCCTGACCGCGCGGAATAATCGTGACCTTGTGTACCGGGTCAACTTCCGGTGTGAACAGCGCCACCAGCACGTGGCCGGCTTCGTGATAGGCTGTCACGCGCCGCTCGCGTTCAGGTATCACAACGGAACGACGTTCAATGCCCATCATCACTTTGTCTTTGGCCGCCTCAACATCCTGCATCATGACGCGGTCGCCGTCCCGGCGAGCGGCCAACAGCGCCGCTTCATTCATGAGATTGGCCAGCTCCGCTCCGGACATCCCCGGCGTGCTCTTGGCGATTACCTCGAGATTCAAATCATCGCCCAACGGCTTGTTGCGAGCATGAACTTGCAGAATCGCCAGCCGGCCCTTAACGTCAGGGCGATCAACGACGATCTGACGATCAAAGCGTCCCGGGCGAAGCAGTGCCGGATCCAGAATGTCGGGACGATTGGTCGCCGCCACCAGGATCACACCGTCGTTTTCCTCGAAGCCATCCATCTCAATCAGCAGTTGATTGAGCGTCTGCTCGCGCTCGTCGTGCCCGCCGCCCAATCCTGCGCCGCGGTGCCGACCGACGGCGTCAATTTCGTCAATAAAGATGATGCACGGCGCGTTTTTCTTCCCTGTCTCAAACAAATCACGTACGCGCGACGCACCGACGCCGACGAACATCTCCACGAACTCCGCGCCGCTGATCGAGAAAAAGGGAACGCCCGCCTCGCCCGCAACCGCCTTGGCCAGAAGCGTCTTGCCCGTCCCGGGAGGTCCAAGCAAGAGCACACCGCGCGGAATACGACCGCCGACACGCACGAATTTCTTTGGTTCGCGCAGGAAATCAATGATTTCCCGCAGCTCTTCTTTCGCTTCGTCTGCGCCCGCTACATTGTCAAATGTGATCTTCTGTCCGGATTCCGAATAGACACGAGCTTTGCTCTTGCCGAATTGGAACAATCCCTTGGGACCCATGTTCGACATCCGCCGGATCATAAGAATCCCGAACCCCAATACCAGCAGCCACGGCAGTAATCCCAACAGATACTGACCGATATCGGGACGACGCGACTTGAATTCAAGTTGGACGCCCGCGTCCTTCCAACGATTCAATAGCTCGCTGTCGAGCGTCGGCGGCAGCGTCACCGTGAACTTTGTCCCGTCCTTCATCTTCCCGTGAAAGACCTGGTCACGGATCAGACCGGACTGCACGCGGCCTTCGCCGACGGCCTGCTCAAACGCGTAATAGGTTAGCTGAGATTCGCCTGAGCGCTGCGAGACCAGCTGCGCCACAACGATCGAAACCAGCAGGATGAGCAGAAAGACGTAGAGTAGCCGCGACACTTTGCGCCACTCAACGCGCGGTTCGTCGTCATCCGGGCGGCGGCCCTTGGGGTTATTGGGTGACTTGTCTGCGCTCACAATGTTGACTCATCGTCCAAAATGTATAAATCCGTCAGGTTGCGACCCTCGCCGGCATAGTCCAATCCGTAGCCAATCACAAACTCATCCGGCAAATCCAGTGAGATGAAATCTACTTCCACACCTGAACGAACAGACTTGGGTTTCCGAAAGCAAGCCGCCATCCGTAAACTCGCCGGATGCCGAACCATCAAGTAATCCCGCAAAAAATCCCATGAGTTGCCCGTGTCGACAATATCATCGAGTAGAATAACGTCGCGCCCGCGAATATCGCAATCGATGTCTTTGATGAGCTGAATCCGGCCCGACTCCATCCCACCCCGGTACGACGAGAGTTTGATAAAATCCACCGTGCACGTAAGATTCACGTTGCGGACAATATCCGAAAGAAACATGAAGCAACCAGTCAACACACCCACGAACACCGGTTCACGCCCCGCGTATTCCCGCTCGATTCGAGCGGCCGTTTCCTTGACCGCGCGCATGATATCCGCCTCTGACAAATATCTACGGAATCGGCGCGGCGGGTTTCCTAAGATTACCGTTTCATGCGAGTTGCTCATGCTGCGTGCTTCTCGATCTCCACTTGAGGTGCGTTGTTCCGGCTCCCGTGCGTGGCTGCGCGCATTCGCTGACGCCTAAGCCCGGCACCGCCACGATTCTATTCTCAATACATACGACCGGCCACTCCCCCCGTACCGCCGGATGAATGCGAGCATCCGCCAACCAGTCTGCGATCTTCCGCAACCGCCGTTTACGCGGACGAAAGCGCTCACCGGGACGCCACGGTCGCACATACATCTTGTCGGACTCGTGCTTCGCGACGGCTAAAACCCCGCCGATATACTCTCCAAATGCCGATGGCGTGACAATCTCCACCACGCCTTGGCCCGGGTCATCGGCGATTGCTTTCATGCGTTCAAGCCAAACATGCTCACCGGCCCGCCGCAACGTGATGTGACTCGGCAGAGTCAATCTACTCTCCCGGTCCCCCCCGGCGAGAAACTGCATTACCTGTCGCCGCAGCTTGGCCGACCACCGATCAGCAGGCCGTTCAGCCAGCCGTTTCCAACGCAATTCCCCACAGATAAACTCTAAATCTTCAAGATACAAGTTTTTCGGAAGAATCTCAAGGCATCCTGACCGCTCAATACAGAAGCTCAAGTCATTACTGATGCTACACTTAACCAGACGCTCAGTAAGCTGAACAACGTCTCGCACATTTTGCCCGTGCTGGGTCAGCGAGATTGCCAGGAGACCGGCCACTCCCTCACCCGAGGCGAGCCGCGCTCGGGCCTGAACCCGGGGGAACCTGAAATCACGGTTCATTGGGTCCGTATCGGTCCACTCGTCCGCTCGCAGGAACTTCCGCAATTCCGCTCGTCGGACGGCTAAGAAGGGGCGCAGGATCGTTCCGCGCAACGCCGGAATACCTGTACACTCGTACCACGACGAGTTGTTCCGCAAACGCATCGCGACCGTCTCGGCATCGTCATCCTGACTATGGGCAGTCACGACAAATGCACAGCCGGTTTGCATCCGCAGCTCGTCCAGCACGCTGTAACGCAGACGCCGCGCACACGCCTCAAGGCTCTCGGCCCGCCGCGCAAGCTCACCTGCCACGTCCACTGGTCTGGATACAAACAAAATGTCCAGCGCTTGAGCCGCACGCTGGACTTTGTATTCAACTTCGGCGGCGTCAGTTCGTAAACCGTGATTGACATGCACCACAACCAAGCGGCCGCGCCACTGAACCTGTCCCGCGAACCAGTTCAGCATCGCCAGTGAGTCGCCGCCGCCTGAAACCGCCAGCAACAGACGCTCGTCCGCCCCGACCGCCGCCAGACTCTGCGTCACGCTGCTATGCACTCGGCTTCACCGCGCGAAAGATGAGCGACCCGGAAAATCCCAAGCGCACGCGGTCCGGCACCGTTCGTCCCTTGTAGCCGTAGGCCAGCTTCCACAGCAGCATCCCGAATTTGTACCGCAACCTGCGCCAAGGCCGAGTGAGCTTACTAATGAACTTCACGTTGTTCCAAACCCAGAAGCGGCCATTGAGCGACTCGACGTACGACCAGCCCGGATGAATCTCAAGCCCCTCAAAACCCGCCCGTGTAAAAACCTCGGTTAGACCCAGATGGCTCATGTGAAAATAGGAATTCGCATGATACGCTTCCAGAAACGCCGCCGAGCCGATCAACGCTCCACCCGGCTTCAGCACACGAAAAATCTCGCGCGCCGCCTGAAACGGATTGTAAAGATGCTCAAACACCGCCGTGGACACAACGATGTCAAACTGTCCATCCGCAAACGGAAGCTCGTGACCGTCACACACAACATCCGTATAGGGGCCAGGATAGATATCAAAACACACGAGGTCATACCCCGCGTGCTCGAGCCAACTCCGGTCACCACCGTCGCCGCTGCCAAAACTCAAGACCGTTTTGCCGTCGGTCTTGTCAAGCAGTTGCCGCAACGCTCCGGTCGCCCAGTGGCTATTGGCCACTTGCAAGTCAAGCGCCGCCTCGCGCACATGATAACCGAGAATCTCCGGCACGTCCAGCGGAGAGCGATCGCTCACGAATACCGGCGTCCCCGTCGCCGAATGCTCCGGGTAGCCTTTCCCACACGCGCTGCACTCACGGTTGGCCCCCAGAGCACCACCGCACTGTACGCAAATATACGCTAACCGCTTGGCCAGAGGAGTCGTACTGCTCATGTCGTCTCGTGCTTGATTCAGAAATTCCATTCCAAAATAAACATAGCCGCCGGATTGGTCCCGGCGGCTATGCTCGAAAACGTGTAGCGGAGGAGGGACTTGAACCCCCGACACCAGGATTATGATTCCCGTGCTCTAACCAACTGAGCTACTCCGCCCCATTCACGGCCGCCTGCGGCGAACCGTCAGAACAACAAATTTACAACCACTTGGGCTATTTGTCAAGTTCCCACTCGGAGCAAGCCAAAGTCGGCCGATAACACCTAAACCATTCCTAAGCAATTACTTATGATACACCACCCGAAGAGCCGTGCCCGACTTGCACTCAATGCTGAAAACCCCCTATCTTGAGCTGGCCTCGCTCTTGCACGGAGATTCGGTCTAAACCCCACTTTCGATGAACCACTATCTCGTCACCGGCGGCGCCGGATTCATCGGCTCGCATGTCTGTGAAACCCTGCTGAAAGCCGGGCACAGCGTCTGCGCGTACGACAGTTTTGATCCATACTATCCGCGTGAGCTCAAGGAACGCAATCTCGCCGATTGTCGCGTGCATCCCAATTTCATGCTCGTGGAAGGCGACATCCGCGACCGCGAGCTGCTCGCGACCACGCTGCGTGCGCAGCCGATCGCCGCTGTGATTCACCTTGCGGCCCGGGCGGGCGTGCGCCCCTCACTCGAACAGCCTGAACTCTATGCGCAAGTCAATATTGATGCGACCGTCGGACTCTTTGAACTGTGCCGCGCCGTTGGCGTCAAGCAAGTCGTCTTCGCGTCGAGTTCATCTGTGTACGGAGATCGCGACGGCGGCCCATTCCGCGAATCCGACAACACTGATCGCCCACTCAGTCCGTATGGCTCTACAAAAAAGGCCGGCGAAGTCATCGCCCATGTCTATTCGCACCTGTACGGCTTCTCGATTGCCTGTCTGCGCTTCTTCACCGTGTATGGTCCACGCCAACGGCCCGATCTCGCCATCCGCAAATTCGTCCATCGTGCCCTGAATGACGAGACGATTCCAGTCTTCGGGGACGGCACGTCGCGCCGCGATTACACTCATGTCAACGACATCGTGAACGGTATCACCGGCGCACTAAACTGGGTCAATGGAGCGGCAGGCCGATATGGCATTTTCAACTTGGGATCGCACTCGCCCGTCGAACTCAATCGCCTCTTAGCAGGTATCGAAGCAGGCGTCGGTCATCCGCTCAAGATTGACCGCCAACCGCACCAGCCCGGTGATGTCTTCCAGACCTTTGCTGATACGTCCTTGGCAGAGATCGATTTGGGATTCCGGCATGAGGTCAACTTTGACGACGGCCTCCGCGACTTCATCGCCTGGATGCGCGCCAATGACCTTAGTTAGCAGCCCGTTCATACACCGTCTTACCGTTGACCAATGTGCGCTCCACCGTGAGCGCACATTGCTTTTCCGGAGGGGTTGTAAACGGATCACCCGACAAGACGCAGAGGTCCGCGAAGTATCCAGCGTCAATCTTGCCAATTCTATCTTCCCACCCCGCCGCGTAGGCCGCGCCCGTCGTATAGGCGCGCACAGCATCACGCACCTCGATACACTGTTCCGCATGCCAGCCGCCCTGCGGCGTACCATCCGCCCGCGTCCGCGTCACGGCCGCATGAATTCCCGCAATCGGACTCATATCTTCAATCGGCCAGTCACTCCCGAACGCCAGCATCGCCCCATTTCGCAACAGGCTCTTCCAGGCGTATGCCCGCGTCTCGCGCTCTTCGCCGATCCGTGCCCGGACGAATCCCATATCTGCCGTGCAGTGAATCGGCTGCATTGAGGCGATCACACCTAACTTCGCGAAGCGGTCGATATCGCGTTCGCGCAAGTTCTGACAATGCCCTATTCGCGGCCGCAATTCCGGACCAACACCATTGCATGTCGCCATTTCGATCGCGTCCAATACCACGCTATTGGCTCGGTCGCCGATCGCATGCATGGCAATCTGATAACTCTCTTTGTGCGCCGCACGAATAAATCGCGCCAACGGGCCCTCGCGGACCAGCAGCGTCCCCGCGTTGTGCGGGTCGTCGCTGTAGGGCTCCCAGAACGAGGCCGTGCGCGATCCCAGTGCGCCGTCTGTAAACCCCTTGAAACAGCGCGATCGAAACTGCGCCGATTCGCGCGGCTGAAAACGGTCCGCATCAATATCAAATGACGATGTCACGCGCCAAATATTCATGCGCACAATCTGGTCCGCCGAATCCGCAACGTTCAGATACGCATCCAGCAAGTCAGGTCGCACGCTATCGCTTACCGTCGTGATGCCAAGGGAGAGCGCGTGGTCCTGTGCCCGCAAAAACGCTTGGCGGCATTCCGCCTCGTCGGCCGATGGAATCGCCTCCCGAACATGGTAGGCCGCTGATTCACGCAGCATCCCGCTCAGTTTGCCATCCGCTCCCCGATCGAAACTACCCCCTGCCGGATTCGCCGACGATCCATCCACGCGCGCCGCAATCAACGCGGCCGAATTCGCGACAGCGGAATGCAGATCATGCGTCCACGCAAAAAACGGACGATCAGGCAGCACGCGATCTATGTCCACGCGCGTCACCGTCACCTCCGTCTGCTCAAGGCCAAAGCCCAGCACCCACTGCCCACGCTCGGGTTTGGTCCGCGCCACGTAGTCCGCGATTCGTTCCTGTACCGCGCTTACCGTATGAGCGCCCGTGAAATCAATCTGCGCCATCTGCAAGCCGCCGACAATCAAATGCACATGCGCATCGTGAAATCCCGGGAGCAGTACCTGGTCACCCGCCAGCCGCAGCACATCCACGCCGCTATCATCAAACACACCGCGCTCAACCGCCTCGATGCGGCCGCTTTCAATCCGGATCCGTGCCGGTTCCGTCTGTTCGCCGCCAAGCCAGCACTTCCCCACAATCGTTCGAACATTCATCAATCTATGTCCCGGCGCACGCGCTGAATCGCCAGCGCTTTCCCGGTCGTCGGATCGGCGTCAATCAAAACGGCGTGCAACCGCACGCTGCCGGTGGCAACGCCCGATTTCCCGCCGCCCATCGGATTCAAGAATCGATGCAGCGCACTGGCCGTATCCATCCCGATTACTCCACCATGCGGACCAGTCATCCCTGCGTCAGTCAAGTACGCCGTCCCTCCGGGGAGAACCTCCTCGTCCGCCGTTTGCACGTGCGTATGCGTCCCGATCACCGCGGTCGCCAGCCCGTCCACGTAGCGCGCGAATGCGAGCTTTTCGGCCGTGGCTTCAGCGTGAAAATCGACAAAGACCAAGGGCGTCTCTTCGCGCAATTCCTCAATCGCTCGCTTCCCCATTCTAAATGCATCATCCGATGGCGGCAGAAACGCCCGGCCCATCAGATTCAGAACCGCCCAGCGCAAGCGCACCGAAACTTCTACAATCGTGGTCCCGCGCCCCGGAGCTTCAGCCGGAAAATTCAGCGGCCTCAGAATCCGCGGATTCTCGGTAATCAGTCCATGTGCTTTGTCGCGGTAGAGGGTATGGTTGCCCCCGGACAACACGTCCGCTCCCGCGTCGAAAAGTCTGCGCACCGCGCCCGGCGACAGTCCCTTGCCGCCCTCGGCATTCTCCGCGTTCACGACGCAAATGTCGGCGCCGGACTCACGAAGAAGCCCGGGCAACAACGCGACGACCGCCTGCTGTCCGGGCTCTCCATAGACATCTCCGACGAATAATAACCGGCTTGCGCCGGACGGCTTACTTGGCAACGCCGGTGGCAACGAACTCCCTGAGAACGGTTACTTTGATCTGACCAGGATACTCAAGCTCGGCTTCGACCTTACGGGCGATATCCGAAGCCAGCATCTCCGCCATCGAGTCGCTCACCTTCTGCGGCTCCACGATAATCCGAATCTCGCGGCCAGCTTGAATCGCGAACGATTTCTGCACACCCTTGAAACCAGAAGCAATCTGCTCAAGCTGCTCGAGGCGCTTGACATAAAGCTCCAGCGTTTCCCGCCGCGCACCAGGACGGGCGCCCGATATTGCATCCGCCGCTTGGACAAGCACTCCGATCGGCGAAATGAACTCGGTGTCGTTGTGATGCGCCGCAATCGTGTTGATCACAATCTTCGGTTCACGGTATTTTTTAGCCAACTCCACGCCGATTTCGACGTGGGTGCCCTCCGTGTAGCGGTCTATCGCCTTGCCGATGTCGTGTAGCAGTCCCGCGCGCCGCCCCATCTTCGCATCGAAACCCAACTGTGCGCACATCAGTGCCGACAAATGCGCGACTTCAACGGAGTGATGCAGGATATTCTGACCGTAACTCGTGCGGTACTTCAACCGTCCGACGAGCTTAATCAGTTCGCGATGCAGACCCGTCACGCCTGCCTCAAGGCAGGCCGCGTCGCCGATCTGCATCAGCTTCTCCTCCATCTCCTTCTCTATCTTCTTGACCAGCTCCTCGATGCGCTGCGGATGAATGCGGCCATCCGACATCATCTGTTCGAGTGCCAGCCGCGCAATCTCCCGGCGATACGGATCGAAGCCCGAGACGACCACCGTTTCCGGCGTGTCATCAACGATAATATCCACACCCGTCGCCTGTTCAAACGCCCGGATGTTGCGACCCTCACGCCCGATGATTCGGCCCTTGATCTCGTCGTTCGGGATGTGCACGGCGGTCACTGTGCTTTCCACGCTGTGATCGGCCGCCGAACGCTGAATCGCCGACACGATAACTTCGCGCGCTTCGCGATTGGCCGTGGCTTTCGCTTCGTCGCGCATGTTCTTGACGAGCTCGGAAGTCGCGTTCTGCGCCTCCGCCAAAAGCGACTCTTTTAACTGCTCCAGCGCGTCGTCCTTTGACAATCCCGCCGCCCGCTCAAGCTCCGCCTGCGCCCGTTTCAGTGTATCCTCAAGCTCGATTTCCTGCTCGGCGAGCTTCTTTTCTTTTTGCGTATTCTGCCCCAGCAGACGATCCACTTCCTTGCGCTTCTTCTCAACGTCGTCGCGCTGATTCCGCAAGTGCGCGTCGCGATCCTTGTATGACCTCTCCTGACGCGAAAGTTCGTCCTTGGCCTCCCGCATCTCGTTCTCCAGCGCCGTCCGCAGTTTCAACTGCTCGGCGCCCAGTTCGAGCATCCGTTCCTTGTACAGAGTGTCCGCTTCCTTCTGAGCATCAGCCAGAATGCGTTCAGCTTCCTGCTGCGATGCCTGCAAACGCTCACGCGTTATCGCCCGGCTCAAAAACCAACCAATCAAAAACGCTACGATGCCGGAGCCAGCGGCAAGCGCAACGATAAGATAGATGTTACCTTCAAGCATGTATGGGATTCTCCCCGGCTATATAAAAAGAATCCCTGAATGGCAGTCGTGGTACCAAGAACCTGGTACGACACGTTGGGAATTCTCCTGCACGGTTCTTGCTTCCACTATCCGCGACCGCTCAAGGCGGAAGGGAACCCGTGAACGGGCTTAGGCTTGCAATAGACGCCAGAGATGAACTCCCTATTCATTGACTAATGGTTCTTGAATCAAGAAACTGCCAAAACAGGGATTACAAAGCAACGAATTCCATGAGCAACAAAGTGCCCAGCGACTCCTCCATGACAACACCATATACAAACGAAACCGGAGCTATGCTCCCAGTTCGCGCAGTTTTTCATCTAGCGAGCGCTCCATCTCCCGCGCTCGCTCCTTCAGCCGCGTTTCAAGCTGCTCAAGCTCCGCCTGAGCCTCCGTCAATTCGTGCGCCAGTTGCATCGCAGCTAACACCGCGAGATCGTCGGGAGCGCGGTGGCGGTCCAGCGAATGCGCGCGCTTCATGCGCTCGTCCACCAAACCGGCGACGATCTGCATGTGCCGTGGATCAGCCGTTCGCCGAAGCCGATACGTACGGTCGTAGATCCGCACCTCAATCGCGTCGTCCTGCGTGCTTTCCTGCCAAACTTCGCTCATGCTGCGCTCGTCGGTCGGCCTATGCCGCTTCGAGCTTCTCCAGCAGCGCCGAAATTCGCGTCCGAATCAGCTCTTCCTTCTGCGGGTCACGCTGATTCTCAAGCAGCGAATCGCACTTGCGGCGTGACTCGTCCAAATCCTTCTGCGACTGGGTAAATTCCGAACGAAGGGTCGCGAGTTCGCCCGATACGCGGCGATTCTCGTCCTGCAATTCCGCCATCTTATCCAACAACCGGGCGATCTTCTGATCGAGTGCGTCGAGAGTCTGAATGTCCATGTAAGTTGTCTGAGTCCTGATATGTCTTAGCGCAGAACGGCGCCGTGCCGCTCGGCCAATGCCTGAATCACCTGCTGCATCCATCCATCCACTTCGGCGGCGTCAAGACTGCGATCAGGATGCAGAAACTCCAATCGCATCGCCACGGACTTCTTACCCACACCGAGCTTATCGCTAACGAATACGTCGAACGGCGCTATGGACGTCAGACACTCCCCTGCCGCCTGCCGGATTGTGCCGTCCAGAACCCGATACTCAACCTCCGTATCCACCACGACAGCAAGATCCCGCCAAGCCAGCGGAAACCGCGGCAGCGCCGCAAACCGTGCCGTGCCAAGCCGGTGCTTAGCGAGAACTGACAATTCCAGTTCAAACCAAGCAACGTCGGCATCAAGGTCAAGCGGCCCACACACTGTCTTCGGCCAAATCCCGAAACCGCCTGCCCGTTCACCGCCGACCAGCATTTCACCGGTCAGAAGCCCCGAAGTATCAAGAGCATAGCAATTAATATTACAATTGTCAAGCGTTAGCCGGCTCCCCAACAACTCAAGAACAGCCTTTAGGTCGAAAAAGTCCACGCTATCCTTCGCTGAACTCCAATGGGAGGGCATGCGCCGTCCGGTCAAGAGGCCGGCCACAACGCGCCGCTCCCACGTTCGCGGATCGTCTGCCGTCCCTTCCCGGAACACCCGAGTCGTCTCAAACAACCGTATATCACGATCACCCCGTTCAAAATTCGCGGCGGCGGCGCGAAACAGCGGTGGCAAGACACTCCCTTGGAAGAACTTCATCTCATCAGTCACCGGATTGGCCACCGGGACTCCGGCGGGCAAACCGGGTGGGTCGAGGCGCGGTTCCGGATTCCACATCGCCAGCGACAAACACTGCTGAAATCCCGCTCCGACCAAAATGTCCTCGACCTGGCGCCGGGTCTGGTGGTCGGGGTGGTCCTGTCCGGCCAGCACGACCTTGCTCACCTCTTCAGTCGGAATCTGGTCGTAACCGTGCACGCGCACGACTTCTTCGATCAGGTCAATCTCCCGTTCAAGGTCAGGCCGATAGGTCGGTGCTTTCACAGTCCAAGTGTCGCCGCCTGACTTGACCTCACACCCCAGACGGGTCAGAATATCCTCTACGTCGCGGTGATCATACGCCCGCCCGATCACCCGTGATGCCCGCTCCGGGCGAAACGAGATCTCGACTGGAGTAATCGTCCGCGGATAGGCGTCAACGCCTCCCTGCCAAACCTCACCACCGCCCCAGTCCTGCATCAGTCCAATCGCGCGTTCAGCCACCAACGGCACCTGATTCGGATCACAACCGCGCTCAAACCGCCGCGACGAATCCGTGGACATCCCCAGCGACTTCGCAGTGCGCCGCACGTGCACCGGATCAAAGTAGGCGCATTCCAGCACAACGTCTGTCGTATCTTCACGGATTTCGCTGTTCAAACCGCCCATCACGCCGGCCAGCGCCACGCCATGGCGGGCGTCGGCAATCAACAGGTCCTGCGCCGTCAGTTTGTGCTCTTTTCCGTCAAGCGTCGTGAACAACTCGCCCGCCGCCGCATAGCGCACGCGAATTTCCGATCCCCCAAGGTAACGCGCATCAAATGCGTGCAGCGGCTGGCCGCTCTCCAGCATCACATAATTGGTCACATCTACTACATTCGAAATCGGCCGTATGCCGCACCGCAGCAGCCGCAGTGCCATCGCGAAGGGCGACGGTCCTATCTTCACGCCAGTCAACACGCGCGCCATATAGCGCGGACAGGCCGACGGCGCATCGAGAAACACCTGCACGAAATCGCCCGCACGCCGTGCGCCTTCAACGATCGTGGCCGGTGTACGTTTCCATGGGAGTTTGTACTTCGCGGCCACATCGCGCGCCACGCCGATATGCGACAGAAAGTCGGGACGGTTTGGCGTCACCTCAACATCATAGACCGTATCCGGCACATTCAAATAGCGCGCGGCCTCAGCGCCGACCTCCCAATGCGCGGGCAGCTCCATGATTCCAGCGTGCGAATGTGCCAGACCCAGTTCCTCCTCTGAGGCCAACATCCCATACGACTCGTGCCCACGCAGTTTCGCTTTCTTGATCTGCATCCCTGCTGCCGTCACGGAACCCGGCAGCATCACCGCGGTCTTCAGACCCACGCGTACATTGGGCGCGCCGCACACAATCGACAACGTCTCCGCGCCGACCCGCGTCTTCGTAATGGACAGGTGATCCGTTCCGATAATCGGTGCGCATTCGACGACCTCACCCACCACTACATTCGTCAACGCCGGGCGGAATGTCTCCTCCGCTTCAATCTCAAGACCAAGCATTGTCAGGACATCGCCCAGTTCCGCCGGAGAAACGGGCAGATCAACAAATTCGGAAAGCCAGGAATAGCTGATTAGCATATCGCGTTAGCGCGGCATCAGGCCGCTGAATTGACTTAAGAAACGCACGTCGTTGTCCGTCAACAATCGAATATTCGGTATCCCAAAGCGCAGCATGGCGATGCGGTCAATTCCCAAGCCGAACGCATAGCCTGTATAAGTCTCCGTATCATAGCCTACGCCTTCCAATACGTTCGGGTCCACCATTCCGCAGCCGCCCATCTCCAGCCATCCGGTTTGCTTGCAAATCCGGCAGGCAGTCCCGTGACAGAACGGACACGACACATCCACCTCCGCAGAAGGCTCCGTAAACGGAAAGAAATGCGGACGGAAACGCAGCTTGGTGTCATGGCCAAACAATTCGCGGTAGAAGAACAGTAGGGTTCCTTTCAACTCCGCCATCGTCACGCCCTTATCCACGTACAGCCCTTCGCACTGATGAAACATCGGCGAATGCGTAGCATCCGGTCTGTCGCGCCTATACACTCGGCCAGGCGAGATAATGCGAATCGGCGGCTGTTGCTGCTCCATCGTCCGCACCTGAACCGGCGACGTTTCCGTACGGACCACGAATCCATTCGGCATATAAATCGTGTCGCTTTCGTCGCGCGACGGATGCCACGGCGGCGTGTTGAGCATATCGAAATTGTATTTCACAAGCTCAATTTCCGGACCGTCGGCCACACGAAATCCCATGCGCGCAAAAATGTCCACGATTTCCCGCATCACCAAAGTCAGTGGATGATAGCTCCCAATCCACGGCAAACGTCCCGGCAGCGTCGTGTCGAAACTTGGTCCCGTGGCCTTTGGCGTGAGCGCCGCTTTGCGCAAGGCTTCCTGCCCCTCGAGCTCCTGTTTCAACTCGTTCAGAAGCTGCCCCAGCGCCGGCCGCTCTTCGACCGTCGCTTGCCCAAGCTGCTTGAACAGGCTGGCGACGAGCCCCTTGCGTGACAAATACTTGATGGACGCCTGTTCCAGAGCGCCCAGATCGCCCGCTTGATTCAGTGCGTCGCTCGCTTCACGCCGCAGTTGTTCGATACTTTCGCGCAACATTAGTGATACCCCAAAAAATGAAAAGGCGACCCCTGCGGTGCAGGGATCGCCCGTCAACAGAAACACAAGATTGGGCCGAACCGAAAGGAAGCCGGCTTACGCCGCCTTGACCATCTCGGTCAAGTGCTTGAATCCTTGCGGGTCACTCACGGCCAATTCGGCAAGCTGACGACGGTCGAGGGCGATTCCCTGCTGTTTCAGCCCGCTGATAAATCGCGAGTAGCTGAGGCCATGCTCACGTGCAGCCGCATTGATGCGCACCACCCACAGATTGCGGTACAGGCGCTTCTTCTTGCGACGGTCGCCAAAACTGCGCGCCCACGCCTTCTCAACCGTCTCCGTCGCCGCGCGGATCAGTGTGCCGCGACGGCCGATATACCCCTTGGCGGCCCTGAAGACCTTATTCTTGCGGCGGCGTGTCGCCGGATTATTAGTAGCTCTTGGCATTGTGTATTCCTACAGAAAAATCAAAATCCAAATCGAAAATTCCAACTATTGCGACGGCGCAATGGAACCACCACTCAAACTGGCTACGCCATTGCCATCATCTTCTTGACCTTGGCAAGCTCACCACCCACAAACTCATGCGTGCCCGTCAAACGGTTCTTCTGCGCGGTCGTCTTGTGAGTCAATTTGTGGCGACGGCGGGTCTTGTAGAACACCACCTTGCCCGAACCCGTTACTTTGCAGCGCTTCGCCATCGCGCGCTTGGATTTCATCTTCGGCATGTCGCCCTCTATCTTCAGTTTACTTTCTTATCAGCATCATCATCATCTGATTGGAGCCTTCCATCTTCGGAGGCGCCTCAGCTTTGGCAACGTCCGCCACTTCCTGCGCGATGCGTTCCATCATTCGAACGCCAAACTCCTGGTGAGTAATCATGCGCCCGCGAAACCAGATGGAGACCTTGACCTTCGAACCTTCTTCAATGAACCGCCGCGCCATCCGCGCCTTCGTTAGTAAATCGTGATCGTCCGTCGAAGGTGACAATCGGATTGTCTTGAGCGTCGAACTCGCTGACTTCTTGCGCGAACTCTTATCCTTCTTTGCGACGCTGTACTTGAACTTACCAAAGTCCATGATCCGCACCACCGGCGGAGTCGCAGCCGACGCAATCTCGACCAAATCCAACTCCTCCGCCCGCGCCAGCTCCAGCGCCTTCGCCGGATGCATTACCCCGATCTGTTCTCCGTCACTGCCAATGACCCGCACCTCGGGCGCGATGATATGCTCGTTGATGCGAGTGGAATTAGCCTTGGTCGTGGGGGGTGGGGTGCGCAGGAGTCCTCCGATATTAATGAGTCGTGCGAGTACGAATTTCGTTTAACAGGCGTTCAGCCGTCGCTTCAACGCTCAGGCCGCCCAAGTCGCCCTCTTTACGGCGGCGCAGCGATACTTGAGCGCTCTCAGCTTCCTTCGGGCCGATTACGGCCATGTAGGGAATCTTGTTCAGCTCGGCGTCGCGAATCTTGAAGCCCAACTTCTCGTTGCGGTCATCAAGATGCGCGCGAATCCCGCGAGCGTTCAGCTCGGCGGCAACACCAGTCGCGTAGTCAATGGTCTTGTCCGAAACCGGCAGAATCCGGATCTGCTCCGGCGACAGCCACAGCGGCAAATCGCCCGCGTAGTGCTCGATCAAAATGCCGATGAAGCGCTCCATTGAACCCAGCAGCGCACGGTGAATCATCACCGGAGTATGCCGGCCGCCGTCCGCGCCGATATATTCCAGACCGAATCGCATCGGCATCGAGAAATCGCACTGCACCGTCCCACACTGCCATGTCCGGCCGATCGCATCCTTGATGTGGAAGTCAATCTTTGGGCCGTAGAACGCGCCGTCACCGGGATTCAGCTTGTAGGGGACTCCCATGTTCGTCAGCGCATTGGCCAGCGCCCCTTCCGCCTGATCCCATACTTCATCAGAACCGGTACGCGATTCCGGACGAGTAGAAAGCTCCACGCGGAAATCCTCAAATCCGAAGTCACGATACATTTCAAAGATGAAGCGCACAACCTTGGCGACTTCTTCCTCAATCTGCTCGGGCATGACGTAGATGTGCGCGTCGTCCTGAGTAAACACCCGCACACGGAAGAGTCCATGCAGCACGCCGCTCTTTTCATAGCGGTGTACCGTGCCCAATTCACACAGCTTCAGCGGCAGATCGCGGTACGATACCTGGTGCGTACCATAGACCAGACAGTGACCCGGACAGTTCATCGGCTTCAACGCATAGGACTGCTCATCCACTTCGGTGAAGTACATGTTCTCCCGGTAGTGCTCGTAATGGCCTGACTTGTGCCACAGCTCTTCGTTCATCACGAACGGAGTGCGCACTTCGCGATAGTCCGCCGCGTAGTGCTTCGCTCGCCAATAACGAGTAATCTCGTCCCAGATAATCTGCCCGCGCGGATGAAAGAAAACCGCGCCCGGCGATTCGTTATGGAAGCTGAACAGATCGAGCTGCTTGCCCAGCTTACGATGGTCGCGCTTCGCCGCCTCTTCAATCCTGTGCAGATGCTCTTCGAGCAACTCCTTGGTGGGATACGCGGTCGCATAAAGCCGCTGCAGCATCTTATTCTTTTCGTCACCGCGCCAATACGCGCCGGCCACGGACAGAATCTTGAAGTGCTTGATCCGGCTCGTCCGATCCAGATGTGGACCGCGGCACAAATCCACAAAGTCGCCCTGTTCGTAAACCGTCAACGACTCATTCAGATCGTTGATCAATTCAATCTTGTACGACTCGCCCAGCTTGTTAAAGAGCATGCGCGCCGCCGCGTCGTCAAGGTCCTTGCGAATCAACGGCAAATTGCGCTTCGAAATCTCGCGCATCTTGTCTTCAATCACAGGAAAATCTTCCTGCGTGAAAACGTGCGGCGAGTCAATATCATAGTAGAAGCCGTCCGCAATCGGCGGTCCAATTGCCAGTTGCGATTCCGGCCACAGCTCCTTGACCGCGTGCGCCATCAAATGCGCGGCGCTATGCCAATAGACAAATCGGCCTTCAGGCTGATCAAAACCGATGAACCGCAGCTTACCGCCGCGCTCCAAAGGCCGATGCAAATCCCAAATCGCGTCGTCTAACAGCGATGACAACACTCCCTGCGCGCCAACCTCCTTGCCCGCGGGCAGGAGGTCAAATGGCTTCACGCCGGGCTGTACCGCGACGGACTGGCCGTCCTCAAATTCTATTCTGATTTCTGACATGTCGAGTACCTTTACGAACGGATTCCTCGGGTATTCGCCCTCGAAGCGGCGCTATTTCAATTTACGTGTCCACGTCGGCAACCCAACCAAGCTCTACGCGTTAGCGGTACCGGATCCAGCGTCCACGCCGGTGGGCGATACAAGATTCGAACTTGTGACCTCTTGCATGTCACGCAAGCGCTCTAACCAACTGAGCTAATCGCCCTCATAAACAAAGCAACCGGCCCTTCAGCCGGTAGCACGACCACAGGCAGACAGTGAACTGCGGCGCACAGACCAGATACGCGTGTGCCGGGAGCCGGACTCGAACCGGCACGGGAGTTGTGCTCCCTGGGGATTTTAAGTCCCCTGTGTCTACCATTTCACCATCCCGGCAGCCGCGATCGGCCGACTACCGGACGGCATGCGGCTTGGAGGCGCCGAGCGGATTCGAACCGCTGAATAGAGGTTTTGCAGACCTCCGCCTTACCACTTGGCTACGGCGCCACGCTGATCTCAATCCACTCAGTCTATGAGTGAACCATGCGCAGGCGCAGCAGCGCTGCATCGGGCCTGCAGCGTCTATCTAATTCTGGAGCGGGAGACGGGATTCGAACCCGCGACAACCACGTTGGCAACGTGGAACTCTACCACTGAGTTACTCCCGCAAAAAGAACGGCCCGATTTCCGTCGGGTACGTCTGGTGGACCTGAGGGGATTCGAACCCCTGACCTTCTGAATGCCATTCAGACGCGCTCCCAACTGCGCCACAGGCCCGCGGCATTGTGCGCGAACCCGAAATATACAGAACGCCCTTCAGCCTGTCAAGTACCTGCCACAGGACTTCCCCCAACCAGCACCCACCACAACTTCTCTTAACACATTGTTTCTAATTAGTTAGGGCATAAGTGCTAATAAAATCAAGAGGCCGCACCGATCCGGTGCGGCCTCTTGACATCAAACCGAACGGGGTCTCTTTACAGGCCCATGAAATGATCTGCACAGCCCTGGCCGCAGAAGTAGGTCTTCTGACCGTCCTGCACGACCGCCGGCGTCGCGTTGCTCACTTCAAAGCTCTGGCCCGACATCGAACACGTCGCGATCTTCTTGCCATTCTCGATCTTCACGTTGGACTCGACCGTCGCAAGCTCGACAGCTTCGTGAACATAGTTGTTGGCCATCGAAGCCATCTTCTCCGAACACTTCACCGCGCAAGCATCATCCGCAAAATAAAAACGAGCGTTGCCAACCTGGTTGTACGGAGTCTTGTCCGATACGACAAACTTCTTGCCATCCGCAACGGCGTACATCACGCCATTGTCAATCTTGTAGACGTTCGCGCCGAAGTAGCCCTTCTCGCCCGACGCCATTTTGGATGCTGAGCACGAGCCCGAAGCCATTGAAGCATTCGCACCCTTCGACGCGCAGCACGAACCGCTCGTCATCGCAGCGTTCGTCGTCGAGCAGGACGATCCCGAAGCCATTGAAGCGTTCGCACCCTTCGACGCGCAGCACGAACCGCTTGTCATCGCCGCGTTCGTCGCGCCAGCCGCCGAACACTTCGAAGCATCACACGTACCAGCCTTCATCGAGGCATTCGCACCGGCGGCGCACTTGGAAGCATCGCAGCTACCCGTCGTCATCGCCGCATTCGTCGCGCCAGCCGCGCACTTCGAGGCGTCACACGAACCAGCCTTCATCGAGGCATTCGCACCGGCGGCGCACTTGGAAGCATCGCAGCTACCCGTCGTCATCGCCGCGTTCGTCGCACCAGCCGCGCATTTCGAGGCGTCACACGATCCGGCAGCCTTCTGATCAGAAGCCTTGGAAGCATCACAGCTCGCGGTCGTGGAACCCGTCAGGGCAGTTGCGGTCCCGGTCGTCCCGCATGAGGACTGGGAATTTGCGGCAGTCTTAGCACCCTTGCTCGAACACTTGGACGAACAGGCGCCTTCACCTGCGTAACTCATGCCACCGGCGATCACCAGGGCCACTACGGCCATTGAGCCGAGCAACATTCCAAATTTCTTCACTTCTTGCTCCTTAGATTGGTTTCTGCGAAGGTCTCGCAATCTACAAACTTTTGCCCTAATTTTCATCCAGCGGATCCGCATCCGCAGGTCCATCGGGGAATTCTTAATAGTTGACAAATATAGTCTTATTTGTCTTCCGAGCACCAACTGTCGGAGAAACAAATGGAAGACCACGCCTCTTTACCGCAAAGACTGCTCCTTCGCCCCATGCAGTCCGGCGACCTCGATTACTTTCTCCAACTCGGATGCGAGACCTGCGGTTCCCTGCACGGTCGGCCAAGTCAAACAAAAACTGACCTCTTCGAGCGCTTCCGAGGATTCGTGAAAGAGTTCGCCTTCCGACCCGAAAGTGAAATCTGGATTGCGAGTACCGAAACTGTCCATTACGCAGGACACCTCTGGCTCTATGTCTCGACCAATAGGTTCAATGGAATCAAAGAATTATGGGTCTGGGACGTGTCTGTAGCCCCCGGCTGCCGCCGCCAGGGCATCGGCCGCAAGCTCATGGAGCATGCCCGCCAGCGTGCAGTCGAACAGAATTGCGCAGAATTATGGCTACTGGTCGCGGAAGACAATCCAAGCGCGCAGGCTCTTTATGCCTCCTCCGGACTAACAGCCCGAGGCCGGATGATGGCCGTTGCCCTGTAGGCCTACGGACTTCAACGTAAGAGGACGACTCGCCGGTCGTCCTCTTTTGCTCTCGTCTGTATCCTGATCTTACGCGTGCCCTGGCGCCCAGCGGACGATCCCCATGCGCAGCGGATTGCCCATGAACGGATGGCTGGGTACCACGCGCACCGTGAAACCGAAAGTGCCGTTTTCAGGTGCCGTCCACGACCCTGTGTACTGGTGCGCTGTGCCGTTCTCAGCATAGTCCAGCCGCGTGTAGCCCGACAGCTCAATATCACCCTTGCCGCGATCCGCGCCGTAACAAATCTGCACCTCTACATCCTCCGGCAGCAGGCCGCCCAAAGCGACCTCCACATTCACCCGGACCGGACTGCCCGGATGCAGATTAAACGTCGGTTCCGTCTTTACATTGAGCACCCGCACCTCGTGCCAACGGCTTTCCACATGGCGTTTCCAGCGCGCCAGCTCGCGTGCACCGGCCGCGTTGTCCATCTCCATCAACGCGCAGCGCTCCAGCGCGCGCACGTAGAAGTCCTCCCAGTACTCTTTCACCATCCGCCGCGCCGCAAACCGCGGTACCAGCCCGGCGATTGAGGCTTTGACCTTTTGCATCCACGCAGCCGGCACTCCGTCGTCGCCACGGCGATAGTAGAGCGGGACGATTTGGTGTTCGAGAACGTCAAACAGCATCCGCGCATCGCTTTCGTCCTGCTGGGTGTCGTTGCCGAACTGCAAACCCGCGCCGATCGCCCAGCCGTTTTCCGGCAGGTACGCCTCGTCCCACCATCCGTCGAGAATCGAGAAGTTCAATCCGCCGTTTATCAACACCTTCATACCGCTCGTGCCGCTCGCTTCCAGCGGACGACGTGGGTTGTTCATCCACACATCCACGCCTTGCACGAGATGCGCGGCTACGTTCATGTCATAGTTCTCAAGGAACAGCATCCGATGCTCGACGTTGTTCCGGCGCGCGAACTGAATCAGCTCCTGAATCAGGTCCTTGCCCATCACGTCCTGCGGATGCGCCTTCCCCGCGAAAATGAATTGCACCGGCCGGTCTTCAGAACGGAGCAGCGCCAACAACCGCTCCGGATTCGACAGCAAAAGCGTTGCCCGCTTGTACGTCGCAAAGCGGCGCGCAAAACCGATGGTTAGTGCTTCAGGATGGAGAATCTGCTCAAGCTCCTCGTGCAACGGCACAAAACCGCTGACGCGCTGCCTGTAGGCCGCCACGCGTGATCGCGCAAAGTCAATCAGCCGCAGCTTGCCAAGATTGTGCGTCTCCCATATTTCATTGTCGGGAATCTTATCCGTTTCCGCCCACAGCCGTTTGTCGTCCGGACCGTGGCGCCACTCGGCGCTGAAGTGGCGATTGAAGAGTTGCGACATCTCAGGCGAGATCCACGTCGCATGGTGGACGCCGTTGGTCACGAAGTCAATCGGCACTTCTTCGTGCGGCAGATTGGGCCAACTTTCCGTCCACATCCGGCGCGACACGTCCGCGTGCAAACGGCTCACGCCGTTCGTATAGTCCGACGTGCGCAGCGCGCAGATGGCCATGTTAAATGGCTGTCCCGGCGTGCCCGGTCGAACGCTGCCCAGTCCCAGAACTTCGTCACGCGAGATGCCGAATCGGTCATAGATCTGCCCGAAATATTTGTCCATCAATTCCGTCGAGAACTCATCAATGCCCGCCGGCACCGGCGTGTGCGTCGTGAACAGAGTCCCCGCGCTCACCAGTTGCAGCGCCTCATACCAGGTCAAGCCTTGGTCAGCCGCCGCGTGCAGAATCCGGGCGATCTGCACAAATGCCGAGTGCCCCTCGTTCATGTGACACACCGACATCTTGATGCCCAGTTTGCGCAGCAACTCAACGCCGCCAAACCCCAGCACAATCTCCTGCTGAATTCGCGTCTCCCGATCGCCGCCGTACAATGTGTGCGTAATCGAGCGATCGCCGGGATTGTTCTCCGGCAAATCGGTGTCCAGCACGTACAACGGAACCCGCCCAACCGTCACCAGCCATGCACCGACCGTTAACTGCCGATTATGAAAGGGAATCTGAATCGTCAAGCGATTGCCGTGCTCATCAAGCACCGGCTGCATCGGCAGTACATCAAAGTCGTTCTGCGGGTACATTTCGCTCTGGTGTCCGTTCACGTCAAGGCGTTGCTGGAAGTAGCCCTGCCGATACGCCAGTCCGATACCGACTACCGGCAAACCGACGTCGGATGCTCCTTTGAGATAGTCCCCGCTCAACACGCCCAGGCCGCCGCTGTACAATGGAAGGCTGGCCGACAGCCCGTACTCCATTGAGAAAAACACGATGCGGCCGTTTTGCTCGCCCGAATGTACCTGCCGATACCACGACTCGTCGTTCACATACGAGTCCAGCAGATGCATGCAGTGCTTGTAATGCTCAAGGTACTCTACGCTCTGGGAAGCCTTCGTCAGCTTCCATTGCGCGACGTCCAGCAGCAGCTTAAGCGGATTGTGGTGACTGGCTTCCCACAGATCGGGATCCAGGCGCCGAAACAGCTCCTGAATCTCGGGCCGCCATGACCAATAGTAGTTATAGGCTAATTCAGTCAGACGCGACAACGTGTCGGGAAGACTTGGGGTAAACCGGTAACTGGCAAGCGATGTCAGTTTCATATGCGAATGAAATCTCCAGAAAATCTTGTTAGAACACTACACTCAACACAGAGGGGCCGCGCGGCCCCTCTGTTCACGAGGATCGGTTGGTTAGCGTAACAGCATCATCTTGCGGATGATCTGCCGCTCCCCGGTACTCAATCGGTAGAAGAACACGCCGCTGCCCAAATTCGTGCCGTCAAAGTCCACACGATGGTAACCGGCTTCCAGCCGACTGTGCAACAATTGCGCCACCGTACGCCCTGTAATGTCAAACACATCCAAGGTTACGGTTGAAGCCGCTGGCAAGCCAAAACTGATGCGCGTCGTCGGGTTAAACGGATTCGGATAATTTTGCGCCAAACTCAACTCCGTTGGCACCAGTCCCAGCACTTCATGCGCCGGGGTGACTGTGAACTGCACCATATTGGAACTGTCCGATATTCCACCGTCGTAGTTCGCGATGACCCACATACGGTAAATCCCCTGATTCGGCGGAGTGTATACGAGGAAGGTATCCGAGATGCCCGTCACAGGAGTGCGACCGCCCACAAGGACCGTGTAGTTGCTTAGTGCATCCAAGGGCTGATCGCCCGGCTCACGCAGGCCGGCTGCCCACGTCGGTGGCACCCAATTTAAGCGAATCACTCCGGCTTCTGCGTCAAACTCTCCGGTTAAACTGGTCGGGGCATTCAGCCGGTACGTGGTCAAATTGACCGTCACCTCGCCGCCGACAGGAACAGTGAACTGCTCAGATTCAACTGTCTCATATCCGGCATATGAGAACTCCAGGCGGAATTGGCCGCCCGGTACGCCGCCAATGGAAAAAGAACCATCCGCTTCCGGGCTGAACGAAGTCGCGCCAAGGCGCAGCGTCGCCGTGCTCAAATCGGTCGCAGGCAGAGCTGTAATCTGTCCCGCCACCGTTCCCGTGCCGAGAATCGGCCCGGTCGTATAGCGCAGCGCCGTACCCGCCGCAACGGGGTACTGGTAGGGGTCCGCCCCACCGTCGAAATACACCATCAGACCCGTGCTACCGTTGGAATTCTCAATACCAAGCGTCGCATCCTGGTCGGTGTCTGGACCGTCGTAGTCAAACCGCTGGTAATGCACTTCAAACTCACTATCGCCCGACGACGTTTGCCGGGTATCCAGCGAGTAGAGGACAAACTGTGCCGTAACCTTCAAGTTCGTCGGCTGGAAGTGCGATACTTCGTAGTACTCAACGATGAATCGCCCGTTAAGCGAGTCGTAAAACGACGCGATTTGCCCGCCTTCCGTCGGATTGTAGGGATACAAGTCATCCCAAAATACATGAACGCAGTTGTTCGGCGCATCGCTATTTGGAATGAAACCGTTCGTCCACGATTGGGCGCCGCCCGCAACATTCCCAAAACCGATCCAGCCGTCCGCCGAAACCGTCAAACCTTCTGTAATCGTGCCATAGAATCGCGCGCTAAACGGAAGCGCTACCTGAATCAGCCAGTCGTTACCGGCACCCGGTCCGATTAAAGTGCCGGCGCCGCCACCCGCGGGCGCAATCGAAGTATAGGCGAATGTCGGCGCGTAACCCGTGTCGGCATTTTCGTAACAATAATAGCCGCCCGCATCCGGTCCGACTGGACGAATGCGTTGATCGTTCAATACAATCGTGAAATCGCCGCCAATCGTCGTTGTGATCGTCTCCGTTACCGACAGACCACCTGCCGAGACAGTAATATCATACGTTTCAGGCGGAAGGTATGCGCTGAATTCACCAGACGCGTCGGTCAATGCATCCACGACAGGAGTTGGCCAATTGGGAAAGGTCGAATGGACCGTGGCTCCGACCACCGGCTGATTGAATTGATCCACCACCGTACCGGTGATGTTCGGTGGAGCGGGATCGAAAAACGTCAGTTCGATATTCTGCACGACCGTCGGGCCGTCGGCCGTAATCCCGACCTCAGCGCCTTGGAATCCAAAGGCACGCCCAATCAACGTGTAATTGCGGCCGCTCGGAACGGTGAACGAAAAGGAGCCGCCAGGGAACGCGAAAGCGGTCAGACCGGCTTCAGGAACATAGACAATGCCGCGGGCAGGAAGCCCAGCTTCCGTGTCTTGCATCACACCCGTCACCGTCGTCCACTCTGTCGCCAAAGGCAGGCTCGATGCGAGCGCAAATGTCTGCGTCTCACCCACATTGATGTCACCCAGCACCCGCGCCCGCCATGTTCCCGCGATAGGGTTCGTCACTCGCGCTTTTTCGCATACGTTAACGCTGTCTTCACCCGGAACCGCTGCGGTGCCCGGAGAACTTGGATTCAACACCCACGGTTGATAGCCCAGATTGGCGGGCGAAATCAGAATTAGGTCCAAGTCGTTGACAAGCGTCGGAATCACATTGCCCAACGCGGGAACGTCCGTCCACGCCAAACTGACATCTATAAATGGAGTGTTTTCCGGGACATTGAATTCAAAATCCAATGGCTGGTCTGCACCCAAAGTGCTCTGGATGACGCCACCCGCGGCCAATTGGTCAATCGCGCGCTGAGCATTCACGATCCCGTAGCCTGTCTGGAAATCCGGCCCGACGTTGCCCAAGTCCGTCGCCGAATTAATCATAAGCGCTTTCATCGCTTCCGGCAGAGGATCGGGCGAACCCGGGTAGAGCTGGTGCCAGCGTTCGAGAATCAAACACCCAACGCCCGCCGTTGCCGGAGTCGCCATCGAAGTACCTGACATGACCTGATAGCCACCGCCTGGTGCGCACGAATTCACGTTGACACCCGTTGCGACGACTTCAGGCTTCAGGCGTCCGTCATCCGTCGGACCAAATGATGAAAACGACGCGACCGCGTCCGTGGACGTTGTCGCGCCAACCGTGATGATGTTCTTTGCCGAAGCGGGAATGGACATACAGCGATACGAACTGTTGCCGCAACCGGGGTCGCCGCGCTCGTTGCCTGCGGCCCAGAACTGAATCAACGGACGATCATCTGTTTCAGCCACCAATCCGTCAATCACGCGTGAGGATAGCTCGTAGTCTCCAAACCACGCACACGGATAGCCGTTCGGACTGACATTTGCGCCCATCGAGTTGGTGGTCAACTCAATATCAAAATTCTGCCGCGCAAATGTGTAGTCATCGCTAACGTCGTTCGGGCTGTTATAAAAGCAGAACGGTGTGCACGCATCGTATTCGCCGCTGACAATATTTGCAGCCGGGGCCATACCACGCAAATTGCCGCCGTTACCACCCACCGTGCCGCCGACATGAGTCGGGTGATCCGCAATCGCGCCGTCTTCCATGGCCGTGACGCGATCGCCAAAATCCGGGTGAGTAGAATCAATCAAACCGCCGTCATACACCAGAATGGTCACACCGTCGCCGGACAGGTTGTACGGCGCTGTCTGCACTTCGTTCACATGCAGGCGCGTGCGCACCGTCGAATTTAGACTTTCCAGCGGTGGCGACATTTCATTGATGAATAGCACCGCATCTATCGCCGCAAGCTCCATGATCTTGCCCGGGTCCACCGCGACAACCAGCGTGTGCGTCACGTCAATATGGTCGCCCACTGCATAGCCCGCTTTGCTTAAGTCAGCCGCCGCCTGTTCCAGCGTCACGTCCTCGAACACGTCCACGTTAAACATCCGCTGGCCGTCGCCGTACTCGCTCCACGTTCCGAAATCACCCGTCACGACGCGCGGATGCAGCTTATACTCAGGTGCAAACGGCAACGCCGCGCGCACACCCAAAGCCGTCAACTCCTGTGCGGTTAGTGGACGATCGAGCTGCGCCGCAAACGCGCGCTCGGGCAGGTACCCGACGAGTTTCACCCCTGCGGATGCCAACCGGTCGCGTTGCGCCAACGTGAGCGCGGTTTCAAATTGCAGGACGACGTGCGTCCCCGGCAATACTGACTCAACACGGTAATCACCCGCGGCCGGAACCACGGTGCCGCTGTGGAAAAATATCTCGTAAGCCGCCTGCAGCGGCCATGCATTACACAGCAGAACCAATGCCGCAAGCTGTAAAACTATGCGCTGCTTCATGCCAGTCTCCTTGTTGCGCTATCGCGCATTCGATCCAATAAGTCTATTCATCCGGCCACGCGACCGAAATGTATACAATGTCGTTTTCTATTTTGACCGCCCGGCTCACCGTGTCCATGCCGGGTTCCGTCAAGCACTTTCCTGAGCGCACGTCGTATTCCCATTGATGCATGAAACACGACACCACATTCCCCAGCATCTTCCCCGCCCCTAAATTCGCCCGCATGTGCCGACACGCCGAATCCAGACCGTACAGCTCGCCCTTAACGGCAAACACGGCATACGGTCGTCCCAAAATTGTGATACTGCGCGCCGTGCCGTCTTTCAGTTCGTCCCGCCGGCAGACTTTGAACCAACGGTCGCTCATGTTTCACGCAAGAAGTGCTTCAAGATCCGCGCGCCGTGTTCGCGGCTATTCTCAATGAATACGCGTGACGCCTGCCGACCCGCCAGCAGTACGCCCGCGAAATACACGCCCGGCAGATTCGATTCAAGCGTCAGCGGATCATGCACAGGCAGGTCCGCTTCACCCTCAAACTCGAATCCCATCCGTCTGAGCCACTCGTAGTCCGGTTGGTAACCCGTCAACAACAGCACGGCATCGGCCGACAGGTCCTGGTCACGCTCCCCGATCCGCACTTTCACGATACCGGCTTCAATCGCAGCAATTTGCGCATGATACAGCGCGCGAATCTCGCCGTCGCGGATGCGGTTTTCCAAATCCGGTTTGATCCAATACTTCACGGACGGCGACACTCCGGCCCCGCGGTGAATCAACGTCACATGTGCGCCGGCGCGATACAATTCGAGCGCCGCTTCCGCCGCCGAATTCTTGCCGCCCACGATGATAACCTGTTTGCCGATAAACGGATGCGCCGACTCAAAATAGTGCGACACGTGCGGCAGATGTTCTCCCGGCACGTACAGCAGGTTCGGCTGATCATAGGAGCCTGTCGCCAACACCACGGCCCGGCAACGCCACTCGCCGCGACTTGATGACACAATCCATTGATCGCTTTCACGACGCAGTCCCGTCACCGCACAATCGGTCTCGAACGGCAGTCGAAACGACGTCACGATTCGCGTGAAGTAGTCTAACACCTCGCGTTTGGTCGGCTTGGCTCCCGCGCACACCAGCGGAATACCCGCAAACTCCAACAGCTCCGCCGTCGAGAAATAGGTCATCCGCTCCGGAAAACGATACAGCGTATGACATAGCGCGCCGCGTTCCACCAATAGCGCCGCAACGCCGCGCCGTTTTGCTTCGAGCGCCACGCCGATACCTGCCGGTCCACTGCCCACAATCAGCAGCGGCCACTCGCGCCGCGTGTCAAGCATCGCCGCGGCTACTCGCCCATGACTTTGACGACCACGCGCTTCCGGCGCTGACCATCAAACTCGGCGTAATAGACCTGTTGCCACGGGCCCAAATCGAGTTTCCCTGCCGTGATCGGCAGAATCACCTGATGGTGCAGTATGAGATTCTTGAGATGCGCGCTGCCGTTATCCTCGCCCGTGCGATGATGCCGATAGTCTCGGTCCGGCGCCAAATCCCGCAGCCAATCCTGAATATCCGCGATCAGACCGTCTTCAGCATCGTTGACATACACCGCGGCGGTAATGTGCATGGCCGAGACCAGCACCATGCCCTCGCGGATTCCCGAGACACGGACGGCCTGCTCAACTCGATCCGTAATCAAAACGAACTCCTCGCGCTTCCCAGTCTGGAAGGTGAGGTATTCGGTATGAAACTTCATTTTCCGCCCAATACCCGGAACAGCATCTGCAACGGATCGTAGAATCGGTCCGCTACGCGCTCTTTCAACGGGATGATTGCATTATCCGTAATATGAATGTGTTCAGGACAGACTTCGGAACAGCACTTCGTGATGTTACAGAAGCCGACGCCCGCACCGTCCTTAACGTGTTTCAAGCGGTCGGCCACGTCCAGCGGATGCATTTCGAGCGACGCAAGCCGAGCCATGAATCGTGGTCCCGCGAACTCCTCGTGCTTGCCGTGATTGCGCAGCACATGGCAGACGTCCTGACAGAGGAAACACTCAATACACTTGCGAAACTCCTGCACGCGGTCCACTTCGTATTGATACATCCGCTGCTTGCCGTCGGCGTCCTTGGGACGCGGCGTGAACGGCTGAATCTTCTTGTTGACCGTGTAGTTCCATGACACGTCCGTCACCAGATCGCGCACATGCGGGAAAGTCTGCAAAGGCTCAACCGTAATCGGCTTCTCCTGATTCAGCGTGTCCATCCGCGTCATGCACATCAGCGCCGGTTTGCCGTTCACCTCCGCACTGCACGAGCCGCACTTGCCGGCCTTGCAATTCCAACGGCAGGCCAAGTCCGGTGCTTCCGTCGCTTGAATCCGGTGAATAACATCGAGCACCACCATTCCGTCGTCAATCGGGACTTGATAGTCGTGCAGTGCGCCCGTCCCCTGCTCGCCGCGATAGACCTTCATTAATACGCTTCGTGACATGGCTCAGGCTTCCTCCACAAACTGCTTCAATTCCTCGGACACGACCGGCAGCGGTTGCGCCCGCAGCGCCATCGTGCCGCCCTCGTTGCTCAGGATGTGGTTAACTTTGGAGAACTGCTTGTCGTAATCGGGATAATCAATGCGCGAATGACCGCCGCGACTCTCGCGCCGTTCCAACGCGGCCAGCGCAATCGCCCGCGAAACGACCACCATGCTGCGCAGGTCCATCGCCAGATTCCAGCCCGGATTGTATGCGCGCGCACCACTCACCTGCACGTTCTTGACGCGCTTGTCAAACTCGTCCAGGGCTTCCAGAGCCGCTCTGAGTTCTGCTTCTATGCGAACGATGCCCACGTTATTCTGCATCATCTCTTGCAAGTCACGATGTACGGTATAGGGATTCTCGCCGCCGTGACGTGTGAAGCAGGCCAAATTCTCCTCAATGGCAGCTTCAACTTCCTGCTCCAACGGCTGCGTGACCGATTCCTTTTTGGCATACTCCGCCGCTCCCCAACCTGCACGACGGCCGAACACCAACAGGTCTGATAGCGAGTTGCCACCGAGGCGGTTCGCGCCGTGCAAGCCCGCCGCAACCTCTCCCGCGGCAAACAGACCCGGCAGCGTGCTCATCGCAGTCTCCGCCGCCACACGAATACCACCCATCATATAGTGGCACGTCGGACCGACCTCCATCGCCTCCTTCGTGATGTCTACATTGGCAAGCTGCTTGAACTGATGGTACATTGAAGGCAGCTTGCGCTTGATATCCTCGGCATTGCGCCGCGAAGCGATATCGAGCAGCGCACCGCCATGGGCGCTCCCGCGTCCCGCCTGCACTTCCGCCCGGATCGAACGCGCCACAACATCGCGCGTCAACAGCTCCGGCGGACGTCGCACTGTGGCACGTTTGCCCGCCGCGACCTCAGCCACCCACTGATTCGCTTCCGATTCGGTCGCCGCAACGTCGTTCTTAAATGCATCAGGAATGTAATCAAACATGAAGCGGCGGCCGTCTTTGTTTAACAACACGCCACCCTCACCGCGCACACCTTCCGTAACAAGCGTTCCGCGCACTGACAGCGGCCACACCATGCCTGTCGGATGGAACTGTATGAACTCCATGTCCATCAACTCCGCACCCGCGCGCCACGCCAATGCCTGACCGTCACCCGAATACTCCCACGAGTTCGATGTGATCGTGAACGCCTTGCCGCCGCCGCCGGTCGCCAACACAATCGCCTTCGCGCGGAACAGGTGAAACTCGCCCGTGACACGGGAGTAACCTAACGCCCCGCACGCCTTGCCGCCGTTCTTGAACAGATGCGTGATCGTCATTTCCATGAGGATCTCCGCATCCATGTGTACAACTTTGTCCTGCAGCGTGCGGATCATCTCTAAACCCGTGCGATCCCCCACGTGCGCCAATCGCGGATAAGTATGCCCGCCGAAATTGCGCTGATTTATCAGACCTGTCGGCGTGCGGTCAAACACAGCGCCCCAGTCCTCCAATTCCTGAATCCTGTCCGGCGCTTCCTTGGCGTGCAATTCGGCCATCCGGAAGAAGTTGAGCTGCTTGCCGCCCTTCATGGTGTCGCGGAAGTGCGTCTGCCACGAGTCGCGATCGTCCGCATTCCGCATCGCCGCTGCCGCGCCGCCTTCGGCCATCACCGTGTGCGCCTTGCCCAACAGCGACTTCATGACCACCGCAGTCTTCGCACCCATCGCCGCCGATTCAATGGCCGCGCGCAATCCCGCGCCGCCTGCCCCGACGACCAAAACATCGAAATCGTGCTTCGTGTAGTTCGCCATTAGAAGAACCTCACATCATGCCACACGCCCATCGCGCACATGCGGACGTACACATCCGCAAAACCTACGGTGAACAAGCTGCACCAAAAATATACGTTGTGGCGGTCGTTCAGAATTGAAATTCCCGTCCACAGTTTGTGCCGTGTGACCCCCGCCGCCGCGCATGAGTAACAGTCAATCTTCCCGCCGACCATGTGCCGCAGAGAGTGACAGCTAAATACATACAAGCTCAGGAACACCGTGTCGGCCGACACCACCAGCGTGCCCAAACCCATCCCAATCCCGTCGTCAAAGCGGAACGCGTCGAGCAAGTGAATCCAGTGGAAAATCACAAAGATCGTCACCAGATACAGGAAATAGCGGTGGATGTTGTTCAGCACCCACGGCAGCGCGCGTTCGCCCTTATAGTCGCGTTGGCCCTTCCCCACCGCGCACGCCGGCGGCGACATCGTTAAAGAACGATAATATGCCTTGCGGCCATAATAACATGTGAGCCGGAAGCCCGCCGGAATCCACAGAATCAACAGCGCCGGCGACCAACCAAGGCCGGGCACGAATCGCGTCAAATCCGGTGAAAAGAACGGCGAAATGTACGGGCCGAAACGACTGTACTCGACGGGCTGGAATGCCGCCCACGAGGCGTACGCGATAAACGCGATGAACGCCGTCGCCATAACCAGCGGTACCACCCACCAAGTGTCTTGGCGGCGGGTCGCAAGAAAAGGCTCGCGCGTTCCGGGAACGGGATAGGCCATAAGAGGAATTAATATAAGTGCGTGAACGAGGCGGGATCAGATCAGCGGTTCACCATATTGAACTCGCGACATTTCAGACAGGAATACCTTGTGGACGTAATCGGTAGGAACCACCAGCACGATGCGACCCGGATAACGGGCCTTGCGCAGATGTTCCATTGAGATTTCCACGGTGACTCGCGCCACGGCTTGCGTAGTCAACTCACCGGGATCAATGAACATCGCCGGTATGGCGACGGAACGAAACGTGTTGTGATAGGCGGCCATCAACGCACGATCAAGCGCCTCTTCGAAATGCTCGAGCGTGGGGCGGCGCGATAGCGTCGTCACCGAAATATGAATCAACCGCTCGCAACTTAGACCACCAGCACTGGTCAAGTAGACCTGACCCAACGGCAGATTCTCGACATGGTCAAATTCGCGTTCGAGCTCCGGGCCGCTGCGCCGCCAGAGATCCAACGCCATCTGCGAGGCCGGGCGCAACTCACTGTGGATTGGCGTCACAAAAGCCTGTGTCGCCAATTCCCAAATGTCGCCCACAAACGTGTCTATTTCACCAAGTCCCCAGTTCAAGTCCGTTGTTTCAGCCTGTGGTTGTTTTATCCAAGCAACCGGTTCACCACGGTCTTCAGCCGTGCAAAACTCTCCGGCAGGCTCTCCGAGAGCACCTTGGTCTCGCCTACCGCCGACATGAAGTTGGAGTCGCCGTTCCATCTTGGCACGATATGATAGTGCAGATGGTCCACGATCCCGGCGCCCGCCGCCCGGCCGATGTTCATGCCAATGTTATAACCGTGCGGCGTGAAACACTCCGACAGCGCTACCCGCGCCAAATCCAGCATCCGGCCCATCTCCGCGTGTTCCGCTGCGGTAAGCGAGCTGAATTCGCCCGTATGCCGTAACGGGATCACCATCAGATGACCACTATTATACGGAAACAGATTCATGACCACGAAGCACAACTCCGCACGATGCAATATCAAATTGCGCGCGTCGTCCTGCTCGGCAAGCATGCGGCAAAATACGCAGCCGTCCGGCTGCTCCTGCTTAACCGTTTCCAAAATGTAGCTCATCCGCCAGGGGGCCCATAGCCGTTCCAATACGACTAATCCTCATCCTTCTCTTCGACGTAGTCCGCGACAATCTTCTCCTGGATTTCCGGCGGCACAACTTCATAGTGTGAGAAACCCTGCGAATGCATACCGCGACCTTGCGTCATAGAGCGCAGCATCGTGGAGTAGCGGTAAAGTTCCTTTTGCGGCACCTTGGCCTTGATGACCTGATAGCGCCCTTCGCCTTCCATGCCTTGAATCTTGCCGCGACGGCCGGACAAATCGCCCATCACGTCGCCCATGAATTCTTCGGGCACCCGGACCATCACGTCGTAGATCGGCTCAAGCATTAAGGGCTTGCATTTCTTGAACGCTTCCTTGAATCCGTTGCGGCCCGCGATCTTAAAGGCAAGTTCGGACGAGTCCACGTCGTGATACTTGCCGTCGAATACGGTCACCCTAACGTCCACAACGGGGTAACCCGCGATAACTCCGCGAATCATCGTCTCCTGAATGCCCTTGTCAATGGCCGGAATGAACTTGCCCGGGATGGCACCGCCCACGATGGCGTCCACGAATTCATAGCCTTCACCGCGCGGACGGGCCTCCATACGCAAGTTACACACTCCGTATTGCCCGCGGCCGCCGGATTGCTTCTTGTGCTTGCCTTCCGCTTCCGCCGATCCGCGAATACTCTCGCGGTACGGTACTTTCGGTTCGACCAATTCGGCGTCAACATGGAAACGGTCCCTCAGCCGCGACAGCAGCAGCGCTAACTGCATGTCGCCAAACCCGCGCAGGATCAACTGGCCCAGCTCGGGCATCTGTTCCACCTGGAAGCTCGGATCCTCAACATGCAACTGGTGCAATCCCGTCGCGACCTTGTCTTCCTCACCCTTGGTCTTAGGAACGACCGCCATCTCAAGCACCGGCGAAGGAAACTCGATGCGCGGGAGTTTGTAACCCTGCGCTTTGTCCGAGAGCGTGTCGCCCGTATGCGTCGCCTTCAGTTTCACCATTGCGCCCAAATCACCAGCCACCAGCAACTGCGCCGGTTCACGCGTCTTGCCGTCAACATGGAAGATTTGACCGATCTTCTCCGTCTGGCCACTGTGAGTGTTCAAGACTTCCATGCCCGGTTCAAGTTTGCCCGCGAACACGCGCACATAGCAAAGTTCACCAACATGCGGCTCCGTTATCGTCTTGTAGACGAACGCGCAAGTCGGCTGCTTCTCGTCCTCGTGGATCTCCACGTTCTTGCCAGATGCCGTCTCCGCTTCAATTGAGGTCCGGTCGTGCGGGCTCGGGCCTTCCTTGATCAGGAACTCCAGCAGCCGACTGATTCCGATATTCTTGACGCTGGAGCCCGCCAACACAGGGATCAACTTGCCCGACGCGAAGCCCTTGCGCAGACCTTGGACCAACTGATCTTCAGTCAGCTCGCCCTTCTCGAAGAATATCTCGATCAGGTCGTCGTCCGCTTCAGCCGCCACTTCCATGAGTTTGGCGCGAATCTCCATCGCGCGTTCCAGCAACTCGCCTTGCAGCGGCACTTCTTCCCAAGTGCCCGTGCCATCTTTCGCGTATTTGAACGCCTTCAGCGTGAAGCCGCTGGCGATCGTGTCAAAGTCAGGTCCCGGATTGACCGGGAAGTGAATCGGTTGGACCTTCTTGCCGAACTCCTCAGTCAACTGTTCGACAATCTCGTCCCACTTCGTGTGCTCCTTATCGAGCTTGGTGATCACAAACGCTCGCGGCAAGCCATACTTCTCGCCCGCCTCATACGCCATGGTGTGGCCAATATCGTGGCCGGTCGTGCCGTCAACCGGCAATACCGCGATGTCCACGGCACGCAACGCCGAAACCATGTCGCCGATGAAATCCGAGAATCCCGGTGCATCCACCACGTTAAAAAAATGTCCATGATACTCACCCTGCATCAGGCTGACTTGCATGGACATTTGTCGCTCAATCTCATCCTTTGTGTAATCGGACACCGTCGTTCCCGCCTCTACGCTCCCCAGCCGGTGAATGACGCCCATATTCAGGAGCATGGCTTCGGCAAGCATCGTCTTGCCGCAGTGGCCATGCCCGAACAAACCAATGTTGCGGATATTATCCGTACTTACCTGTGTCACCGAGGCCTCCAGTCAAACCATCTGCGCTTTAGTGAAGAGAAAAATCAGGCTCCCTATGAGGAGCCTGCTAAGAAAATACGGTATCCGTCCAAAATTGTCAAGTCAACCAAAGTTTTTCCTGTACTTGCGTCCGAAATAATCCTACAATTCTGCCCCCGAACGAGGCGCGGCCAAGCTAACTGCGGCCATTTCAAGCTCCTCGGCCCGCCGCGCCCAGTCTGCTTGGCCGGCCGCTGCCCAGCGCCCCCGCCAGCGCGCCAAAGACGCGCGCAGGCGCAACAGCCGACACGCCAACCGCACAAACCGATCCCGCGTCCCCGCCACCGTGTGTTTTTCAAACAGAACGGCCGTTCCCCGCAGCCGCCAACTCAGCACCGGCTCGGGCGGTAGGCGGTTGGTCCGGAACCCGGTGGCCAACGCATCATAATGTAGTACCACTGCGGTCGGTTGAAAGACGATCCGCCACCCCTGTTGCGCCAGCCGGAGGCACAGGTCCACCTCCTCATGATAGACGAAAAACCGTTCGTCCAACCCGCCAGCCTCACGAAAGGCCCCCGTGCGCACCAGCATTGCGCCGCCGCTGACGGCGGGCACCTCGACCTGACCGCGCCGCTCGACATGCCGCCCACGCTGTAAACGGCGCTTCAGAAACGCAGGAACCAGAATCGCCTTGAGCTCTGGGAGCAGATTGAAGAACTCCTTGGGCAATGTTGGTGGTGCCAACACGGATCCCTGGTCATCACCCCGAAAGCTCGCCAACTGTGCGCCGACCACCGCAATTCTTGGATCCTGAGCCATGACCGCAAGTAGCTTGGCCAGAGCCCCACGGCTGATCCAAGTGTCCGGGTTAAGCATCAGAAAAAACTCAGATTGAGTCGAAGATGCCCCTTGGTTCACAGCGGCGGCAAAGCCCCGATTCTCATGATTCGAAATGAGTCGCACGCACGGGAACTCGGCTTGAATCATCCCGACCGTGTCGTCTACCGAAGCGTTGTCCACGACGACCACATCGAGTTCGGCCTCGTCGCGGACGCGCGCCAAAGCGCGGAGACAATCGCGGACGGCTTCGCGCGTGTTGTAGCTAACTACAATGATGGTGACGGTCGGCCGGGGCATATGCCAATATACGGGGAATACGGATTTTGCACAACAACAAGGGCTGCGGTTTGCGCAGCCCTTGCAGAATTATCTCGCCTGTCGCGGCCGACGGCCTTCGGGCCGCTTCGGCGGTGGCCCCCCTGCCCCTCCCCGTTCATCCATGAACTGGCGAATCCGACGAGGTATGTCGTCCAGCAATATTGCGCAACGAGATACCTGCTGCGGAGTCAAGAATTCGGCCAGATCAGTCAGTAGTAACTCCCGCTTCTCAAGAATGCCGGTTTGCAAGTCCTTCGTTCGGGTGATCAGGGCCTTCAGCTCGTCCTTCGTCCCGGAACTGTTTTGCGCGGAAAGTTCATCGAGGCGCGACCGGGCGTTCGTCAGCTCCCGCTGCATCTCCTCGGTTTCCAACCGGAATTGCCGCAATCTGGGATAGAATTTCTCCGCATCGTCCGGTGTTAGCTCGAGTTCATTGGCAAATTTCCCAATGATCACCGCCTCGACCCGGTCCCGGCGCTCGTCCGGCGACATTGGCCGATCCGCCCAAGCAGACTGGCCAAGGAGAACAATCGCCACAAATATCAGCACAATTTTGCGCATGTTCTTAGAAAAACTCCGTGTCCTCTAACTCAGCCAGAACCAAGTCAAACTCCTGCGCGTCAACCGTCAGAAGCTCCGCCGCGCTCGGATCGGATTCGACATATTTTTCACCCAACTCCACCGACTCTTCGGGGAATGTGGAATCAAGGTATACCTCCAAGTCTTCGATGGTTGTCTCGGTGTCTACAAACTCATCCACGACCACTTCGAGGTCTTCCTGTTCGGCCACGGCAAGCTGCGGAACAGCAGTGCCGACCGGCAGCCACAATCCAACGATCAACAGCAACGCTAACCCACATAACCCGGCAACCTGTCGAAACGGTAGCCAAAGTGCCGGTTGACGGCCGGATAAACGGCTTCGCAAAGCGACAAGAAAGGCCGCATCACTGCGCGCTGGAGTGCCCCAAAGCCGCTGTTCAGTCAGCAGCCCGGATGGCATTTCAGTCTGTAAACGGGCAGTGTCTTTCTTCATCGCTTTCTACTCAAAGCCCCGTATTGTGGGGCGTTACTCTTCTTCACCGCGAACATAGCCGCCGAGCTCTGCCTGGAGCTTCTTGATGGCCTGATGATAATTTGCCTTAATCGTGCCGACATCCCGATCCATGATCTCGGCAATCTCGGCGTGCGGCAACTCCCGGAAGTACCTGAGAATGAAAACCGCTCGCTGTTTCTCCGGGAGTTTGGCAATTGCCACCTGTGCCTTGGCCAAGAACTCCGCCTGCTCTACCGGCAAATCTGCCGTCTCGGTCGCCGGCAAAGACAACTCTTCATGGTCAATCCGTAGAAACGAACGAACTTTGCGAGATCGCAAACGGTTCAAGCAAAGATTGATACAAATCCTGTAAATCCAAGTATAAAAGGCCGACGTGGCACGAAAACCACCCAAACTCTCATAGGCCTTTACGAACACATCCTGGCAAATATCATCGGCTTCGTCCGGATTGCCGAGCAAGCCGACTGCCGTGTGGAACAACGCCTTCCGGTGTCGCAGAACAAGCTGATTAAACGCTTCATCCCGCCCGGCTTGCGCTGCCTCAACCAATTCATGGTCGTTCCGATCATCCGGCATGCGGTATTCTAAACGTTAGACACGGGAAGTAGGGGGAGGTTTAGTCCTACAGCGCAGTCGAAATTGTGAAACGATTCAGGAAGCCAATCTCGCCGTGGGAAGTCAGCGCATAGTCCACGGCCAATTGCTTTATTTTCAAGCCTAAACCACCTGAAAAACCAGCAAATGTGTCGGACGAAAGCCCCGTTCGCTGGTCAATCCCGATGGTAGAATAACCCAACCTACCGATGAATTGCGGTGCGAACGCGATCTCTAAACCACCCCGCCCTTCCGCACCTTCTTCTGTCACGTAAGCCCCCGCCAGATTGAATCTTACAGGTAAATGTTCGAGCGGAACAGAAAATCCCAACTCATAAGATGTCGGCAGGGGGTCCTTTTCGTCCAGAAATGCACTGGTCGCGACCCCAAAGGACTTGATCGCTGCGCCCACGGTCCAACCGTTGAACCCAGTCTCATATTGGATCCCCGCATCCACCGCGACCGCGCTGGCCGTCAACCCATCAATGCTCCGATGCTGGTACTTCAGCACTCCGCCCAACCGGACGTCAGGCCGTACGGACCGCGCCGCCGCCAAACGCAATTGCATGTCCGACGCTCCAAACTCACCGTTCTTGAAGCCATTCTCATCGGCTTTATCGAACGTCCCGTAGCTCAGATAATCGAGTGCCGCTGCCCACACGAACTTACCTTGATAGGGAGCTGCATAGGCCATGGTCCCCTGATTGATGTCGAGCACATGCTTCGTGAAGCTGGCCGTTGCCGTCCGCCGTTCCAAGGCTGCCAGTCCGGCCACATTGCTTTGCAGTGCGGACAGATCGCCCCACGTCGCGAGGCCGCTGCCTCCAAGGGCCGCCGTGCGAGCGAAACCGTCCGTGCGAAAGAGCTCATATCCAGTCGTCCCGGCTGCAGCCGACACGATCGAGGTGCTGACAAACATAAGCAAGGCGGCGGCAATTACGCGCACAATTCTCTCCAACGCTTAGTTTCCCGGCATGGGCCGGTCATGGCGAGCACCTTCATCGCTCGCGCCTGTCTCATCAGAAGACTCACCGGCCTCAGCCTGCTGCGACCGCACAAGAGTGTAGTTCACCGTGTATGGAACATCGCGAGGCAACGTCGGCTCAGGCGGTAGATACTCCGCACGCCATTTTGCCAGGGTTGTCCGCCGCTTCAAATAGGCGACCATACCCGCGGTGAGTACCAGAATAACAAAGAAAAGCGAGACCCACAACTCGCTGTCCGACCACCACGATCCGCCATAATGGTCCGCAAGCATCGCGCGATATTCGCGCTCAAACACGCCATATTGTGTTCCGAACACGCGCGGGAACGCGACATCTATCGGTTTCCCCTGCCGCAGCTCGTGCACTAGGTTCGCAAGACCCGAGTCGCCGTAACGGCGAAACAGGTCTTCTACTGCCGCCAGCGACTGGGCGTAGCCCTGTTTGGCATCCAGCGCGTTCATCCCCATCAGGCCTTCAATGTCCCAGAACGTCAGGAGCCTGCCCGACGCCGCGGCCCGAGACAGCACATGGACATCCATGTACTCCTGCTGTCCGGCAAGGAACTGCGCCAAGCCCTCGTCCAGCCAACGTGGTATGACGCTGGCCGGTGCACCCGCATCGAGCAGCAGGTGAACGGCCTCATGAATCGCAGTCTCAGCCAGCGGCCCACCGTTCGGATTGAACCGCGGCGATTTCAGAATCGCGACACCCCGAGACGGGTAGGCGACGCCGTTCGCCCACAGCGGACTTCCGGCCGTGACCCGGGCCCATTCGGCGGCACTCGGAGTTATGACGATGCGCGCCTCGTCCGGCAACCGCAACTGCAATCGCGCTGCCGCGACCGGAAGCCTGCGGCTGACCGACTCCATCAGCGGATCGCACAGCGCCGAATCTTCCGGACAGTACGTCACGGCAAACCGCCCGTAGTCCCGCGTCAGGTAGTCGGATTCGCGGGCAGCCCAAGTCGGCGACGCCAAGCCTACCCAGAGCAGGCTAAGCAGTAGCAGCCGGATCAACATCTATTTCCCATTGCACGCGCTTGAGCTCCTCAGAGTTTCGCTGATCAGCAAACAAGCGCTTGACCGCCCCCCGCAGGGTCACTCCTGTTGGATCGGTGGTACGCGCCGTTCGCGCCAGAAGCTGGTACCGAATCCGGTTCCGAATCTTGGCCACAGCGCAGGGAGATGGACCCAGCAGTTCAATCTGCGGCTGGGTAGCAAGCTGTTTCTTGCAGTAGAGCATGGCCCGCGCCAGCACACCTTCATCCGTCGCGATCCCGCGCACCAGCACAAGTCGGCTATAGGGCGGAAAACCGCCGGAGCGCCGGTGGACCATTTCGTCTGAGGCAAATCTCAACCAATCGCCGCGCACCGCGACGGTGAGCGCCGGGTGTTCCGCCGCACGCGTCTGCATAATCACGCGGCCGGTTGCGGATGCCCGGCCGGCCCGGCCGGAAATCTGCACAAGTAAACTGGCCCCGCGCTCACTAGCGCGAAAATCGGGGTAGAAGAGCTCCGTGTCCGCATCGGCAACCACAGCCAACTCGACGTTCGGAAAATCGAGGCCTTTGGCAATCATCTGCGTGCCAACCAGGATATCCAACTTTCTACTAGCAAACGAACTCATCAGCTCGCCATGAGCACCGGCGCGTGCCATCGCATCAGAGTCCATCCGCGCAATCCTCGCGTCCGGAAAGCGGTCGGCAAGCTCATCGGCGATACGTTGCGTGCCGCTGCCGCACAAATTGATGTCCGCCGAGCCGCATGATGGGCACAAGTCAGGCGCATCGTCCCGGTGGTGGCAGTAGTGACACCGCAAAATCCGGCCCGGACGATGGTAGGTCAAAGATACAGTACAATTTGGGCATTCAAACAGCTTACCGCAATGCCGACAGATCAAAAACGGAGCGAAGCCCCGGCGGTTTTGCAGAACCACGACCTGTTTCCCGCGCTCCAGCGTCTCCTCGATTGCCGAGTAGACTCGCTTGGACAGCGTGTGCAATTCGGCTGGCGCGACGGCTTCCGGCTTCGGCTGATCGTCCGCCTGAGGTTGACCGACCGAACCGGACTCAATCTCCTCCACGGGCTCATCCGGCGGCGTCAATTCAATTTGCGGCAATGTCGCGCCACTGACCCGTTCCGGTAACGTCAACAGGCCGAGCCGCTTGTTTTCAACGGCAAACAGACTTTCGAGCGATGGCGTGGCGCTGCCCAAGATTGCCACAGCGCCGGACTGTACCGCTCGATAGAGCGCGGCGTCCCGTGCCGAATAGCGCGGTACCCCCTCGGTCTGTTTGTAGCTCGCCTCATGCTCTTCGTCCACGACCACCAAACCCAGTTTCGGCAACGGCGCGAAGACCGCCGAGCGCGCTCCGATCACAATGCGATACTCACCTCGCGCGATGCCGCGCCACAGGTCGTAACGCACGGCCATCGGTTGCGCGCTGTGTTGAATCGCCACGAGATCACCGAACACCGCGCGGAAGCGGCCCCACAGGACGGGAGTCAAGGCAATTTCCGGAACGAGCACAAGCGCCGTCCGGCCATGATCCAGCGTCCGTTGAATCGCTTCGATATATACGCGCGTCTTGCCCGATCCCGTGACGCCGTGCAATAGGAAGCCCGTGTATTTTCCCTCGTCGAGCGCGGCGGCAATCGCCGCCAATGCCAGCGCTTGGGCGCCCGTCAGAGGGGCGTCCGGACTCGGCTGCCAATACGGGCAAACTGTCCGGCCGCCAGCGCGAGAGCACTTCTTTTCGTTCGCGGATGATGTCTTGGCCAAGCAAATCCTGCAACGCTTGCCGCCGCTGCTTGCTGGCGCCCCGCATCACGTGGCGGCGCGGCAATCCTTCCGGCGGAGCGTCCCTGAGTTCGCGCACCAACCGCTGCGCGCTGCGCGTCGTGACATGTGTGAACAGCGTCTCGTCCGAAAGGGCGCGGCGAGCCGTCTCCGTCAATTCGAGAATAATCTCGACCAATTCTCCCGTGCGCGGACCGCGCAGGAACGGAGTGTATTCGATCTGGCCGGTCTGTTTCAGCGCCTTAATCTCTGCTCCATCGGGGTCAATCCCGAAGCGCGACTGGACCTGCCGGGCCGTTAGTGGCGATTCTTCCAACGCATCGAGCAGTTGCGCGATCTCGACCGGATAGGCCTCGGATCCCAACGCAAGCTGGTCGTGATACTTGTCGGTCAAGCTGAAACGGAACTGATCTTCGGCGTCCAGCCCGGCGGGCAGCGCGGTCCGCAAAGCATCGCCCCAAGTGCACAAGTAGTAATCCGCGATCCAGCGCGTGAACTCGAGCATCTCACTCGAAAAGGCTGGCGAGTCATCCAGCAATCTCTCAATCGAGCGCGTAGCCTCAGCGGCAGGCCGTTCGTGCGCGGCAATCACAAAACCCGTTACCCGCCGCGAGCGAAACGGCACGAGCACACGGGCGCCGAGCTCAACAAGTCCCGACAATTCCCGCGGCACAAGATATGAGTACTCGCCCTCGACTCCGGGAATGACTACCTGCGCCGACGCCGGTCTCATGCACGCTTGCCGCGGAAGAACAGCCGAATGGGCACGCCTTTGAAACCGTATTGCTCGCGAATCCGACGCTCGAGAAAGAGCTGATAGTTGTCAGGAATCAGAGCAGCCCAACGCGCAAACAGAATGAACGTCGGCGGCTCGGACTCAGCTTGAGTCATGTAGGTCAGGCGTAAGTCGCGGCCCTTGATGGACGGTGGCGGCTGGCGCTCCATGACCGTCGCCAGAAAACGATTCAGCTCGCCCGTCGAAATACGTTTCTGCCGCTCTTCGTGCACGCGCAACGCGATTTCCAGCACGCGATGCACACGCTGGCCGTCCTTCGCCGAGATGAACAGTTTCTCTAAATAGCTCAAGTTCGACAAGCGCTCGTTTATCTCATCTTCGATCAGTCCGGCCGTGCGCTCGTCCTTGTCCATCAAATCCCATTTATTGAGACAGACGACAACGCCCTTGCCATAGGTGACGGCCTCCTGAATGATCTTCACATCCTGCGCCAGCAAACCTTCCTGCGCTTCGATCAGGATCACCGCGACATCGCAATCCTTGAGCGCTTTCTGAGTGCGCACCGTGGTATAAAATTCGAGCGCCTCTTTTACGCGCGTCTTGCGTCGGAGGCCCGCCGTGTCAATCAGCGTTAACGGCTGCTTGTAGTACCGCACAACGCTGTCAATCGAATCGCGTGTCGTGCCCGGAACGTCCGTCACGATATGGCGGTCTTCGCCCAGCAGCGCGTTCACCAGCGACGACTTGCCGGTATTCGGACGACCCAACACCGCAATGAGCGGCCGGGGGCGTTCAATCGTCTTGCTTCCCTTCTCGGGAAGCGCAGCTACGATGTGCTCCAACAGCTCGGCGAATCCATACCCCTGCACCGCGCTAATCGGATGCGGATCGCCCAGGCCAAGCCTGTAGAACTGCGGCACCTCAATCTCCATGTTCGCGTTGTCCGTTTTATTCACGGTGATCAGCACCGGACGGGTGGAACGATTGAGCATTTGCGCAATCTCGACGTCTATGTCCGTCGGACCCGTCTGCGCGTCGCCCACATAGAGCACGACATCGCACTCCTCAAGCGCAAATTCGACCTGCTCGCGTATTGCCGCGTCAAACAACTCTTCCGAGCGCGGCACCCAGCCGCCCGTGTCCATCACGAGAAATTCATGACCGACAAATTCGGCAATACCCACGTGACGGTCACGCGTCACTCCGGGTTCCGGGGCCGTGATCGCGCGATTGCTGCGCGTCATGCGATTAAAGATCGTGGACTTCCCGACGTTCGGGCGGCCGACGATGGCTACAACTGGATGGGACAATGTTATCTCTGCAAAATGACACGCAACGGCACGCTAAGGCCGTCACGCTGAAGAACGACATAATATGATCCGGATGCACGTCCGGCGAAATTCAAACTGAGGAGCTGCGCACCAACACTCGGCGCGACGGCGTGCGCTTGCACCTGTCGGCCCAATAGGTCATAAACATACACCTGACCGGCAAGCGGTGAACCCGTAATGTCGAGATTAATTTGACCGTTAAACGGATTCGGATAGGCGTGCATAACGTTCAGAGACGTTACCACCGGCGGCAACGGCGCTACCGGAGTTCCGCTGCCGCGGAGCACAACGTCCACAATCACGGGCAGATGATCCGCGCAGCCGTGCAGTGCGTCGGCGACGCTGTCCGGCACCGCTTGATTTGTACCGTCGTTCACGGCCTGATTGAAGTGCAACCCATCGTTGCCGTACGTATGATACGTGGCCGGAATCACGTAGGCACCGGCCGTATCCATCCACGCCGCGGAGGATAATATGAAATCAAAGCGATCATCCATGCCACCGGTTGCACCGCCGCCGAACGACGCCGTGCGCGGCGATTGCGTATGGATTTCGGCGAACGAGACGCCGTTGTTCCATTGGCCCGGACGGTTGATTGGATCCAACAGCCGACCGTTCGGATTGTCGCCGAGACTCAGCAGATGCTGATACGCCGGCTCAAATGAACTGTACAAATTGAAATCACCGCACATCATAAACAACGTGCCCGCCGGATGCTCGTTCAGCTCGCCCCGCAAAACCTGACATTCTTCAAGCCTCCGCTGCTCGTTGTCCGATCCGGTGCTTGCCTTCAGGTGCCCCGAGTACATGAAAAAATGCTCCGCCCCGAGAGCGGCCGAACTGAACTCGTACTCCGTGAAGTCGCGCAGCTGAGTCGCGATTTGCCGCTGCGCCACAAGCGTCAATCGCGATGAGAGATAGAAACAAGCGTTGTCCGTATCCGGCCCGTTGACAAATGAGGCCGCCTGCCAGTCCGGGTCCATCGGCTGCAATATCTGATTGAGAATGTTGTTCACCGCACCCTGGTCAATGACCTCCTGCATCACGACCAAATCAAGATCAGCTGTGCTTAACACGATCCTTAACTCGTCAATTCGATCCGTGCTCGAATTCGAGAAATTCAGAATGTTGTATGTCATGAAACGCAACGTGTCCTGAGCACGCGCACCCATCACACAAAACAGGATAACGAACGAACATCCAATGGCAAGTCTTGTCATTTTAGATAGAGGAGTTTCAGGTGTCGGGTCGTTGCCGCCGTCTGCATCCGGGCGATGTAAGTGCCCGATGCTAAGTTACTCGGCGACCAATTCAATGTGTGTGTTCCGGCGGACATGCGCCCGACGAGTACTTCCGCCGCCAGTCGGCCGTCCACGGAGAATACTTCGATCCTAAGGTCGCCCGGCGCAGGGAGTGCATATTCGAGCTGGACTTGGCTGTTAAACGGATTTGGGAAGGCCCGCAGCGTGAAGTCCTGCGGCAGCTCGGCGGATGATGCGGCCAGAGACGAATCTACGTGAACGATCATACTATCACGTACCGACAACAGACCGTCGCTGACTTCAATGCTCACTTGAAAGTCGCCGACCACGGCGAAATGATATGCGGCTTCAGTTGTCGTGGCGAATTGCTCGCCGTCCACGCTCCATGAGTAGCTAAGCGCATCTTCGTCGAGGTCGCTTGCGATGACCGCAAACTGCACCGTCGTGCCCTCCAAGGTCTGCACGGTGTCATTCGGCGCCGACGGCGTCACGCTTACGATTTGCGGACGATGATTGGCGTCCAGTGAATCCAGCGGCAGCGTTAGAAATGAACGGCCGTAAGTCGCCGCGATGAGTCGGTGCTGAACTGGATCGAGTACGATGTCAAGAGTCGGAACCGGCGGCAGTCCGCGGCCCAGCGCAGCCCACGTCGCCCCTGCGTCAGCGCTCCAAAACATGCCGAAATCCGAGGCAACATATATAATGTTGTCGGACCGCGAATCATATAGAACATCGTTCAACGGAACATCAGGCAATGTGCTGCCGACTTCAGACCAAGTGAGGCCACGGTCGGACGTGCGATAAAGATGGGCCTGTTGATCCAATTCGCGATAGCCGGACACGGTCACCAGCGCCTCGTTCACATTTGTCGGATGCGGCGTCACGCGGGTGATCCAACGCTGCGGCAGCCCCGCGTCGCGTCGCTGCCAGGTCGTTCCACCGTTGCTCGTGACCCACAGATTGGCGTCGTCCGTGCCGGCGTAAATCACTTGCGAATTTGCCGGCGACACAGCAATGGTTGTGATCGTGCCAAACACCAGATTGCCCGATCCTCCACCGTCTGTTAAGTCCGGCGAAATTGCCGTCCAGCCTACGGCGCGGTTCGTTGTGCGGTAGACGCGTTCGGCGCCATAGTACAAGGTCGTCGTGTTGTTGAGGTCAAAAACGACCGGCGTGGACCAATTGCGACGCTCTTCATCATCAATGCCATTCAAGGCCCATTGAAACTCGTCGCCGCCGTTCGTGCTGCGCCCCAGCCCACCATATTGATATTCGGCATAAACGTAACTATTGTTATTCGGATCAACGAGCGTGTAGAAGCCGTCGCCGCCGTAAATTCGGTCGAATTCGTGCGGGTCGCCCGTCAATGAGCGCAAGGTGCCGTTATCCTGCGTTCCTCCGTATAGTCGCTGCGGTTGCTGCGCGTCATAAGTTGCCGCGTAGAATTGGATCGCCGGGAAATTATTAAGATCTACAAAATCATTCCCGTTATCCAGCGTCCGGTACAAGCCGCCGTCATTTCCCAGCAGAAATCGGAACGGCTGCTGCGGATCGAACCAAAGCGCGTGATGATCAACATGGACGTTGCCCGCAATTTCCTCCCAACTTGCGCCGCCGTTTGTGGAGCGATGAGCTGTGACGCCCAGCACAAAAACCATGTCCTCGTCGTCGGGCCGTACGCGGATATTGCCAAAATACCAGCCAAAATTCGAATAGGCGTCCGTCAAACTCTCGTCGTTGGTCCGTACCCAGCTCTCACCGGCATCATCGGAACGGTAAACGCCAAGGAAGAAGCCCGGGTGATCGGCGTAGCAGGCATAGAGCACACTGGGATTAGAGGAACTGATCGCCAGCCCGATGCGCCCAACGTCATCGCCTACAGGCGGCAACCCTACCGATAGGCGCGTCCATGTTGCACCGCGATTTGTGGATTTATAAATGCCGCTGCCGCGCCCGCCAGCTCGCCGCTCCTCGGGTCCGCGCACGCGCTGCCACATCGCCGCGTAGACGATATCCGGGTTTTCCGGATGGACAACAACATCTGAGGCGCCCGTCGAATCGTTGACGGTAAGCACTTGCGACCATGTCGCGCCGGCGTCATCGCTGAAATAGATCCCGCGATCACCGCCCGGCGCAAAAAGCTCGCCCATGGCCGCGACCCAAACGTGCTGCGGATTCTCCGGATGCACTACGACACGCGCGATGTAGCGCGTATTCGCCAGGCCGCTTAATTGCCACGACGAACCCGCGTCCGCGGAGACGTAGAGCCCGGAGCCGGGATAGCTGTATCCGGCGGAATTTGCTTCACCCGAACCCAGGTAGATGCGATTCGGATTGCCGGGATCAATCGCCAAGGCACCGCACGACGGCGTCGGCAGCGCATCGCTGACAGAGACAAAGGTCTGCCCGGCGTCCGTTGTCTTGAAGACACCGCCGGATGCCGAAGCCACATAATAGATGTTGTCGTCCGTCGGATGGCCCACGATGTCCGTGATACGGCCGCCGATGTTCGTCGGACCGTGTTGCACCCAGAATGGATCTTCGTCAAGTGCGCGATTGCGCATGGCTGCGGCCGCGCGCGCCCGCCATAATGCGGTCATGATCGAGCGTCGCATGCGGCCACATACGCTGCTGCATGAACCACTCAGACGGAAACGGGCCCGGAGCACCCTTACGCGGGAAAGCAGACTCCTCAGGAGTCAATACGAACCATGCGGCGCCTGCGATGGCAAGCAGCAGTACAAGGCGGCGAATCATGGGCGGGTACCTGCTAAAAAAAGTCAATAACATCGAGACTTGGACGACACCGTTGCAAGTCTGCGGAAAAGCCGTTACATTGGCGAACGAAGATCACACAACCCCGAGGTCACGTGCTGCCGCGCGGATTATCTCTTAGTCCAACCTATCTTGCGAATCTTACGATACTGACGGCGGGCTATGCGCTGTCGCACGTCGTCAAGCGACCGCTGGTGTGGGGCTGGCCGATCAGTATCATGATTGAGCCGATCAGCCGCTGCAACTTGCAGTGTCCCCTCTGCCCTATCGGCGCGCGCGAATTGACACGTGACTTGGGGACGATGAGTTTAGAGAACTACCGCCGCATACTGAACAATGTCGGCCGGTATGTCAAAGTCATCGCGTTGTGGAATCAAGGCGAGCCGACCATCAATGATGATCTGCCGAACATGATCGGCATGGCCAGCGCGCGCGGGATTTTTTCGATGGTCTCGACGAATGGCAATCTGTTGCATCGGCGCGATCTGATTCCGCGCTTGCTTGATGCCGGACTCTCGGAATTGATTTTCTCGATAGACGGACTGACGCCGGACAGCTACAAGATCTACCGCATCGGCGGCAATCTTGAAGTGGTCATCGAGAATTTGAAGGCGACTCGGCGGTTGCGCGATGAGCGCGGTTTGAAATATCCGCGACTTGTGATGCAGTGGCTGCCGATGAAGCACAACCAGCACGAAATTCCCTATTTGCGCGCGAAAGCCAAAGAATGGGGCGCGGATTCGGTGGAAATCAAGACCACGCAGATTTACACCGATGAGCAGGCGGCAGATTACTTGCCGGATGCGGAAGAATTGCGACGCTACCAACGGGTCGGCGAAAAGTGGGACACCAAGCGGCGCTATCAATCGTGCAAGCGGCTGTGGTACTCGACGATGATTGATTGGAACGGTAATGTGGTACCGTGCTGTTTCGACAAGGACGAGCAGTTCCTGATGGGCAATGCGCTGACACAGGACTTTCGCGACATCTGGCACGGCGAAAAATACAACGCGTTTCGCACGCAGTTGATCAAATACGGCCGTGTTGAAGAAATGTGCCGCAACTGCACCGAAGGTCTAAAGAGCTACTACATTCCGCTGGATAAACTCGAGGCGCTTGCGCCTCCGGAGATTCCGCCGGTACCGCCGGAGAATATGCCCAGGAAGCCGGATTACTCGGATATTTTTGAGCTGCCGGTCAAAGAGTAAGGCTGCGCAGTCGCGTTTAGCGCTTTTGTGCCGCTGACGCTTCCGCTGTTCGGATCAAAGAAACGCCAAGGGTGGTCTTTGGCTTTGCTGATACCGATGCGGGTGGTGCAGACGATGGCGCAGGGTGCGTCGGCGATGACCTCAAGTTTGGCACCGATCATTTCTTCATTCAGTTCCAGCGTGAGGCCCAGTGCGCGCGTGAGGTTGCCGGGGCCGCTAAGGAGTTTGTGAGTCGCTACATCGCCGCGGCGTTTGCGCATGGGGCCGAGGCCTTCGAGGGGTTCGGCTGCGCGGATCAACACGGCACCACAACGTTTGCGGTCGGTCGTGAAATTGAGACAAACGTGCACGCCGTAGCTGCGGTAAACATAGACGTGGCCGAAGCTGTCGTGCATGATGGCCGAGCGGGCGGTGCGGCGGAAACCGTGGGAGGCTTCGTCGTCGGTGTAGGCCTCGACCTCGACGATGCGGACAAGGGCCGATCGGTAGCGCAGGAGGCAGCCGATCAGGGCCGGGGCGACGCGGAGGGTCGGTTGCCCGAAAAAGTCCGGGCCCAGAATCTGGCCGGGCCGCTTGACAAAAGCCTCTGAATTCTGTATAGTTGGGTTTCCCCCGAAGGTTGCAAGCCGCTGTAGCTCAGTTGGTAGAGCAGCTGATTCGTAATCAGCAGGTCAACGGTTCGAGTCCGTTCAGCGGCTCTTAAAAAACAGGCACTTAGTTGCCTGTTTTTTCGTTTTGGTCCTGACCCGGGTCAGGCCCCCATCTTGCCCGGTGCGGCCCGAGCAAGTTAATATAACCAAATTGGATAAGAGAGGAAAGCCACAAGCGTAGACGCTGGACCCGTTGCCGTTGGCGTGGACGCTGGACCCGTTGCCGCTGGCGCGTGGCGCTTCAGGTGTAGGGGCGGCAGGCGTGCCGCCCGTCTGCATTTCCCCAAGTCCGTCTGCGGATTTGGGGGACCAAGGGGGGCTTCTGCCGCCCACGTGATGAACAACACACAAGAAAAAGCCCCGGACCAAATTGATTCGGGGCTTTTCGCTCTTTGTGCGGTATCGGCGAACGGCGAAGCCGGGTTCAGATCAGTTTGTCTTGACGCCCGGAGTTAGGGGCACCCGCAGCGGGTGCCGCCATGGAATGCAGTGTGTTACTTGACGTACGTTTGCCATCTCTTCTCCTACTTAAGATAAGTGAGCGGAACAACACCTTTTTCGCGGCCATCAGAAAAAACAACGAAGTACTTTCCCGTCGCTATGCCCATTTCTGCAAGCCTTATTGTGCCACCTTGAAAATGGGTATTGCGTCATGATTCTTTCGCTGAAAACAACTTGACCAAGAAGAGTTGAACATGAAGTTCATTAGTTGGTCCCAGCAGCCCACTTACAGTGAATCGAACATCACTGTTGGCAGGGTTTGGGAAGATACTGGCAGACAGCTTGGAAGCCATTTCTCCGCCATTTCCGACACTCGTTCCATCGAATTCAAGAAATCCCATATCAGGTGCCAGTCCAAAATACTCCTGTCCAATATCAATACCGGCATCGACGCATGGTGATCCGGGTAATAAAACAAGTGATTCTTCACTTAGAAGCGGGTCTGTGACGAGGTCACCGTAAAGATCCG